>NZ_JBWKZA010000026.1:0-85014 GCF_059424045.1 Pseudomonas sp. GW456-L12
CCCCACACCCGCCCCTAGCCTGCCGGGCAGTGAACTGCTTTCCATAACAATAAGAGTAAAAGCAATGAAACCTGCAAAGACCCTCGCCGTGCTGGGCGCCAGCGCGGTGTGCCTGAGCGCGCCCCAGCCGCTGCTGGCCGCAGAAGGCGGTTTTATCAAGGACGCCACCGCCACCCTCCAGGCCCGCAACTACTTCTTCAGCCGCGACTATTCGGATATCCGCGGCACCGAGCAGTCCATGGCCCAGGAATGGGCCCAGGGTTTTATCCTCAACTTCAAGTCCGGCTACACCCCCGGCACCCTCGGTGTGGGCCTGGATGCCATCGGCACCCTGGGGCTCAAGCTCGACAGCGGCAAGGGACGGGTCAACAGCGGCCTGCTGCCGGTGCAGGACGATGGCGAAGCCGCCGACAACTACAGCCGCCTCGGCCTGGCGCTGAAACTGCGGCTGGCGAAAAGCGAACTGCGCATCGGTGAACTGCAACCCAACCTGCCGGTACTCAGCTTCAGCGATATCCGCCTGTTGCCGCCGTCCTACCAGGGCGCGAGCATCGTCTCCAACGACATCGACGGCCTGACCCTGCAAGGCGGCCGCCTGCGCTCCACCAGCCTGCGCAACGAATCCGGCGACGGCAAACTGCAAGCCATGCTCGGCCACGTACCGAAACGCGCCGTCAGCAGCGACGCCTTCAACTACGCCGGCGCCGACTACGCCTTCAACGACAAACGCAGCAGCGTCAGCGCCTGGTACGGCCAGCTGGAAGACATCTACCACCAGCGCTTCCTCGGCCTGAAACACAGCCAGCCGCTGGGCAACTGGATACTCGGCGCCAACCTCGGCTACTACGACAGTGAAGAGGACGGCAAACAGCTGCTCGGCGCCATCGACAACCAGGCCTTCTTCTCCCTGCTGTCGGCCAAACGCGGTGGCCACACCTTTTACGTCGGCTACCAGGGCATGTTCGGCGACAGTGCCTTTCCCCGGGTCTTCGCCAACATCACCCCGCTGGGCAACGAAGTGCCCACCTACGAGTTCGCCTACACCGACGAACGCTCCTGGCAACTGCGCTACGACTACGACTTCGCCGCCCGCGGCCTGCCCGGCCTGACCAGCACCGTGCGCTACATCCGCGGCGACAACGTCGATACCGGCAAGGGTTATGAAGGCAAGGACTGGGAGCGCGACCTGGATATCGGTTACGTGATCCAGTCCGGGCCGTTGGGCGGGTTGGGGATCAAGGTGCGCAATGTGCTGGCGCGCTCGAATTATCGGACCGATATCAATGAGAACCGGTTGTTGCTGAGTTATAGCTGGAAGTTGTTTTAAGGCTGGGTGGCTAGCGCGATATGGGATATCGCGCTCAGTCTGAGAGATCTGGATCAGTGATGATCCCCTTCACTTGGAAATGTACTGGTCCTGCGTCTTGATAAAATCGTCGAACGCCTTGGAGTTATAGATATCGAGGCAGGCATAGAACACGACTTTCTTATCGGCATGTTTGCTACTGGATTGAGTCTTTTCATACAGAGAGAACACAAAATCCTTCGTTGCGTCATACGGGTTATGCAGCGTCTCCAGGGTATCTTCATTCTGAAGAATATTGTGCATACCACTCCCCATGAAGGAATAGGCGCCAATGGCCGACTCGATATCGCTCTTCACATCGGACTCATCTTTAAACTGATTGACGATGCAATAGCCAAGACCATAGTTTTTCAACGACTGCCGAGCCGCTGCGAGATCAACCTCAGCATAAGCAGCACTTCCCATATCTCCGACAGTCAAAAGCCATACCGCTAAAATCCGTTTCATCCTTTTAGTTCCCAATAGTTGGTCTTCACCAGTAATGCCGTGGAGTTCTCATAGGCATGACTATCCAGACGTTGATAATCAGAACCGTCGCTCGTCTCTTCCCCATTCCAAAGAACGACATGGCCTCTGGCATCATTCCAACCAGAAACCTTGACAATGATCAATCCCTTCTTTGCGGATATATCCTCATCCTCACCAGGAGCCATAACCAGATCCGGCTCCCCCCAGTTGAACTCAAGGAAATCGATCATGTCATTGACCCGTAAAATGTAGGGCATCCCATCGTCCCCACACACCCTATAAATGCTTTTATTCTTAATGATCGTACCCCGCGGAATCCTGTAACCTCCATTATTGAAAGCCCTGCTCATTCTAAGAGCACAAGCATTTGCATAATCAATAGGATTTTGCCTTCTCAATGCAGCAGCCTCACCTCCAACGAGCTCATATACAGCCCCTGCCTCTCTATACCCCACCTCAGCATAGGCGGCCCATAAGTCACTGAAACGTGGCCTTTTGATCGTAACCACAGAGGACACCTCACCCGAACTCACAACTATCCTGGTCATTAAATTTCCCCTTCCATGTCAATTCGGTCACGGGCGAAAGCCTCAGAGATAACAGCGATACCATCTTCTCCAACTACTGCTGACAAGGTTCGCTCTGTATCACCGCTTAAATCCACGGTAACTCTCTCGCCTACCGCATACCCCAAAGTCTCCACATGAATATTCAAGTCAACATAAAATCGCGACACCTCACCAAGTGGTACACGCTCATTTCCGTATGAAAAAGAAATACTTCTGATCAACCTCGGCTTTTTCAGCTCCCCGGGAATTGCCATAAAGCCTGCGCTATTATGCTCAGCCCCACCATATACAGAGGACTGTGCAGAAATTAAGGTATTGGCAAGAGGTGGGCAGCCACAGGCAACATAATCACCTTCTAAAGCGACCAACCCAGCAGGCAAGGTAATCGTTCTTGGTCCTACGGCTACTATGGGGCCCTTACCTTTACTACAAGCAGGACAACTGGCGATATGTCCTACTGATGCCGTACTGACTGAGCTATCGATATCAATACCCACGTTACCTTCCAGCACACGTCCGCCGGTCGATGTCTGCGCTCCAAGCCCAATCATTTTCCGTCCCATACAAGCCTCCTTTTACTTATGAAAAATCGTGTTCAAACAACCTCTTCATAAATTATTTATTCGGGAGAGAAATCAATCGGAACAATCTGAAAGGAACCAAAGATATATCCAGAGCAGCTATCTGTTATCAGCACACTCTTGGTATAGCGCTGCCCCAATACTCAAACCGCGAACTCACAACAAAGACCATGATTAACATGCGTACAACCGTTCCGCCAAATGGAGAAAAGAAATTCATATCCTTGAATGTAAATAAATGTCAGCCGCTCTACATCGGGTGCCGACTGTTTATCCTGACAGTGCTCACGTACTTGATCTGGCACGTGACAGTCCCAAGAGTAGACATTCACTTCTCTGAAAAAGGACATTGGTGCTGGCGGCACCTGAGCCAGGTCCGATAAACCTTAGCCACTCGCAAAAATCCTGGAAGCTCACTTAAAGAATGAGGATTCACCCATGATCGACTTCAACAACAAAGGCTTCTTCAAGCTCAAGCAAAACGACGAATACGCCGAGCGGGTCAGCGACCTGTTGCTGGAAGGCGAGCAGGTGATCGACGCCTATAAGGCCATGCGCGACGGCGTGGTGTTTACCAACAAGCGCATTATCGCGGTCAACGTTCAGGGCATCACCGGCAGCAAAAAGGACTTCACCTCCCTGCCCTACAAAAACATCGTCGCTTACTCGGTGGAAACCTCCGGCACCTTCGACCTGGACTCCGAGCTGGAGATCTACTTCTCCTCGCTGGGCAAGGTGAAGTTCGAGTTCACTGGCAAGACTTCGATGGTCGAAATCTCCAAGCACATTTCCAGGCACCTGCTGGGCTAAGGCGCTCCGTTATCAATCGGCGCTCAGCCCCCACAGCACCTCCAGCACATGCTGGGTCGAGCGTTCCACCTCGCCGTCCCGATGGGCAATGCCCAACTGGCGCCACAGCGGCGGCTGCAACGGACGCATGGCGATCCGGGTGTCGGGCAGCGGCGTGGCGGCCTCGTGGGGCAGCAAGGTGGCGCCGTAACCGGTAGCCACCAGGCTCTTGACCGCGTCGTTGTAGTTGAGCTGGATGCGCGCCGTGGGTTGCTGGCCGCCCAGGGCGAACCACTCCGAAGTCAGGCGCGACAACCGGGTGCTGTGGTCGTTGAGGATCAGCGGTTGGGCGGCCAGCCATTGCGGCGTCACCGAATCGGGGCATTGCCAGCGGGCCGGCAGGAAAGCCATGACCGGGTCCTTGCGCCAGGGCTCGATACGCAAGCCCTTGACCGGGGTTTGCGGCAGGGCCACCAGGCCGATATCCAGCGAACCTTCGGCGAGCTTCTTCAAACTCTCCTGGGAGGTCAGCACCGCCACCTGCAGGTCGATGCCCGGATGGCGTTGGCCAAGGGTTTCCAGGGCCTGGGGCAGCAATTGGGCAATGGCGCCGGTGGATGCCCCGAGGCGCACCCGCCCGGCCAGGCCCAGCACCTGGCGCTGCACATCCTCCAGCGCCTGTTCGGCATCGGCCAACAAGCGCCGCGCCCGTTCCACCAGGGTTTCGCCAATGGCCGACGGCTGCACCCGACCGCGGGTGCGCGACAACAGCGAGCCACCGACCCGCGCCTCCAGGTCGGCGATATGCAGACTGACTGTAGGCGGCGCCAGGTTCAGCGCGCGGGCCGCTTCGGCAAAGGACCCCAGGTCGACAATCGCCACCAGGGTGCGCAACCGGTCGAGGCTGATCTCACGCATGGCCTGCTCCAGATTCAGAAAAACTGAAGCTTAGCGTTATTAAATTCAACTTTCTCTATTTCAACTTCAGCCGGAAGATTTACCCAATCTATTCCCGCTTGCGAGCACACAGCATGAGCACACCCCTCGTATTTATCGACGGCGACCAGGGCACCACCGGGTTGCAGATCCACCAGCGCCTGCGCGATCGCAGCGATCTGCACCTGCTGACCCTCGCCGCCGACCAGCGCAAAGACCCGCAACGTCGCGCCGAAGCCATCAACGCCTGCGACATCGCCCTGCTCTGCCTGCCCGACGATGCCGCCCGCGACGCCGTCGCCAGCATTCGCAACCCGGCGGTGCGGGTGATCGACGCCAGCTCCGCGCACCGTACCCACCCCCACTGGACCTACGGCTTCGGGCAAATGCACCCGCAACAGGCACAGCGCATCGCCATCTCCAAGCGCGTAAGCAACCCCGGCTGCTACCCCACCGGCGCCATCGGCCTGCTGCGCCCCTTGCTGCAAGCCGGACTGCTGCCGAAGGACTACCCGATCAGCATCAACGCGATCTCCGGCTACTCCGGCGGCGGCCGCGCCGCGGTCGAAGCCCATGAAGGGCCGAATGCGTCCAAAGCCGCTCCTTTCCAGATCTACGGCCTGGGCCTGGCCCACAAGCATGTGCCGGAGATCCAGCAACACAGTGGCCTGAGCGAACGGCCGCTGTTCGTCCCGGCCTACGGTGCCTTTCGCCAGGGCATTGTGCTGACCATTCCGCTGCAACTGCGCCTGCTCGCACCGGGGGTGGATACGGCGCAGATCCATGCCTGCCTGGAGCAGCATTACGCTGATAGTAGGTGTGTGCAGGTGCTGTCGATGCAGCAGGCGCAGGCGCTCAACGGGCTGGATCCGCAGGTGCTGAATGAAACGGACGAGATGCGCTTGATGGTGTTTGAGGGTGAGGGGCAAGTGTTGTTGGCGGCGGTGTTCGACAATTTAGGTAAGGGAGCGGCTGGGGCGGCGGTGGAGAATTTAGGGTTGATGGTGGTGGGGGGAAATCAGTAGATCCAGGTTAGAAACTTGAGGTCGGTTAATGGATTGCCTTAGTCCGACTGCTACCGACTCTAAATGAGCAAGCGAAACACGCGATCGCATGAACAGTCAGTGTCTTGCCAGTATGGAAGAGCCAGTTTCTGGAAATGCAAATATCGATTCTACCTAGAAGCCGCCGCATGTTATTTTATCGAACCAAGCAATAGCTTATTACTTTTCTGGTGACGATATGCCAATAACTAAAAATGACTTTGAGAATTTTTATCTTGGAAACGGAGCGGAGCACAAAATAATAAGCGAGCTATTTCTACATGGCTTCGAGGCGCATAAATTCAACCCAGACATTGGAATAGACATACTCGCCACAAACAAAGCCGCCTGTCATTTCTTAGGCAAGGAAGAACAGCAACATCATATTCAAGTAAAATCCACCTTCTTGATAAATGGAGAGGCCGTATTTTATATCAATGAGCAAGAGTTGGATTTCCTGACGGGTGATGACAAGGCGGTTTTGGTTCTTTGTTACGTATCACCTGTCATCATGGCCGAACCACAAAGTTTTGAACGTGGAGATTTCGAGCCGTGGTGGGAAGGTGAAATGGCGAGTTTTGATCGACACATATATGAAAATGAATTTAAAAACTTAAAGAAATCAGGTTGCCTGAGCGTTGTTGACTTTAAGCAATTCAACATTGACTACATATGGCTTAACAAGCCTCAACTAAAAAAGGCCATTGACGAGCGTTATATTTACAAGAGTGGTGGTTTTGATCTCTATCGGATGATCCTGAGCGTCAATGAGGGGGGCAGTCTCCAGATAAAGGGAGAGACCGACATCGGGAGTCCTGTGGGGGAAATTAGAAATATTTATTATCTTTTGAAAAACAGTCGTGGCCATGGACGTCTTGCAAGTGGGGATTTTTTACTAGAGCACTATTGAAGGGGGACGGACACAGCTCTATTTTTGTCTACCTTGATTTAAACACTAGCGTTCCAACTCTGCGCCCAAGGGAATTGAGCCAACCATGATTGACCACGAGCACCTTCATCGAGATGGCTATGTACTGCTTCGTCGAGCCATTCCCGCCGAGTGGCTGACAGAGCTTCGTGCGATGTTCGATGCGGGGGTGAAGCCGTCGGCGCAATGGCCGGTGTCGCGGGGGTGGACTGGCGTCATTCGCTGCTGGAGGCGGATGCGAAGGTTCAGGCGGAGTGTCGCTTGCCCCAGGTGCTGGCGGTGGTGGACGAGTTGATTGCGGAACGTTTCTTTCTGTCGCAGGTGGAGGGTCGCGAGCCGCTTGCCGGCGGCGGTCAGCAGCGGTTGCACCGCGACTTGTCGGCCCGGCGGCCAGGCGATATCGCCAACGCCCTGGCTTTTTTCGACGACTATGGCCCGGAAAACGGCGCGACCCGTATCGTCCCTGGCAGCAATCACCCCGAGCAGGACGAGCCGCCATTCGACTTCAATAACGAGTCCCGGTCGGTGCAGCTTTCAGGCTCCGCGGGGGACATCCTGGTGTTTGATGTCGATTTGGTGCATCCCGGCAGAACCCGAACGGCGCATGCCGTCGCTCCATCCTGATGAGCTATTTTTCGGAGCCTATCTACGCGTCGCACCTGGAAACAGTGCGCCTGCGAAATATTGGGATGGACACCACCGGGCGCTTCGATCCCGCAGATTTTGCCTTCGGCGATTAAACGACCTGACTAGGGCTGTTGGCGGGAACGCCGCTGATCACAGCGATAAGCGGCGTTTACGGTGGTTCACGTCATAGACGTCTTAAATCAAAATTACCTCACCGACTCTCCCCTTCCCCCAACCCCAAACATACATCATCAATCACCGCCTTCCCCATCTCCGCCAAGAAATGTGAAGCCCAGGCATAACGCTCGCCTTGCTCTTCCATGGCAGCGTCCAGCGCAAGCTTTTTAGCGTAGTACAGCAAGGTCGAGGCCTGTTCCAGGGCTTGCTGCAAGGGCACATCGGCGTTGACGCGGAACAGGGTTTGTTCAGGATCTTCGCAACTGCCGAAGGTGACAAAGCCCAGGGTTTTGACGGAGGCATGGGTGCTCATAGGGCACCTCGTGCGACTGTCAGGCAGCAAGCGTTTTTGAGTAGAGGTAGGCGAGACGAAAAGCAGCAATATCCAGACGAATTACGGGCGTACATGGTTGAAGCTCCATATTGTGCGCCTGCATCGCATCGGGTTCTCAGGCCCGATCGCTGATTTTGCAGCGACAGGGAGAGACTAGGTTTGCAGCCGCAAAGGAACAACCGCAAAACCGTCGCTGTTTATGTCCATGCTTGCACCCCGCAAACGCCCCCCACACACCTGCATGCCCTATCAGCCAACACCCATTGCGCCACGCCCTTTCAAGGGGGCAAAAAAACGCCTCCACACAAGGAGGCGTTCAGCGTTACAGAAACAGCATGTGGCATTTTTACAGGCGCTCGCCCTCGCTACTGGTCGTCCTTTTTCGTCGCCGACGGCGAAGGGTATTCGCGGCTCTCTTCGGCGTTGGGCGCTTCGGGCAGGCTTCCCGGCGTGAACATATGGGTCTGCAAGTCGCTGGCATCGATGCCGGCGACGCCGTGTACCCCACGGGTCAGGCTGACAGCCTGCTCACACTGTTTATGCGTGTTGAGCCGACCGCTCAAGGTCACCATGCCTGCATGGGTTTTGACATGGATAGGCAAACCACGGGTCGATTCGGCAAAGGTCAGGGCCGACCTCACCTTGGTGGTGACCCATGCATCGTGAACGGCCATTTCCAGGCCATGGGAGTAATGCTGGAAGGAATGAAGTTTCATGGCGGGTCCCTCTCGTGTCATCAGTTGGGCGTCCCGTCCCATTGGTTGGACTGCCCTCTGCCGGGCGGGTGAGCTTGCTGGGTAACAGCTGGGCGCAGCGGTACTCGCCGGGCAGATGGGGTGCTTGTTAATTATAGTTCGGGGGTTGGCGGGGCTTGGTGCGCGGGGGTTCTGGTCGTCCGATGGCCCTTTCGTGAATGGCGGTTTTCGGCGAACTTGCCATTCGCTGGGAGCCGGTGACGCAGCAAGCATCCTTTCAATTGCAATGAAGCATTTCTCGTTACTGCTCAAGCAGCAAACTGCGCCAGATGATCGTCGGCTTTTCTGCAGGCACGACTTTCGGTGGCAACGGCTCCTGTGTGGGCATGTTGGGCGGCTCTGGTTCAGGCGCGGGAGCCTGATACTGGGTGGCGTCTAGGTTATCTACCGACATGTTTTGCAGTGCGCTATTTGATTGTGACGGTGACTTTGCCTTTTGACCTGCCCTGCTCGACGTACCGCAACGCCTCTGCAATCGATTCAAAAGGGAAGGAACGATCGATGACCGGTTTGATGACGCCAGCCTCGATAAGCGAGGTGATTTTCTGCAGTTGCACCCCGTCGGCGCGCATAAACAAAAAGGTATAGTTCACCCCGTGCTTGCGGGCTTTTCTGCGAATACCGCTGCTCAGCAGGCGCATGACTTGCCCCAGCACCCAGGACAAGCCTTGCTCTTGGGCAAATTTCGCGGTCGGCGGCCCCGAAAGGGAAATGAGCTGTCCGCCAGCCTTGAGAACCTTGAGCGAGTTCTCCAGTACATCGGCGCCGAGGCTGTTCAACACCACGTCGAAATCACGTAACTCGTTTGCAAAATCCTGCTGTTTGTAATCGATGACCACATCCGCCCCGAGTGCTTTCACCCATTCGACATTCGCCGTGCTGGTGGTGGTCGCAACGAAGGCGCCGAGGTGTTTGGCGAGCTGGATGGCAAGCGTGCCGACACCGCCGGATCCGGCATGAATCAACACCTTCTGGCCTTTTTTCACCTGGGCGATCTCAACCAGCGCCTGCCAGGCCGTCAAGGCGGCCAGGGGAATGGAAGCCGCTTCGGCCATATCGAGATTCGAGGGTTTCAGCGCGAGCGCGCTTTCGTTCACGGCGATCAGTTCGGCAAAGGTACCGATCCGTGCCTCGGGAGGACGGGCATAGACTTCGTCTCCTGGCTTGAATCGTTTCACCGCCGACCCCGTGCGAACGACAACTCCGGCCAGGTCATTGCCCAACACCAATGGAAAGGTATAGGGCAGGATCAGCTTGAACTCCCCCGTTCTGATCTTTGAGTCCAACGGGTTCACGCTCGTTGCATGCACCTGGATCAGAACGTCATGCACACCGACCGCCGGGTCGGGCACTTCGCCAAGCATTCCGTTCTGCTTGCCGTAGCGGTCGATAAAAAATGCCTTCATGTTGCAGATACTCTTGTCGGTGAAGTGAGAATGGGCGCGGCCACGGCAACCTTGATGCGATTAGAGGCACAGGCCGTCAGGCGTCGAGGAACGCCACAGCCTTGGCCACGAAATCGGTGTGGTACTGGAAAATGCTGCCGTGCCCGGCGTCCTGATAAATGATCAGTTGCGCGTTGGGGATTCGCTGCGCCAGCTCGATCGAGTTCACGGTGGGCACCATGATGTCGTTGTCCCCGTTGGCGATCAGGGTCGGCATCCGCAGGCGACCGAGATCTTGCGCGGCCTGCCTGCCCCACGCGGTAATGGCTTTGAACTGCCGTAGAAACGCACGGGGTGTCGGGCCTTTGTCCCGATCTTCCTGGCGCTCTTTCAAACGTTGCACATACTCCGACGCGGCGCGTTGGCCATTGGCCGTGGTGGTAAAGAACAGATAGACCTTGGGGTCTCGCAGCGTCAGCAAACCTTTGATCATCAAGGGCCAGGTCACCGAACCGAGGCTGTCGATGCCTGTGCCACCGGCCGGTCCGCTTCCGGTGAGGATCAATCTGCGCACTCGTTCGGGAGCTTTCAGGGCGATGTCTTGAGCGACGAAGCCGCCGAGTGAAAAACCGAGCACGTCAACCTTGTCAAAACCCAGCGCACGAATCAGGCCGATGGCATCGTCAGCCATTTCACCGACGGTCAATGGCGCGGAGCCACCCGAGCCACCGATACCGCGGTAGTCGGTCGCGATGACACGCCGGTTTTTTGCCAGACCGTCGACGATGCGGGGGTCAAAGTTATCCAGCACGGCCCCCCAATGGTTAAACATGACCAGCGGGACCTCCGTCTTGGGTCCCAGGTCACGATAGGCGAAAGGTATCCCGCCAATCAGAACCGACTGGTTCACCGCATTGATAAATGACGGCTGCGAACCCGAGTGAGTGCGAGTAGCCATGGGGGTCATGTTTATTCCCTCCGATTGCGGGGCGAGGCCGACCTGTTCGACAGGGTTCAGACCTGAGTCAAATAGCGTTGCGCCACGGCGGATTGCCTGATCTGCGACAAAAGCCCCTGGCGCGCGGCTTGCAAGGCATCCCAGCGCTCGCCTTCTTGCAACGGAGGAATGGTTACCGGTTCGCGACGGTCGAAGCCAACCAGTGCGGCATCGACCAGGTCACCCACTTCCATGATTTCGCTCAAGGTGTTGATGTCGATACCGGCGCGATCCCAAATCTCCGTGCGGGTGGCGGCGGGCAGTACGGCTTGCACATAAACACCCTGCGGCGACAGCTCCAGGCTCAGGCCTTGGGAAAGGAATAGCACAAACGCCTTGGTCGCCCCGTAGACCGACATGCCGAACTCCGGCGCCAGCCCCACCACCGAACCGATGTTGATGATCGCGCCTTCACCTGCCTTGGCCAGGCGTGGCGCGATGGCGCTGGCGAGCCGCACCAGCGCGGTGGTGTTGAGGGCCACCAGTTGTGCAACGCTGTCGGTGCTTTGCTCGATGAAGTGGCCGGACTGTGCGGCGCCGGCATTGTTGACGAGGATGCCGATGCGCTCGTCATCCCGCAGGCGTGCTTCGACGATGTGCAGGTCGCTGAGTTGAGTCAGGTCGGCCGGAAGCACTTCAATGGCGACGTTGTGTTCGCCACGCAACGTTGCGGCGAGCGTCTCCAGGCGCGAGTGGTCGCGGGCGACCAACACCAGAGCATGCCCGCGTTGGGCGAAACGCTCGGCGTAAACCGCGCCGATGCCGGTGGAAGCGCCAGTGATGAGAACGGTGGGGCGAGTCGTCATGATGTCAGCTCTTTTTCGGGGACATGAATTGGGATTGATGCACGAGTAAAACCAGGCTCGATCGGCCAGTGCCTAGTTCGCGGCAGCGCTTGATTCGGCAAGCGTCGGGTAGTCGATGTATCCCGCCGCACCGCCGCCGTAGAGCGTAGTGGGGTCGAAGGCGGACAGTGGCGCACCGGTCTTGAGCCGCTCCACCAGATCAGGGTTGCCGATAAATGGACGGCCAAAGGCGATCAGGTCAGCCTTGTCATGTGTAAGGCGTGCCGTGGCCAGGTCCAGGTCATAGCCGTTGTTGGCGATGTAAGTGTTCTTGAAGCGCCGGCGCAAGGCATCGAAATCAAAGGGCGCCACATCGCGTGGCCCACCGGTCGCGCCTTCGACGACGTGCAGATAAACGATGTCCAGAGCATTGAGTTGCTCGACGATGTAATCGAACTGAGCCTGTGGATCACTGCTCGATATGCCATTGGCCGGCGAGACAGGCGAAAGGCGGATGCCCGTGCGATCAGCGCCAATTTCGGCAACCACGGCGGCCGTCACTTCCAGCAGCAGGCGCGCACGGTTGGCGATCGAGCCGCCGTACGCATCCGTACGCAGGTTGGAGCCGTCCTTGATGAACTGGTCCAGCAAATAGCCGTTTGCACCATGGATTTCCACGCCGTCGAAGCCTGCCGCAATGGCGTTTGCCGCCGCTTGGCGGAAATCGTCGACGATGCCCGGCAGTTCGTCAGTCTCCAGCGCTCGCGGCTCGGAAACGTCCTCGAAACGATTGTTGACGAACACCTTGGTCGCAGGACGAAGCGCGGAAGGGGCTACCGGCGCCGCGCCGTGCTGTTGCAGATCCACGTGGGATACGCGGCCCACATGCCACAACTGCAGGAAAATTCTCCCGCCCTTGGCGTGCACGGCATCGGTCACCTTGCGCCATCCCTCTATCTGCGGCTGCGTGTAAATGCCCGGGGTGTCCTGATAGCCCTGCCCCTGCTGCGAGATCTGCGAGGCTTCGGAAATCAGCAAGCCCGCGCTGGCCCTCTGGCTGTAATAGGCAGCCGCGAACTCACTCGGCACAAAGCCTTTGCCTGCGCGATTGCGCGTCAGTGGCGCGAGAACCACGCGGTTCGCCAGCGTCAGCGCGCCAAGCGTGTAAGGGGTAAACAGATTCAGGTCGCTCATGGGTGTTTGTTCCGTGCCCGTGGGGAAATGGTCAGGTCGCTTTCGATTAGGATGATGATCGAAATCTAAACTGTCAACGATTTTGATTATGATCAACATCTATGTATCATCAGCCGATGAATTTCCAGCGGTAGCGAGGTATTTCCCATGCGAGTGTCCAAGGCTCAGGCCCAGCTAAATCGGGAGCACATCGTCGAAACGGCCTCAGTCATGTTTCGCGAGCGCGGTTTTGACGGTGTCGGCGTGGCCGACTTGATGGCCGCCGCCGGTTTCACCCATGGCGGCTTCTACAAACATTTCGGTTCGAAGGCGGACCTGATGGCCGAAGCCTCGGCTAACAGCCTTGCGCAGTCACTTGCCAGCGCCGAAGAATTGAGCGTGAAGGATTTCATCGATGTGTATGTGTCCAGGGATCATCGCGACGGGCGCGCCACGGGTTGCACCATGGCGGCGTTGTGCGGTGACGCGGCGCGTCAGTCGGACGATTTGAAGTCGGCATTCGCTGAAGGCATCGAGCGCACATTGCAAACGCTCGGCGAAAAATATCCGACCGGGCCGGATGCGGCGCCGGGTGAAGCGAGGGTGAAAATGATCGACCTGCTGGCGCGCGCGGTCGGGGCGATCATCTTGTCGCGCGCCTGTCCTGACGACTCGGCGCTGGCCGATGAGATTCTGGCGGTGTGTCACGCACAAATGACCGAATCATTATCTAGCCAATCGCAGACTCAGTCGTAGAGGAGATAGATGGATGTCGCACAACGCGTGCTGACTCGCTTTCATTTCGTCGTTGGCCAACACGAACGAATGCCCGCTTCTGGCTGAAAGCATCCCTCCAGCCAATAAAACGCCACTCATCACCTGCGATAAACGGCGTTTTTTCCTGGTTCACGTAAAAGAGCTTCAAATCAAAACCAACTCACCGCCCTGTTCACCATATTGGCGCGCGCCAGCCCAATATGACGAAGCGCCTGGACGACAGCCCAGGCCAAGCTGCCCGGAGCAATCAAATGCTTATCCACCCGCATGGTCGTTGCCACCGTGCGCGGCGATGAACATGGCGACGGCCGACCGGCAATAGGATTCGATTTCGTTATCGTCCTCGGCTCTCGCCTCATCGAAGCGCGCGATAATCAGAAGATCGGACCCTTTGAAAAGCGCGGCAAACAAGCGAGCTGACCGTAGAGGATCGGGCACGTTCAGAACCGCCTTCGCGTGCAACTGACGCAACAGGGCCTCGATTTGGGCGATGACATAGGCGGGGCCAGCTTCGTATTGGCGCTTGCTTAACGACTTTTGATTGGTCTTGTCGGCCATGATCATGGCTTCGACACTGCGCACGTCCGGGCTCAACAGCGTGCGAAGCAGGGTTGATCCCACCGCCATGAGCTGATCTTCGGCCGAACCGTCGACGCCTTCAAAGAGGGCCTGAGGTGCAAACTGCTGGCAGTGGGCCGCGATGGCCGCGCTGAACAGCGCCTCCTTGTTCTCGAAGTGCCGATAGATGCTTAGCTTGGATATCTTCGCCCGCTTAGCGACCTTATCCATGGTCGTCGCTTGAAAACCCAATTCCACAAAAAGTTCGCACGCGGCGTCGGCTATCGTTTGGCCAAGCGCCTCGTTGGCGGGCCGGCCGCGCCGGCTCTGGCTGTTTTCGCTCATAAAAATTCCAGTACTTGACAGTATTCTAATTCTTGAATTAGGGTACTCCAAAGTATCTTAAGTGTGCAAGCCGATTCCCTTCATCCACAGCCCGGAGCCCATCACCATGAATGACGTCATCATCATCGGCGGCAGTTTTGCCGGTCTTGCCGCCGCCTTGCAGCTCGGCCGTGCCCGGCGCAAGGTCACCGTTCTTGACACCGGCCTGCCGCGCAATCGCTTCGCCGACCACTCGCATGGCCTGCTCGGCCACGACCACAAGCCACCGCTGGAGATCCTGGCCGAGGCGCGGCAGCAGCTGGCGCGCTATCCCACGGTCAGGCTGGTCACTGCGCGGGCCGAGAGCATCTCCGGCGTCATCGACGATTTCTCCGTCCTCACTGGCGATGGCGAAAGCCTCAGGGCGCGCCGCCTGATCCTGAGCTATGGCGTCGCCGACCAGATGCCTGAAGTTCCCGGCTTTGCCGAAGGCTGGGGCTCCTCCATCGTGCCCTGCCCCTATTGCGACGGCTTTGAAGTTGCCGGCCGGCATTGGGGCCTCGTCTGGTCCGGCCCGCCGTCGCACAACTACGTCAGGCTGTACCACGACTGGACCGACACATTGACGGTCTTCGCCAATGGTCACGACATTCCACCCGACATCCGGGCCGATCTGACGCGCCGCGGCATCTCTGTCGTCGATGGCCGACTCACCGAAATCGACCATGACGAGAGCCATAACGCCACCGTCAGGCTCGACGCCGGCTCCTCTGTCGCGGTCGACATCCTGTTCGCCCATCCGCGCAACAAGCCGTCCGCACGCCTGCATGAATCGCTGGGCCTCGACACGGTCGATACACCCCTGGGCATCGCCCTCAAGGTCGACGAGCGCCGCGAAACCAGCATGCCTGGCATCTACGCCGCCGGCGACCTGGCAAACCCCCTCATGGCATCGGTCACCACGGCATCATGGCAAGGCGCGATGGCGGGTATCTTCGCCCAGCAGTCGATGCTGGTTTGAGAGCACAGATTCCCTTCTCCGGTTGCGTCGTCGCCTTCGAAGAGGTTGGCGTAGATAGGCGCGGTGAAGCACGGATCGTCGAGTTTGACGCAATGGTAGGAGCGGTTGTCTTTCGCTAGTTAAGAACGAATCAAAACGAGGAGATGTCATGGCAGAGCAAAATGCCTATCAGGTCGCCGACTGGAATGGCCAAAGCGGAGAGTACTGGGTCGCCAACCAGGCCCGACTCGACGCCATGTTTGCGGTGTTCGGCCAGGCCGCGATAGAAACCGCCGCGCCCGCGACGGGTGAGCGCGTGCTGGACGCGGCGATCGACGACGCGGTGAAGATGGCGTTCGGTTGCTTGAAACGCTCGATGACTGCCGCACGGTTGCCCGCGCGAAGTGTGATCGTTTAGTAACGCTCAACCAATGCGGGTGCCAGGCCCAGTAATCTTCTCTGGGGGCGTTGCCTGCATCGATGGAAGGAAAGCCTGGATACGCTTCCAGGCGGCTTGTTCTGTATAGCTCATCGGAACCTCTACGATCGCATTGGCGCTATGCACTCAATCCGAGAAATGGGTGCGCACTTCAACGCCAGGACGGCTGGCAATCATCTCGTGCCCCATCAGGATTGAGGGTGTGAAATACCCCGCCTGGCTGGTCGCGTTCAGGCAATGTTGAGTCAGGGTCAATGCCGTATCTACGGTGAGTGCATAGACATTGGGTGCCGAGATGGTCGCTGACACGCGCTTGCCCGAAGCGCTGACGGCCTCGCCCCAGAACTCGCTGCGCTGGTTCTCCCGGGCCTCGGCGTCCGGCCCGCCACCGAACAGGCGCACGGCCAGGCGGTCGAGCCACTTTTGCGCCCATGCGGTGGCCATCAGGCCGCGGAACGGACTGCTGATACGCATCAGCACTCCCAGCGCCAGCGGCAAGGCGGTGTACACCATCCCGTTCGGTACGCCAGTAGAAATACCGGAGGTGTAGACATCTCCCCAGGGAATGGTCATCGACCAACGGGCGCCTCCGGGAAAGCGAATGCGGCGCAAGCAGTGACCGTTGCCTACCGCTTGCAAGGCATGATCGCGGCGGATCAGCCCGCCTTCCTTGGCGCTCTCGACTATGGTTCGCGCCGTACCTACGCTGGGGCGCGTGCCGAAGGAGAAGGCCAGGTCGATGGTCTGCGCATCGGGCAACTGGTGCTTGAGCATGGCAGCCAGACAATCCGTCGGCACGATATCGAACCCAGCTCCCGGGCACAGGATGATGCCTGCTTTTTCCGCCTCGGCGTCCTTCGCATAACACATCTGGAACACCGGGATTTCGCCGCTGATGTCAATGTAGTGCGCACGCGCATTCAGGCAGGCCTCGACCCAGGCCTGCGCCGTCGACGAAAACGGCCCGGCGCAATTCAGGACTGCGGACATGCCCGCTACGTTGGCCTGCGCCAGGGCGACATCAAAGGCGCGGTATTCCAGCCCCAGCTCCTTGGCCAGCGGCAATAGCTTCCAGGCCGAGCGCCCGGCGAGAACAGGCCGCATACCGCGACGCACCGCTTCACGAGCCATCAACTCGCCGGTGTAGCCATAGGCGCCGTAGATCATCCATTGCTGTGTTGAACTCATTTGCTACTCCTGAAGATACGATGGAAAGGGCCAACTGTGCAGGGCTTCCGCGCTCATACTTCCCGCGACCATTCGAGGCCGGACTCATCCACGGGACGCCGGTACATGACTTGATCGAGCTCGAAATGGTTCAGGACCCGCCAGGGGCCACTGCGCCCCTGCCGAGGCAAGAATGCACCGCCGCGCTGCACGTAGCCCGCCTGCAGAGAGCCGAACACGCTTTCGGCCTGGATCTCTCCCGTGGGGGCTCGCGGCGTGACGATGGACAGCTTGCGCCTGCTCATTTCATTCAGAACACGGCAGGCGAACCCGGCCGCCATGTCGACCTTCAGCGTCCAGGCGATGTTGGTGTAGCCAAACAGATAGGCGAAGTTCGGGATGTCCTGCACCAGCACCCCTTTGTAGGTCATGCGTTGGTTGACCGCCTGCTCTATGCCATCGATGGACAGCTTCATCCCACCCAGTGCCTGCAGGCGCAAGCCGGTCGCGGTGACGACGATGTCGGCCTCCAGTTCGCGCCCCGACTTCAGCAGTATTCCTGACTCGGTGAAGCATTCGATATGATCGGTCACTACCGAGGCTTTGCCTTCGCGTAACACCCTGAACAGGTCGCCATTGGGCACGGCGCACAGCCGCTCATCCCAGGGCATGTAGCGTGGCGTGAAGTGCTCCATGTCGAAGTCCGGACCCAGTTGCTTGCGCACCAAGGCCAACAGCAGCCAGCGAGTTAGCCTTGGGAAGCGGCGGGAGAACTTGTAGCCAGTTCGTTGCAGCAGGATGTTGCGCTTGCGAGACAGTTGGTAAACCCAACTATCGGGCAGATAGCGCCGCAAGACTGTGGCCAGCTTGTCGACCTCCGGCATCGAATACACGTAGCTGGGCGAACGTTGCAGCATGGTGATGTGCGCGGTGTCATTGGCCATCGCGGGGAGCAGGGTAACCGCCGTAGCGCCACTACCGATCACCACGACACGCTTGCCTCGGTAGTCCAGGCTCTCAGGCCAGTGTTGCGGGTGAATGCACTGGCCCTTGTAGGATTCGATACCCGGGAAATTGGGCAGATAGCCCTGGTCATGGTCGTAGTAGCCGGTGGCCGAAACAAGGAAATTGCAGGTCAGGATACGCGCCTCACCACTGTCTTCCTGCAAGGCTTCAACTACCCAGCAACCTTTGGCGGTGGACCAGTCGGCAGAGAGAATGCGCATGCCGAACTGGATGTGCTTGTCCACGCCTGCCGCTTTGGCCGTCTCATTCACGTAGTCCCGGATCGACGGGCCATCAGGCAGAACTCGGCGACCCGTCCAGGGCCGGAAGCGGAAGCCTAAACTCATCATGTCCGAGTCAGAGCGGATGCCGGGATAACGGAATAGATCCCAGGTACCTCCGATGGCGTTGCGCCGTTCGAGGATGGAAAAGCATTTGCCGGGGCACTCACGGATCAGCTGGCAGGCCATGCTGATACCAGAAATGCCGGCGCCGATTATCAGAACATCGAAATGCTGAGCGTTTGCCATCGAACTCTCCCGGAAGTACTGCTTGTCCGGGAGGACTATCTACTCTAAATCAACACGCTTCTTGACGTTACGGGACATTGTTTTTACCTTACAGGCCATGACGACCATGGTTCGCGCGAGTGGGATTTCAGGCTATATCGCGGTGATGCGAGGGCTCGGCATTGATCCCGCGCCTCTGCTGCTGCAGCACCATATCGATCCCGCAATCCTGCAGGACGACGACGCGCTGCTGTCCCTCAGGGCCGTGACACACCTGCTGGAAGCCAGCAATGAAGCATCTGGCTGCCCGGATCTGGGGCTGCGAATTGCCCAGGAGCAGCATATTGGCACCCTTGGGCCCTTGGGGGTTGTGATCCAGAATGCCGAGACAGTCTATGACGCACTGCAACTCACCTCCCGCTACCTCTTCACCCACAGTCCAGGGTTGGCAGTGACCAGTAATCCTGTCAGCCCACTGGTCGAGGGTGCTTTCGAGCTTGCCGTGGAAATCCAGCTGTCAGGTCGCCCCAGCCAGCGCCAGAACATCGATCTGTGCCTGGGAACCAGTCACCGCATTGCCCAGTTCGTCATGGGGTCGCAGTACAGGCTCAAGCTCGTCACCCTGCCGCACGCGCCGAGTGCCCCGCTGAGCAGCTATCGTCGGTTCTTCAATGCGCCGGTCATCGCCGAGCAAGAGAGGGCTGCGCTGCATCTGGATGCGGCGGTACTGCACGGCAAGATCCAGGGAAGCAACCCGGCACTGCGGCAGATCACCGAAGACTATTTGTCCCGCCACTTTCGCATGCCCGGGGACATCGTCAGCGTCCGTGTCCGCCAAGCCCTCAAGCGGATGCTTGGCACTACTTACACCAGCAAGTCCGATATCGCAGCGATGCTGGCGCTTCACCCACGTACCCTACACCGCCGACTGCAAGCCGAGGGCACGCACTTCGAGGCCATCAAGGAGAGTGTCCGGCAGGAGCTGGCGCTGCAGTACCTGCGAGAAACCAGGGTGCCCTTGAGCCAGATTGCCGACATTCTCGGGTATCCAGAACAGTCGGCGTTTACCCGCTCCTGCAAACGCTGGTTCGGACAAACACCGTCGTCATTTCGCCGGGAGCCTACTTGTTGATGGGTAGGGTTCAGAACGGCCGCTTCTGGCCGTTCTCTGCTGGTCATGGTTAAAGCGCGCGTTGATCACATTCGAAGAAATCGCCGGCCAGGGAGAATGCAGAGTGGTCGGGTCGAGTGCAAACGGGTGGGCAAGTCCGTGTAACTACCCACCCTCTACCTGACTAACTCCCGGCGTCACCTTTGGGCCCACTGGCGATCAGGCTGGCGCCACAGGCGGTTTTCATTCCATGGAGCGCCACGGGAACACCGCCGACATCCAGCAAGGCACTGCCCTCGGCAATAGGGAACACGCCTTTGCATAGAGGGCAGGTGACCTTGTGCCCGACCCCGGCCATGGGTTTGCCGTTCAGGTCGGTCTGGTTGAACGCTTCGATCACGGTTCCACCGTGACTGGTGGAATCGCCGAGTCGGATGATGTCCATGTCTGCTCCTTTTCCGTTGTACTCACAAACACTCCTCCCTCCTTGGGCCTTGCGCCCTCCGAAGGAAAAATATTCAGGAACCTGCTGTATTACCGTCACGCGAAGACACCGGGCGCAGGCGGACGGAGCCAATGATGGCGTCCCACAACGCCAGTGCTTCTTTGTCTGATTTGAATGGCGGCGCTGGCAGCTTGCCGTTGCTGTCGGGGCTACGTTCAAGCACACCGAGCGCGGCGGAGATATTGGGTTCGGTGATCGAGCCATCCTTGCCCTGGGCTTCCCAGGCAAAGGTATAGATACGCTGCCCCTTGTCAGTACTGGCCAACAGGTATTCGTCGGCCGGAACCGGTCCACCACGCGCCCTTTTGCGCAGGGTCTCGATCCCCAGCACCATCCTGGCGGCACCTGCGAGGAAACCACTCACCCGATCCAGCAGACGATCTTCTTCGGCTCCGGTGCTGGAGGTGAATTCGAAATGAACCCCAGGATGATCCGGGAAAGTCACGCCAATATCGAAACGTTCACTCTGAAAGTTACTGCCTGCGATGTAGGCACGATCAATGCAAAATCCGGGCTCGGAAGGAACTTCATTAGGCTCACGGGAGCGAAGACTACGGGCTAGAAGGGTAGAAAGCTCTATGGCGCGAGGCTCTCTATCTGCCGACACATTTCCTTTCCATCTATAAGCACGCCATGTTGGGTGAGAAACAACGTAGGTATCTAGAAGATATACCTTAGAAGCGACTTCCGAAGACCAAGATAACAATCCAGATGCACCTGCACCAAAATCCAACCGGCGAAGAAACATACTGCCCTTCGAGTCATGTTGTTGGCTTTTTAATTCCTGCTCACTCTGATTGATTTTGGCGGCCAAGGCCGCAGGCGTTTCGTCGAGAGCCTCGATATTGTCACCCCACAGGTAGTAACCCGCTCTGACTTCCGCTTGGGGCGGCAAATCGATCAAGAATCTGCCAAAGCAATGGGTGATCCATCCGCTCTTGTCCATGACTGGGTCCCGAGAAGAAGAAAATAATGTGCAACTGGTTATCCCGGTCAGTGCAACGATGCCAAGAACAGTGAGGAACTGATGGGCACGCATCATGAATCTTCTAACTGCTGGAGGACTTCGACAATCGATGGCAACTCTCGGTGAAACCGGCCGTTATCCCTGCGGTCCTCATCATCTCGAATGATGTTCACGTCTAGTCCTTTTCCGCTGTACCACCCGACACTTCTGCCTCGGCAGGCTTTATGCCCGCCGAAGGAAAAGTGTCGGCTGTGAAGAGTGATGATCCAGAGAGAGAAGTACCCTCTGCCCCAACGCGTACTGATGCCTACAAAGCTCCTACAATTCATCCATCCAGTTGTTGTTCGGCTTCAGATCGGCCAGGAATCTCTCGATGGCGTAATCGTCATCCACGGCCTTCGTATTCCCCGTTGGGGCAGTTGGAGCGGGGCTGCCTGCGTTACTGCCACGCGGCGCAGAAGACACCGGGCGCAAGCGGATAGAGCCAATGATGGTGTCCCACAATTCCAGCGCTTCTTTGTCTGACTTGAATGGGGGCGCAGGCAGCTTGCCGCTGCTGTCAGGGCTACGCTCGAGTACACCAAGCGCGGCTGAAATGTTTGGCTCGGTAATCGAGTCATCCTTGCCTTGAGCTTCCCAGGCGAACGTATAGATGCGCTGCCCCTTGTCGGTGCCAGCCAACAGGTACTCGTCAGCGGGAACCGGACCGCCCCGCTCCCTTTTACGCAGGGTCTCAATACCCGCAACAGCCCTGGCGGCACCAGCCAGGAAACCACCCACCCGATCCAGCAGGCGATCCTCTTCTGCGCCGGTGCTGGAAGTGAATTCGAAATGGGCACCGGGATGATCTGGGAAGGTCACGCCGATATCGAAACGCTCACCTTGAAAGCTGTTACCCGCGATATAGGCTCGGTCAATACAAAAACCGGGCTCAGAGGGAATCTCGTCGGCTTCGCGAGAACGTAGGCTGTAGGCCAGAGAAGTGGCACTTTCAATGCCCTGCGATTCACGATCTCTCGTGACACCTCCCATCCAACGGTAAGCACGCCATGTCGGTTTAGAAATAGCGTAAGTGTCCAACAGATACATCTCTGTACTGGCATTGGATTTCCAGGAAAGCAGCCCTGTCGAGCTCCCCCCAAGGTCTAGTCGGCGAAGAAACATGCTGCCTTGTGCCCTTCTGTGCAGTTGGCTCTTCAGTTCCTGCTCAGTCTGATCAACTCTGGTAGCCAGAGTGACCGGTGTTTCGTCGAGCGCTTCGATGTTGTCGCCCCAGAGATAGTACCCCGCTCTAATTTCCGCCTGGGGCGGCAAATCAATCAGGAATCTGCCAAAGCAATGGGTAATCCATCCGGTCTTGTCCATGGAAGGGTTCCGAGAAGAGGAGAATGATGTGCAACTGGTGATACTGGTCAAGGCGACCATGCCAAGAACAGCGAAGAACTGACGCCGGCGCATCATGAACCTCCTGCCCAGTCAGCATGCTGGGCAATCTTGATAACGCCATAGAGAGTGGCCCATTGGGCACGTTTGTCGTTGTAGCTTTTTTGATGTTCGTAGCCTTTGTCGGTGTTGTACTGCCCGACGCCCTTGCCGCCCTGGCGGAAGCTGGCCTTGATGCCGGCTTTGCCGGGGGCCAGTCCGGAGTCGGTCGGTACGGTTCCGTCCCCGCCGCTGCCGAATGACTCCTGGGACATTGCGGACCGTAAAGGGCCCTCAACAACCGAAGGCAGACCTCGGCGAAACCAGCCGTTGTAACTGCCGTTCTCATCATCCTTGACGGTAGAACCGGATGACTCCAGGGAAGTTGAATCGCCTTGCCAGATCATGTCCCGCCAACTGTGCCTGTCAGAGGAGTCGTCGGCGCCATAATGAGCGTATGTTTCAGGATGGTAGCCTGCCGCAACTAAATCACGATGAAAGGTGAAAACGTCGTCTATTCGCAGATTGAACTGCAGCCGTGGAGTTTTATTCTTATTAACTTTTCCCGACATATCCAAATACTTGACGTTCTGCTCCGGCACCAACCCATACCAGGCTGAACTCTTATAGATCTCCTCATAAGGGTCGCCCTGCTGAGGATAAGCACGAGGCGTTCCATCGATGTCCTTCAGGATCTGCCCCTGTACGTCGCACAGGAACAGCCAAGGGCGCCCTTCCCGGTACTCCGCGGAGGGGGTCAGTTCCAACGCGCCGGGCGAGTTGGCCACTACCGCCGTGACTTCACCGGCGTTGGCGCCGAGGACGACCTGGGCCACCCCTTCGTAGCCACAGCGCACATGGTGATAGATGGCCGATGAGCCAAGGGCAGGCAGCACACCATGGACCACGCCCAGCACCCGCTTGTAGCCATGCAGTTGAGTCAGCGATCGGGCCACCAGGCCACCCATCGAGTGAGTGACCACAATGACCTTGGTCCGCGCCAGTTGCTCAGGGTCGACCCCGCCCTTCTCGCGATAGAAAGGCAATACCGTATTCTCGATATAGTCGCGCACGTCCTGGCCGGATTGACGGTTGGATTGCAGCCAGTTGTAGCCTGCGCACCAGACATCGAACTGATACTTGCCCGCCGCGCTCAGCTCGTCGCTGCTAAGGGGAGCGGCACTGCCCAGCTCTTCGCCATAGTCGGCAGGCGAGCGCAGGCTTTCAGCTTTCCACCATCCCTGAAGCTCGCGTTGTTTGACGATATGGTCCAGCCGGTTTTCCAGCAGCGCCATGATCGGGTTGTAGGAGGTGCGCATGACCTTGCCCCAACCGCGCATCCGCGCGGCCTCCTCGCTCAGCCCCGATTCGCCGGGGTCGACCGTTCCACGATCATCGACCTCGACATCATCGGCCTTGAGCAACTCCTGTCGTCTTTTCGGCCCCCGGAAACCCCAGACAAACAATGCTCCCAGGGCCCCCGCGATATCGCCAAAGCTGAACGACGCATTGGGCGGACTCCAGACACTGTTCAAGGTCTTCTTGTTGCGCAGGTTGGTCCCCATGATGCCGGGAATGAAAATCACCGGAATGGTGACCTGCTGCTTCACCAGTAACACCTTGTCGCGCTGATCCTCAGTGCGGGTGAGCTGACTGGTGTAGACGGGACGGCCCAGGTTGTCGCGCGCACGCGGCACTATCACTTCCTGGGTATTCGCTTCGCTGCTCATGTGGTGGACTCCCTGTCACCCTTGATACTGGCTCCCTTGGCCAAAACACGTATTTGAACCCGATCCATGGCCAGGTCCTGTTGCCTCGGCAAGCGCCCCTGGGCATCGGTGGTGAGTTTGAGGGGCGCCCCATCGCCACGCAGCAGTTCCACCGCCGTATTGGCCAGGGGCTCCAAGGTGTTTTCGTCACGCAGGACAAAAGCGTCATCAAATGGCGTGGAGTCCCAGGTGTTGAAGGTGGTCGAGGCGTGTGCCGGTCCGACGTGACTGTGCTTGGCTGCCTTGACAATGAAGTTGCCCGGCATTCCCAGCTCGATGTTGCCGCCCTTGAGGGTGAGGTAGGCACCACCACACATCAGGGTGATGTGCTCCTTCGCGGCAATCAGCACGTGCTGATTGCTTGCACTGACTTCTACGCTCTGGTCCGCCTCCAGGCGGATGGTGTTCTTCTGGGCCTGCAGCAACATTGGCCCCTGGTGAGCGATATGACGCATCTCCCCGCCCTGGGCGAACAGCCCGAGGTCGGTGCCGGCGTTGACCACGAACTTCTGGCCTGACGTCAGTTGCTGGTTCTGCTGGGCCACGCTGTCGATATGCTCCCCGGCCGCCAGCGTGACGCTGTTGGGAGAGGCGGCAGCGATACCCGCCTGGCCGCTCAGGGCGATGGCCGGTGTGCCACCGTTGGTTTTGCCCGACTCATCGTTGGCGCCATGCCCCAGATCGCGAACCGCTTCACTGAGGGCTCTCTGAGGATCGGTGTCGTGGTCGATGCCCTGATGATCGGCGGCATAGTCTCCCAGGCCCTTGGCCAGTTGCAGCGCCGCCTCCAGCACTTGAACGACGGTGCCACGATCAAGGTGGCCACCGCCGGCATTCAACTGTTCTTCGGTGCTGAGCAACAACCCCTTGGCCGCGCGCAACGCACCATGCTCGTCGGTGCGCAGCTCGAAACCCTCACCCCGTGGCGCACCACCGTCGGGGCGCGGGTGGGTCAGGTACCCCAGGTGCAGCGCGGTGCTGCCGTGATCGCTCATCAGCGCGGCGCTGATTTGCTTGGTGGTGTCATCGATGCGCAGTTCGTTGGCACGGCTGCCTTTGTATTCCTTGCTCTTGATGGTGCTGAGGATCTTGTGATTCGGCAGTGGGTACGGCGGCATGTTGCTCGCACGGTAAGTGCGGCCGGTGATGATCGGCTGGTCGCAGTCGCCATCGAGATAATCGACTATGACTTCCTGGCCGATACGCGGGATCGCCATATGGCCCCAGTCGGCGCCGGCCCAGTTCTGCGAGACCCGGACCCAGCAGGAACTGAATTCGTTGCTCCGGCCTTCCCGGTCCCATGGGAACTGGACCTTGACCCGGCCAAACTCGTCGGTGTGGATCTCCTCGCCTTCCGGACCCACCACGCTGGCGATCTGCGGCCCGTCGATACGGGGCTTGGGCAGGGGCGCCGGGCGCCATTCCATTTCTTCGGGAATGATCTCGGCGGTGAAGTCGTAGCTCACGCCCATTTCGGCGTCGGCGGACTCTTCCTGCTGGCTGGCGTGCTGCACGCCTCGGTGGGTAATGCGAACCGAACGCCACCAGCGGTTGAAGTCTTGCCGGGGGTGGCCCGTCAACTGGAAGGAAAGACCCGGGATCAAACGCGGATCGTCACCTTCGACCAGGGCGACCTGGGCGTCCCGACGGTGGCCACGCAAGCGGTTTTCAGTGAAGGGTTTGCCGGCCGCGCTGGCCTTGTAGCGCCCGGGGTAATCGTAGCGTTCATAGTGCCGGGCCTGGTGCTGCAACTCTTCGCCGACAAGACGCTGTTGCTGGTCGAAAGCCGGACGCTTGAAGGTGTAGTCACGCTGGGTCTGCTCGGCCGTGCGGACGTTTTCCGTGTAGCTGAACGCATACAGCACCGGTCGCGTGGCATCTGCAGCCGGCTGTGCGCTGTACAGCACCGGATCACCCTGGATGCGTTCCTGAACGTAGAGTTTGTCGCTCTGGATCAGCGTGTGGGAGGTCGCGTCGGATTTGAAGTAGTAGAACAGGCCTTCTTCGGTGGAAAGCCTGTCGAACCAATAAAGGTCGGTGTCCCCGGCCTGGACGCAATATTCGCGAGGCAGGTGCTCGGTGTGAGTGCTCTGCTGATAATCCAGAATGCCGTGCTCGGCCAATACCGACTTGAGTATTTCGGGCACGTTTTTCTGCTGGAAGATACGCCAGTCGGAACTCAGGGCCAGTCGGGCCAGCTGTGGCTCGACCACGACACGGTAACGTGTGCGGCGGAACCCGGTTTTGCCCTGGGTGAAGCGGGAGACCATGCCATGCACATGACGGACAGCCGTGGTGCCTTGCCAGATGGTCAGCAACGCCGGCTGATCGAGGACCTGGGCAAAATCGAGGGCGGGGTTGTCGCTGGCCAGTTCGAGCGTCAGCCGATAAGGCTCGCAAATGGCTTCTTCCAGGGTGAACTCTACGACCTCGAACTCCATCCGGCCGGACAGCACGGAGAAGGTGAATCTCAAATCCCTTTGACGCATATGACTCATCCTTGGTCAACGTATTGAGGCGCCCGGTGTATGAACTTGGCGTCCAATACCAAGCGTCAACCGCACCTTGCACTACCTGGACTGATACCTGGCTCCGCCACGGAAATGACTGAGCAATCCAGCGCTGCTCATCTGCCCAGGCAGCACATCAGGGCAGCAGCCTATTTGTAAAAATGCACGAGGGTCAACTCCGCACTCACACCACTTGCATGTTCTCGATGCCTGATCTGATGGGCCTGTGGCCGCCACATCAGGCGTCCAAATCAGGCTTGCCACCATACCTAAAGAGACGAAGGTATAGGGGTAGGAATTATCCAAAATTGCCGTAAGGAAAACCTGATCCTGATCAGATCAAATGCACTTGAGTAGTCAGAGAAAGGACAGGTTATCGACACGTTCAAGAGATGGATATCCCCGTCCTGTGCCAATGAGCCCAGGCAATCGCCACCCCGCGAACAGTCGCCGCACCTTCCCCTCGGACAAAAAAACGCCTCCACACTGGGAGGCGTCAGCAACTTTCAAAACACCGAATGGTTTATGACGCGCCTACCTCAGGCCTGGTGCCCCCGACCTGAACCATCAGGTCGAGAGCCCTGTTTCCAGACCTCAAGGCGCCCTCCTCACCGCAAATCAAACCGATCCAGATTCATCACCTTGACCCAGGCCGCGACAAAGTCCTTCACGAACTGCTCCTGCCCATCCGCGCTGGCATAGAACTCGGCCAGGGCCCGCAACTGGGCGTTGGAGCCGAAGACCAGGTCGACGCGGGTGCCGGTCCATTTGACCTGGCCGGTCTTGCGGTCGCGGGCTTCGAACTCTTGTTGGGCGTCGGAGACAGGTTTCCATTCCACGCCCATGTCCAGCAGGTTGACGAAGAAGTCGTTGGTCAGCGCGCCCGGCCGTGTGGTGAAGACGCCATGGGGGGTGTGGCCGACGTTGATGTCGAGTACGCGCAGGCCGCCGATCAGCACCGTCATTTGGGGGGCGGTGAGGGTCAGCAGTTGCGCCTTGTCGATCAGCAGCGCTTCGGCCGGTACCGCGTAGCGGGTCTTGAGGTAGTTGCGAAAGCCATCGGCGATGGGTTCGAGGTAGCCGAACGACTCGACGTCCGTCTGCTCCTGGCTGGCGTCCATGCGCCCAGGGGAGAACGGTACGTTGATGTCGAGGCCGGCGTTTTTCGCGGCCTGTTCGATGCCGGCGCTGCCGCCGAGCACGATCAGGTCGGCCAGGGAGATTTTCTTGCCACCGGATTGCGCACTGTTGAAGTCCTTCTGGACCCCTTCGAGGGTCGCCAGCACCTTGGCCAATTGCTCGGGCTGATTGACTGGCCAGTCCTTTTGCGGGGCCAGGCGCAGGCGCCCGCCGTTGGCGCCGCCGCGTTTGTCGGAGCCACGGAAGCTGAACGCCGCCGCCCAGGCGGTGGACACCAGTTGCGACACCGACAGGCCCGAGGCCAGCAATTTGGCCTTGAGTGCGGCGATATCGCTGTCGTTGACCAGGGCATGGTCCACCGCGGGGATCGGGTCTTGCCACAGTAATTCTTCGTGGGGCAGTTCCGGGCCCAGGTAGCGCGAGAGCGGGCCCATGTCGCGGTGGATCAACTTGAACCAGGCGCGGGCGAAAGCGTCGGCCAGTTGATCGGGGTTCGCCAGGAAGCGTCGCGAGATCGGCTCGTAGATCGGGTCGAAGCGCAGCGACAGGTCGGTGGTCAGCATGGTCGGGTTGCGCCGCTTGGAGGGGTCGTGGGCATCTGGGATGATGCCGGCGCCGGCACCACCTTTGGGCGTCCACTGGTGCGCGCCCGCCGGGCTCTTGGTCAGTTCCCACTCAAAGCCGAACAGGTTCTCCAGGTAGTTGTTGCTCCAGCGGGTGGGCGTGGTGGTCCAGGTCACTTCCAGGCCGCTGGTGATGGTGTCGGCGCCCTTGCCGGTGCCGAAGGTGCTCTTCCAGCCCAGGCCCTGCAGTTCCAGGCCGGCGGCTTCGGGTTCGGCGCCAACGTTGTCGGCGGGGCCGGCGCCGTGGGTCTTGCCGAAGGCGTGGCCGCCGGCGATCAGGGCCACGGTTTCTTCGTCGTTCATCGCCATGCGGCCGAAGGTTTCACGGATATCCACCCCGGCGGCCACCGGGTCCGGGTTGCCCTCGGGGCCTTCCGGGTTCACATAGATCAGGCCCATCTGCACCGCGGCCAGGGGGTTTTCCAGGTTGCGTCCCTGGTCGGTGCGGCTTTCTTCATTGCCAGGCTCGGCCACCAGTTGGCCCTCGCCGGGCTCTTGCATGGCGGCTTTATCCGGTTTGCCGTAGCGGGTGTCGCCGCCCAGCCATTTGTTTTCCGAGCCCCAATAGACGTCTTCGTCCGGCTCCCAGGCATCCGGGCGACCGCCGGAAAAACCGAAGGTCCTGAAGCCCATGGATTCCAGGGCGACGTTGCCGGTGAGCACGATCAGATCGGCCCAGGAGATGTTGCGGCCGTACTTCTGCTTGATCGGCCACAGCAGCCGGCGCGCCTTGTCGAGGCTGACGTTGTCCGGCCAGCTGTTGAGCGGCGCGAAACGCTGCTGGCCGGAACCGGCCCCGCCACGGCCATCACCGACGCGGTAGGTCCCGGCGCTGTGCCAGGCCATGCGGATGAACAGCGGTCCATAGTGGCCGAAGTCGGCGGGCCACCAGTCCTGGGAGTCGGTCATCAGCGCATGCAGGTCTTGTTTCAGGGCCTGGAAGTCCAGGCTTTTGAAGGCTTCGGCATAGTTGAAGTCCTCGCCCATGGGGTCGGACAGGGACGAGTGCTGGTGCAGGATCTTCAGGTTCAGTTGGTTCGGCCACCAGTCGCGGTTGGTCGTGCCACCGCCGGCGGCATGGTTGAACGGGCATTTCGATTCGTTTGCCATGAGGAGCTACCTTTGGTCGTATTCATCCAGCTATCCGGCCCGGATGGGCGCGAAATAGCGACAGGCGAAAGCAATGACATAGGTTGCGGGGCTCACAGTTCGCTCAACTGATGGGTGTGGCCACAGGGCATGCTGCAGAGCGGCAAGCGAGTTGCCAGGACGGTGGCCCACGGTAAGCCCAGTACGCTTCTGACTCGTTTTTCGTTATCTCTCGATCAGGTCTCATCCGGCCGGCTCGCGCCAGCGCTGAATTAAGGCTAGCCCCTCTGTGGCGGATCGCTAATAGCCGGACTATTGGTTGTTGATAGGGACAAGCTTTTACCCGGGGCCCAAGGCCGAAGCCAATGATAGGGACAGCGCCCGCGGGGGCCTCTGGCGTTTTTTTCGACTGATGCCCCGCCTTTTTCGTCCGCCCGACGCGTACAGAGCACGGGAGAAGACCATGAACCAGCGTCCACGTTGCACGGCCATCCACGAAGCCGGCCACGCCCTGGCCTTCTGGTGGAACGGTCAGCCGATCGCCCGCATTACCGTGCGCACCAGGGCCGAAGCCGACGCGGGTCCGATGCTCGATCTGCGCGGCAACCCGCGCTATGTAGAGGGGTTGGTGGAAGCCGATTACCTGGTCCCGCGCCCGGCCTTCGACGCCCCGGGGATCGCCGAATACCTGCCGTCGATGGTCGAGTCCATCGAGCGCGACCTGCTGCATTGCTTTGCCGGCCCGGTAGCCGAAGCGATCTATCGCCATGGCCGATCCGACAGGCTGATAAAAGGCAGCGGCCGCGGCGACCTGAGCCGCGGCCATGAGCTGATCAGCCTGCTGCCGCCACGCAAGCTGCTCGACGCCGAATCCCGGGCCATGGCCCGCGCCAGCTGCCTGGTGCATCGCTACTGGCCAGCGGTCGGCGCGGTGGCGGACCTGCTGCAAGAGCGCGGCATGGTCGAGGGGGAAACCATCACGGCGCTGCTGTGCGCGATCAGCGGCGAGTCGCCGACGCCCCTCGGTAACGATCTGGCAAGCCTCGACCCGTGACGGCGTGGCGTTGAACCGCGCCGGCTTGCACGATCCGTGAAGTCAGCCAGACTGTCTGCCAACCGCCCGCCTGGCCCGGGCGGTTTTCATCGCCATTGCCCCATCGAGATCACCATGTCGCAGTACCCAGGCGTCGACGCCGAAGGTTTTATCCAGTCCCTGCCCGACCAGCCGTTGCAACCGGCGTTCAGCCACCTGGTGGATGAGTTGCGCGCGATGCTCTCGCGGCGTTTTCCGGCGCTGCTCGATGGCCTGTACCTCTACGGCAGCGTGGCCCGTGGCGACGCGCGGCCGGGCACCTCCGACCTGGATGTGACCCTGGTCCTGGCCTGGGCACCGAGCCCCGAGGAGCGCCAGCGGCTGGAGCAGACTCGGCAGGCGCTGGAGGCGCGGCACCCGGAAGTGTCGAAGATCGATTTCGACATCGGCGTGCTCAGCGAGGTGCTGGCGCCCGACAATCGCTACCGCTGGGGTTTCTGGCTCAAGCATCAGTGCCGCTGCATCTGGGGCAATGACCTGGGGCTGCGCTTCGAGCCTTTCCGCCCGAGCCGGACCATCGCCCTGGCGCTGAATGGCGACTTCCCCCAGGTGCTGGAAGGCTACGCACAGCAGCTGGAACAAAGCCGCGAACCGTTGCAGCAGCAACGCCTGCAACGGGCCGCGGCGCGCAAGGCGCTGCGTTCGGCCAACCTGCTGCGCGGCGAGCAGGAACGCGGCTGGCCGACCACCTTGGAGGAGCATGCGCAGCTGCTGACCGCGGCCGAGCCTGGGATGGCCGAGTACGCCGCGTTCTTCCTCAAGCAGGCCTATGTTTCCCAGGGTTCGGTGAGTGAATTCGTGCGGCGGTTGCGGGCCTACAGCGCGTTGCTGGCAGGGGAAAGCGTGGGGTGATTCCTGGCCCGCCCTCTCCGCTCATGGCGCTGGCGTCGCTTTGGGGAACCTGATTCCGACCCGATGATGGCATTTTGACAACCTTCGACTAGGTTCACTTGAACAGCCAGCGGGGCACCCTCACCGGCCTCCATCGGCTGTATTGCCACGCCATCCGTATCCGGTCACGGAGACCTTCGATATGCGCATCGCCCTTCTGTTGAGCCTCGCCCTCCTGTCAGCCTGTTCCACCTCGCAGTACAGCGCGATCAACCTGCAAACCACACAAACCCTGGACCGCCAGCTACTGGCAAAAACCCGAATATCCCCCCAGGCAGCAAAGACACCAGAATGTAAGGATTCCGACGCCAAAGCCGCCGGGGGCGTCGAAGACGGCTACCGCAAAGTCCGCAAACTCTGGCAGCGACTCAACAAGTGCCTGTACAACAACCAAGGCCCCAGAAAACTGGTGGTGCTGCTCGATGGCACGGAAAACACCAAAAAGGACAACACCAATATCTGGCGCATGTATAACCAGGCGCTCGAACAGGCCAATAGCGGGGCCAGGGTCATTCCTTATTACGACAAGGGCGTGGCCACCAGTATTACTACTCCCTTCGGTGCCCTGTTCGGCAGCGGGGTCAGCCTGAATATCCGCCAGGCCTACCGCTTTCTGATCGAAGCGTACCGACCCGGTGACGAGATCTATATCTTCGGGTTCAGCCGGGGAGCCTTCACCGCACGTTCGTTGAACGGTTTTATCGAAGTCGCCGGCCTGCCCAGCAACCTGAAGGCCGATTACTGGGACAACAGCCTCCTGTGGGGCTGGACCGGCCATATGCACGATGTGGTCGAAGACATGTACGACATCTACAAGTCGCGCAACGATGGTGTACCCGGCTTCGATGACACGCTGCGCAAGCGCCTGAAGAACTATCAAGACGCCAACGGCATCCGGGTCTACGGAGACGACCCGGCTAAAAAAGACGAAAAAAAGGTCGTGGTCAAAGTCATCGGGGTATTCGACACCGTACCGGCGGTGGGCAGCAACCTGAAGGAAGAGCCCGACGAACACCGCCTGGAGCTGTATGCCGAGCGCGGTTACCACGCCATGTCCCTGGACGAACAGAGGGCCTCGTTCCGCCTGCTGCGCTTCGGCCTGCAGCAATCGAAATCACAGGTACTGGAAGAGGTATGGTTCGCCGGCGCACATGCCGATGTGGGGGGCGGTTACCTGAATGCCCCGGACACCGCCAAGTGCGGTGAAAGCCCGTATGCCAAGGGCGGCCAGGGGCTGGAGACCATCCCGCTGCGCTGGATGCTGAAGAACCTCGAGAGCGACGGCCTATTCGCCAACAGTACGAGCTGGCCGGCCGAGTGCATCGGCGGTCCGCTGCATGATGAATTCCACGATGCCAAATACGTGATCAGTTCCGCCTACAAGGAAGCCGGGCTGATTCGCCGCAAACCGGTGGAACGAGACAAGGTCCATGCCAGTGTGTTTCTGAGAATGGACATCCCCCAATTGAAGGCGCCTCATCCCTTGCGCGAACCCGAGGCCCGCTACGACCCGATCAACCTGGGTTACGCCAGGCGCGAGCGCTGCCAGAACGACGACCTGGAGCGCAACTACACCATTGTCGGCACCTACAAAGCCAACTGCACAACCACCAACGGCACCGTCAGGAAAGGCGCAAACAACGACGCGGTGAACGTCGAGAGCGCCCAATAAAACCACCGGACCAGGAACGGCCAGCGATTGTCCCACGCAATCGCAGCCGCTCCCCGCCACGCCTCTGTAGGAGCGAGGCTTGCCCGCGATGACGGACTCTGGTTCGACGCAAGAAGCGGGTTGTATGTAATGGCTCTATCGCGGGCAAGCCTCGCTCCTACAGAAGATGTTTGCGGTCGGCTGACGCTGCCTCCGGGCTAAACCGTCGAATCCACTGCCTGCCGCCCACGCAGCTGGCCGGCCAGCGCAACAGACAACGCCATGACCACCAGCCCCGCGGCCAGGCCGAAGGTGAACCCCACTCCGCGGGCGACGCCCTCGGCGCTTGCCGTTGCCGGGTCTCCAGCCGCTGCGGCAAATACCGCGCCCATCAACGAGGCGCCGGTGATCAGCCCGAGGTTGCGCGACAGGTTGAGCAGGCCGGAAATCACCCCGCGCTGCTCGGCGCCCACCTCGCTCATCACCGCGGTGTTGTTGGCGGTCTGAAACGTCGCATAGCCCAGGGTGATGACAACGATGGGCGCCAGGTAGCCGCCAATGCCCAGGCTCGCCGGCAGCAAGGCCAGCATCAGGCAACCGAGGACCATGGCGCCGAGGCCGGCGAGAATCATCGGCCGCACGCCCAAACGATCGGCGATGCGCCCGGCCGGCACGCCGCTCAGCGCGGTGACACAGGGGCCGAGCGACATCGCCAGGCCCACCGCGAAGGTTTCCAGCCCGAGCCCGTGGGCCAGGTAAAAAGGCCCGACCACCAGCGTCGCCATCATCACCGTCGAGACCAGCGCACTCATGGCCAGGCTGCCGCTCAAGGCCGCATCGCGAAACAGCGCCAGGCGTATCAGCGGCGCGGCCACCCGCGCTTCCACCCAGACAAACAGGCCAGCCGCCATCAGCGCCGCCAACAGCAGCCCGGCGTTGAGCAGGCCGAAATGGCCGCGGCCCAGGGTCATGGCCAGCCCGTAGGCCAGCAGCGTGAGGGCCAGCAGCAAGGTGCCCAGCGGATCGAACGCGCCTCGTTCAAGGGCGCGCGCCCGGCCAGCAGCCGGCAGATACCAATAAGCCAGCACCCAGGTCAGCCCGCCCAACGGCACGCAGGCCAGGAACAACGCCTGCCAGCCGAACCCGGCGATCAATCCCCCGCCCAGGGACGGGCCGAGGGCGGTGCCGATCGCCGACATCGTGCCCAGCAGGCCCATGGCGCTGCCGGTGCGGGCCTTGCTGACCGTCTCGCCAACCAGGGCCAGGGTCAGCGCCATCATGATCGCCGCGCCGACGCCCTGCAGTGCCCGGGCGCCGATCAGCATCCCCAGCGTCGGGGCGGCGGCGCAGAGCATCGAGGCCAGGGTGAACAGCAGGATCCCCACCAGCAGCAGGCGCCGCCGTCCCAACAGGTCACCGAGCCGGCCGACACTGACGATCAGCGCGGTCATCGCCAGCAGGTAGGCAAGGACCACCCACTGCACCTGCTGGAAGCTCGCCCCGAACGCCTGCACCAGGGTCGGCAAGCCTACGTTGGCGATGCTGGTGCCCAGCGACGCCAGCAACATCGACAGCGACAGGCTGGCCAGCGCCCAGCCGGCTGACACAACGTCCGGTTTTGTTCCGCTACTGACTGGCTTCACTCTGCACTCCCGTTCTGACCCGCGCGAAACGGCGCTGTCGCCAATCTAGCCCGCGGTCTAACATGGCGGAAGACGCAACCCTTGCAGGTTATTCGTGCGCCTGACGCCATCTCACTTTTATGCCAGACGGGACCGCCGCCATGTCCACACCCGATCTCAATCTGCTGATCACCCTCGACGTGCTGCTCGCCGAAGGCAGTGTGGCGCGCGCCGCCCAGCGCCTGCGGCTAAGCCCGTCGGCGATGAGTCGGGCCCTGGCGCGCCTGCGCGAAACCACCGGCGATCCGCTGCTGGTGCGCGCCGGCCGCGGCCTGGTGCCGACCCCGCGCGCCCTGGAACTGCGCGAGCGGGTCGGCCATCTGGTGCAGGACGCCGAAGCCATGTTGCGCCCCGTCGAACGGCTCGACCTGCAGCGCCTGGCGCGCACCTTTACCCTGCGCAGCAGCGACGGTTTCGTCGAAAACTTCGGCCCGGCCCTGGTCGCCCGCCTGCGCGCCGAAGCCCCTGGGGTGCGCCTGCATTTCATGCAGAAAACCAGCAAGGACAGCACGCCCCTGCGCGACGGTACGGTCGACCTCGACACCGGCGTGGTGGACGCCAACGCCAGCCCGGAAATCCATACCCGCGCACTGTTCCGCGATCGTTTTATCGGCGTGGTACGCAACGGCCATCCGCTGAGCCGCGGGCCGATCAGCGCCGCCCGTTACGCCGCCGGCGAGCATGTGCTGGTATCGCGCCAGGGCCCAGGTCGCGGGCTGGTGGACGATGCGTTGCAGGCGGCGGGCCTGGCGCGCGATATCGCCACCGTCGTTGGCGGTTTCTCCGCCGCCCTGGCCCTGGTCCGCGCTTCGGACCTGATCGCCGCCGTCCCCGAGCGCCACACCCACAACCTGCGCAGCGGCCTGCACAGCTTCGCCCTGCCGCTGGACACGCCGGAAATCATCGTGTCCATGCTCTGGCATCCACGCATGAACAGCGACCCGGCGCATCGCTGGTTGCGCGACTGTGTGCGGGAGGTGTGTGCACAGTGATCGGGAAAACCCTGGGCAGTCATGTACCGCCACTCCCCTTGCCTCGGCACGGAGAGTGGCCGCTGCTCGCCGAACCGCCCTGTCACACCTCGGGCATGACCGCCGGCGCAGAATGCTGGCGCAGCGCCCGCAAGCTGCCGCGCAGTTCGGCCGGGCGCACCGGCTTGGACAGGATGGCGATATTGCGGTCGTGCAACGCGGCCTGGATCTTCTCCACCTCATGCCCGGTGAGGATCAGCGCCGGCACCGCCCAGCCACGTTGCCGGCGCAGGCTGTCGATGCACTCGATGCCCGTGGCGTGGTTGCCCAGGTCATAGTCGGCGACGATGACGTCGCAGTCGCTGACCAGGTCCCGGCCGCAAAGCTCGGCCTGGACCACGCAGCCCCAGCGCTCGAGCAAGGCCGAGGTGGCCAGCAGCACATTGCGATCATCCTCCACCAGGCACACTTTCAAGCCGGTCAGCAGCCCCGCCTGCCGCGCCTCGTCGAGGCTGGCCGGCTGCAGCTGCGGTGGCGCCAGGGGCAACCCGTACAGGCTCACCGCGGTGCCGTGGCCCAGCCGCGAACGGATCGCCACTTCGAGCCCCATCAACTGCCCCAGGCGCTTGACGATGGACAGGCCCAGGCCCACGCCTTCGACGTCCTTGTCCCGTAGCTCGCGCACGCGATAGAACTCGTCGAACAGGTTCGGCAGGTGTTCCTCGGCAATCCCCCGGCCCTGGTCATAGATGACGATGGCCAGCCCCGCGCCGCGCTGGCGCACGCCAATCAGCACCGGTCGCCGCGCCGCGTACTTGAAGCAGTTGGACAGCACGTTCTGGACCATGGTGGCGAGCAGCGCCGGGTCCGCCCGGACCCAGTGCGAACAGGGGCGCAGGCGCAGCTCGACCCCGGCCCAGCGTGCGGCTTCGGCGTTCTGCCGCATCTGGTCGGCGAGGAATTCGCCCAGGTGCAGGGTCTGGAAACTGGGTTGCACCCGCCCGTTGTCGAGGGTGTAGAGGTCGAGAATCGAGCGGAACAATTGCGAGACGTTGAGCAGCGAGCGGTCGATGTTATCCACCAGGCGCCGCTCTTCGTCACCCAGGCGCGCCTCGCGCAGGCAGGCGGTGAACAGGCCGATGGAGTGGATCGGCTGGCGCAGGTCGTGGCTGGCCTGGGCGAGAAAACGCGACTTTTCCAGGTTGGCGGCAATCGCCTCTTCCGAAGCCTTGCGCGTGCGCTCCAGCAAGATATGGGCGTAGACCGGGATCACCGTGCTGGTGATCAGCAGCATCAGCACCATGAAGGGTTGCGCCTGCCACAGCGGCGTCAGGCGATAGACCACCAACAGCGCCATTAGCGCCAGGGCCGTGGCAATCGCCAGGTAGCGCGAGCCATAGCGCATGCCGTTGCCCAGGTTGACCCAGACCATCACCGCGTACAGCGGCAACGCCGCCTCCCCGCCGACCACCAGGCCGAACGAGGTGCCGGTGTAGTCGTGGACCATGCTCAAGATCCGTCGCGCCGGATAATGCCCGGGCCAGTGCACGATGGCCTGGCGCAGGACGATCGACAGCAGCAGGAACAGGACGATATAGATCACGATCGGCAGGTAGGTATCGACCCGCTGCCCGGGCAGGAAACCCAGCACGCCGATATAGGCCACGGCGCAGGAACCGACAATAATGCGCAGGTTGGCCTGGTCGAGCTCGGTGTTTTTCTCGAATTTCATGGGGAACATCCTTGTGCGCCAGTCGTCGTACTCGACACGAACCACAGGCAGTTGCCTGGCCCGCTGCTAAAGTAGCTGCCTCAAGGAAAGCTCGACCCAAGGAGAGTCACCCCATGGCATGCCGGATTATCATAGCCGACGATCACCCGCTGTTTCGCGAGGGCATGTTGCGCACGGTCCAGCGCCTGCTGCCGGATGCGCTGATCGAACAGGCCGGCGACCTGGACAGGGTACTCGCCCTGACCCGGGCCGGTGACGAACTGGACACGCTGATCCTCGACCTGCGTTTTCCAGGCCTGACCTGCGTCAGCCAGTTGGCCGAGCTGCGCAAGCAATTGCCGCGCACCACCCTGATCGTGGTGTCGATGGTCGACGACCAGGCGCTGATCGGCGAGGTCATGGCCGCCGGCGTCGACGGCTTTATCGGCAAGAACATCGCCCCGGACGAGATCGGCCAGGCGGTCCTGGCCATTCGCCAAGGCGAAGTGCTGGTCAAGTTCGCCCCTTCCGGCCTGCTGCCGCTGGGCACCGGCGCTACCCTGACCGCGCGCCAGCATGAGGTGCTGCGCCTGATCGCCCAGGGCAAGACCAACAAGGAAATCGCCCGCGAACTGGAGATCTCGCCCTTCACCGTGCGCATCCATGTGTCGTCGCTGCTGCGCATCCTCAACGTGCCGTCGCGGGCCGCGGCGGCGGTGAAATACTCAGGGGGGCTGTAGCCCGGCTCGTCGCCTGCCAGCGCGTGGCCGCCAGGGTCGGCCGATAATAGGTGGGTTTCCCTGCTGGCACGTCGTGCGCCCCCACCCTTCATCGAGGAACCGGAACATGCCGCTGACCCTGTATTTCCATCCCCTGTCGTCGTTCTGCCACAAGGTGCTGATCGCCCTGTACGAACACGGCATCGCCTTTGAAAAACGCATCATCGACCTGGCCAACGACGCCGACCGGGCCGAGCTGCAAAGCCTGTGGCCGCTGGGCAAGTTCCCGGTCATCCGCGATCACGCCCGGCAGCGCGATGTGCCGGAATCGAGTGTGATCATCGAGTACCTGGACCGGTTTTATCGGGGCCGGCAGCCGTTGATTCCGGATGATTGGGACAGCGCGCTGGAAGTCCGGCTGTGGGACCGTTTTTTCGATTGCCATGTCCAGGGGCCGATGCAGCGGATAGTCGCCGATCGCCTGTATGGCACCCACGGCGACCTGAGCCGGGAACGCGCAGCCCTGCTGAGCGCATACACCATGCTCGAACAGCGCCTGGCCTCGAGGATCTGGGTAGCTGGCCCGGATTTCAGCCTGGCCGATTGCGCCGCCGCCCCGGCCTTGTTCTATGCCAGCACGCTGGTGGCCTTTGCCGATGACCATCGCCACCTGAGCGCCTATTTCGAGCGGCTGATACAGCGCCCCTCGTTCCAACGGGTCATCGACGAAGCCCGGCCCTACTTTGTCCATTACCCGTTTGCCGAGGCCATCGCGCCGCGCTTTCGCTAGCCGCCGGACCAGAGCTGAGGTGATGGGAGTATTCCGGGCACACAAAAACGGGCCGCTTGAGCATCCGGATGGAGCCGAGGCCGTACCTTGAGGGAGCGTTTGATAAATAGAGGGAGGGATGAGAGATGGCAGGGGCGGCTGGATTCGAACCAACGCATGGCAGGATCAAAACCTGCTGCCTTACCGCTTGGCGACGCCCCTATCTCTGCTGTTGCTTGCTTTCACTGCAAGCCCCGTGGGGGCCTCTGCAAGAACGCGCGGAAATTTATCAACTTTTTCGTCGTCTGTGAAGTCAAAGATGCATAAATTTGTTTTTAAAACAGCTACTTACTTTTTGGGGCCTGAGTGAGGTAAAAACCGCCGATGCCCGGCAACCGCTATACGGCGGGCGCCAGTCGCCGATCAGCCGCCAACAACGACGGCGAAACCTTTAACAATTCCCCGCCGGCAACTTGGTGCAAAATACCCCGCTCAGGTTGTAGCCCAGCCCCAGTCGCGTCGTGCCGCGCAACGAGAACCGATATGAACACCCATTGTGAGATAAGCGATGTGCCCAAGCCGCCCAAACCCCAGTGCCAGTGTGATGGCAACTTTCACTACATCGCCCCTCAGCAGCCGGCGGTAACAGCATGATCGAAGTCACCGAGGTTTCCATTGCCCAACTGCGCGCCGCGCTCGAATCAGGCCAGACCACGGCGGTCGAACTGGTCCAGGCCTATCTCGCCAGGATCGATGCCTACGACGGCCCCGACACGCCTACCGCCCTCAATGCGGTAGTGGTACGCAACCCCGACGCGCTCAAGGAAGCCCAGGCCTCCGACGCCCGCCGGGCCAGGGGCGAAACCCTGGGTCCGCTCGATGGCATTCCCTACACCGCCAAGGACAGCTATCTGGTCAAGGGCCTCACCGCGGCTTCCGGCAGCCCCGCCTTCGCCAGGCTGATCGCCTATCGCGACGCATTCACCATCGAACGGCTGCGCGCCGCCGGGGCGATCTGCCTGGGCAAGACCAATATGCCGCCCATGGCCAACGGCGGCATGCAGCGCGGGGTCTATGGCCGCGCGGAAAGCCCGTACAACGCCGCCTACCTCACCGCGCCCTTCGCCTCGGGCTCGTCGAACGGCGCCGGGACTGCCACCGCCGCCAGCTTCGCCGCCTTTGGCCTGGCGGAGGAAACCTGGTCCAGCGGTCGCGGCCCGGCCTCGAACAACGGCTTGTGTGCCTACACCCCGTCGCGCGGGGTGATCTCGGTGCGCGGCAACTGGCCGCTGACCCCGACCATGGACGTGGTAGTGCCCTATGCCCGGACCATGGCCGATCTGCTCGAAGTGCTCGACGTGGTGGTCGCCGAGGACCCGGACACCCGTGGCGATCTGTGGCGCCTGCAACCCTGGGTGCCGATTCCCAGCGTGGCCTCGGTGCGCCCGGCTTCCTATCAGGAACTGGCCGCCAGCAGCAGCGCCCTGGCCGGCAAGCGCTTCGGCGTGCCACGCATGTACATCAACGCCGACCCTGAGGCGGGCACCAGCGAGGCACCGGGAATCGGTGGCCCGACCGGACAACGCATCGACACCCGCCCTTCGGTGATCGGCCTCTGGCAGCAGGCGCGCCAGGCGCTCGAAGCCGCCGGCGCCGAGGTGCTCGAAGTGGATTTCCCCCTGGTGTCCAATTGCGAGGGCGATCGCCCCGGCGCGCCGACGGTGTTCAACCGCGGCCTGGTGTCCAAAGAGTTCCTGCACCATGAGTTGTGGGACCTGACCGCCTGGGCCTTCGATGACTTCCTGCAAGCCAACGGCGACCCGCAGCTCAATCGCCTGGTGGATGTCGATGGCCCGCTGATATTCCCTCACGACCCGGGCACCCTGCCCAACCGCGAAGGCGACCTGGCCGCCGGCATGGACGAGTACGTGAAGATGGCCGAGCGCGGCATCACCCCCTGGGATCAGATCCCCACCGTGCCCGACGGTCTGCGTGGCCTGGAGAAAACCCGCAAGCTCGACCTCGAGGACTGGATGGACCGTCTCGGCCTTGATGCGGTGATCTTCCCCACCGTGGCCGACGTCGGCCCGGCCAATGCCGATGTCGACCCGGCGTCCGCGGACATTGCCTGGAGCAATGGCGTCTGGGTAGCCAACGGCAACCTCGCCATCCGCCACCTGGGCGTGCCCACGGTCACCGTGCCGATGGGCGTCATGCCAGACATCGGCATGCCCATCGGCCTGACCTTCGCCGGCCGCGCCTACGACGATTCGAACCTGCTGCGCCTGGCGGCGGCCTACGAGTCCACCGGCAGCAAACGCCTGATTCCGCCGCGCACTCCGGCGTTGCTGGCGGGCAAGTAATCGGCGGGTAAACAAGCAAGGGCGGGATGGAGCATGACCAGTTCCAATCCCACCCGCTAACAGCGCGCTTGAACACCGAGCCCCATCCGTGGCCTGTTCCAAGGCAGCGCCGCGCCTCTGCTTCCTTCAGCTACTTGCGTGGCTGGGTGGTCGAGAAGATATAGCGTGCAAAACGCCATTGGCCATCGCTTTCTCGATGCAACAGGAAAACCTCCTGATTGCCTTCACTGGCGGCAGGCTGATCCCCCTTCAGCAACTTCACCGTACCGTTGGAACGGGTCCGGGCGAACGCCCAGTCCCGTGACAGCGGTTGGATTTCATCGATGGTGAAACGCACGTCGAGCCTGAGCAGGTCGAAGATCTGCCGATACGCCGCGCGTATCGCGTCACTTCCCACGGCCGGCGGGCTGTTCTGCGGCATAAACACCGCGTCGCCGGCATACAGGGTCATGACGTGGTCGAGGTCGGATGCGTTCAACGCCGTTTCATAGCGCTTGAGCTGTTGGGTGACCGCCGCCGTCACACCTGCCTCGGCGGCTGGCTGGGCAGCCTGGGCCGCCAGGGGCAGCAACAGGCTGGCAAGCACCAATGTGATCAATCGAATACCCATGATGTTTTCCTTGAGATCAAAGCACGACGACGAGCTTGCCCAGTGCGCGATCGCTTTCTATCAGGCGATGCGCCTCGCGGACTTCGTCAAAGGCAAAGGTTCGGGTATGGATGGACGGTATGCGCTGGGCGGCGAGTTCCTTGGCCAGCCACGACAGCGGAGTGTCCTGCAAGGGCAGGGCCGGCGTACCGAACAAGCCGCTCGGGAAGAAGTTCAGACGCACGCCCGCGGGCAGGTCCTGCATCAGGTGGAACTGCTCCAGAATCGGCGCGCCGCCGAGCAGCCCGATCACGCTCACCGCACCGAAGGGGCGCAGGGTCTTGAGGGTATCTCGCAGCGTGGGCGCGCCAACGACTTCCAGGGCCGCATCGACCCCAGCAGACGCGATTTCGCGGATGCGCGGGGCGATATCGCCGTTGTCGACCACCACCACGTCGGCCCCTGCCTGGTAAAGGCGCTGGCTGTTTTCCGGGTTGCGGGTGGTGGCGATGACTTTTAATCCACGAGCCTTGGCATAGGTGATGGCGGCCAGGCCAACCGATGAGGTGCCTCCGCGAACCAGCAAGGTCTGGCCCTTCTGGATGCCCAGGCTCTTGTCCAGCGCACCCCATACCGTGAGGTAGGCCTCCGGCAGCGTAGCCAGTTGTTCCCAGGACAAAGAAGTGTCATCCAGCGCAATCACGTTGCTGCGTAGCACCGTCACCTGCTCGGCGTAGCTGCCATTGCGGGTGAACTGCATGCCGCCCATGGCCGTGACCACCCGCTGGCCCGTGCGCAACAGACCCGAGGGGTCCTGGATGACTTCACCTACCGCCTCGATGCCCGGCACCCGAGGTGCGCTGATGGCGCCCATCTTGCCAGCGCGCAGATAGGTTTCGGCGCGGTTGAGACCAAAGGCGCGGACGCGGATCTGGACTTCGTCGGCCGTCGGCTCGGGGGACGGGATATCCCGCAATTGCAGGACTTGCGGGCCACCGGTCTGTTCGATCACATAAGCTTTCATGCTGGAATTCCTCAAGTACGCTGTGGGTCGGAGCGATTGCCGTCAAGGCAGTGGCGTCACTATCCTTCAAGCGAAACTGGAAGATAATCCACACAACAGATAGTCTTCCTCTCATAAGCGAGAGGATCAGCCATGGACTTCAACGCCGTCCGGATGTTTGTCAGCGTGGCGCAGGCCGGCAGCCTTTCCGCCGCCGCCGAGCGCCTGGAGATTCCCCTGCCCACCTTGAGCCGACGCATTCGCGAGCTCGAACAGCAGTTGAAAGTGCAACTGCTCGAACGCTCGGTACGGGGTACCAAGCTCACCGACTCGGGGGCGCGCCTGTACGAACACGCCAGCCGCGGTATCGAGGCGCTGATCGAAGGGGAACAGGCGGTGATCAGCGATCAGGCCCTGTTGAAAGGCCGCTTGCGGCTGTCGTTGCCGCCCTCGTTCGAACCCTGGTGGGATGTGCTGTCGGCGTTCCAGCGCCGCTACCCGCAGGTCGAGGTCAGCGTCCATACCACGGAGCGGCGCATCGACCTCATCGAAGACGGCGTGGATGTAGCGCTGCGGGTCGGCGCGATTACCCATGAGACCATGGTCGCCCGCCGCCTGCTGAGCTATCGCCACCTGCTGGTAGCCAGCCCGGCGTTGCTTGAGCGGCTGGGCCCGCCCCGCAGCGTCGAGGCGCTGAATGCTTACCCCTGCGGAGTCTGGAGCCAGGGCAGCCCGGGGACCTGGCAGTTGGGAGAGGTGGCCTTCAAGCCCAGGGCCATGCTCGCCACCAACGACTATGCGCACCTGCGCAGCCGGGCGCTGGCCGGTGACCTGGTGACGGAGCTGCCGCCCTTCCTCGCGGCGCGTGCCATCCGCGAAGGCCGGCTGCTGGCGCTGCTGCCCGACTATCCCTTGCCCGAGCAGCAAATCAATCTGCTCTACCCGTCCCACCGTCACCCCTCGGCCATCGTGCGGGCGTACCTGGACTTCTCCCAGGGGTACATGGGCTATCTGACAGAGGTATCGTCCACCCAGCAGTGATCGATCCTGAGGGCCCCAGGCACGAGCCGAATCGATCAGCCCTCCTCCAGCCGCTCCCGCAGGAACTCGATAAAGCGCTGGGTCTTCGCCGGCAGCAGGCGGGTTTCGGTGAGCGCGTAGACAGGGATGGGGCTGGCTTGCCACTGCGGCATTACCCTGCACAGGCTGCCGTTGGCCAGCTCCTCGGCGACTATGCCTTGCGCCAGCACGGCGATGCCCAGGTCGAGCGTCGCCAGGCGGCGGATCAGGCCCACGCTGTTGAGCTGGAAGCGCCCGCCCACCTCGATCTCCAGCGTTTCGCCTGGACGGGACAGCGTCCAGTTGTCGGCTTTGGGCGAGCGCAGGCGCAGGCATTCATGCCCCGCCAGATCTTGCGGATGAGCCGGCTCGCCGAACCGTTCGAGATAAGCCGGTGAGGCGTACAAAAAGCGCGGCAGGCTGGCGAGCTTGCGCGCGATCAGGTTCGAGCTCGGTGGCTCGCCCATGCGAATGACCACATCGACCGGCTCGCTGATCAAATCGACCTGGCGCGGCGTCAGGTCGAAATCGAAGCTGATGCCCGGGTAACGGCCGGCGAACTCGGCGATCAGCGGCGCCAGGTAGATGGTGGCGAAATCCACCGGCAGCGAGGCGCGCAACAGGCCGCTGGGCCGCGCCAGCATTTCCCCCAGTTGCTCGTGGGCGAGCCGGGCCTCCTCGACGATGCGCTTGCAGCGCTCGAAGTACAGTTGCCCCGCCTCGGTCAGTTCGATCTTGCGAGTGGTGCGGTGCAGCAGCCGCAGGCCGATGGCCTTCTCCAGGCCGCTGATGCGCCGCGACAAGGTCGAGTTCGGCATCTCCATCGCTTGCGCCGCGCGGCGGAAACTGCGCGCCTTCACCACCTCGACGAACAGCGCCATATCGTTCAGAAACTCCACGCTGATTGCTCCACCAATGGATCAGTCATTTCAATTTAGACGGATTTATCCCGCCTTTGGATTGATCGATGATAACCACATCGCCCATTGAGGAGCACTGCCATGAGTTCGCTTTTTTCCCCCGTCCAAGTAGGTCGCCACCACTTGTCCAACCGCCTGGTCATGGCGCCCATGACCCGTTCCCGCGCCGATGATGCCGGGGTGCCCAGCGAGTTGGCGGTAACCTATTACGCCCAGCGCGCCGGCGCCGGCCTGATCGTTTCCGAGGGGGTATTCCCCGCCGCCCTGGGCAAGGGCTACGTGCGTACCCCGGGGATCGAAACCGCGGCACAGGTGGCGGCCTGGAAGCAGGTCAGCACGGCGGTGCACGCGCGCGGCGGGAAGATCTTCATGCAACTGATGCACTGCGGGCGCATCTCTCACCCTTCGCTGCTGCCTGAAGGCGCCCTGCCCCTGGCCCCTTCAGCGATCAGGCCGGCGGGCCAGACCTGGACCGCGACCGGCCTGCAGGACTTCGTCACCCCCCATGCACTGAGCGTGGAAGAAATCGCCACAGTGGTCGCGGGCTATCGGCAGGCCGCGCGCCTGGCCATCGAGGCGGGTTTCGACGGGGTCGAGCTGCATGGCGCCTCGGGTTATCTGCCGGAACAGTTCCTCTCGTCCGGCAGCAACCAGCGCAGCGATGCCTACGGCGGCTCGGTGGAGAACCGCGCGCGTTTTGTCCTCGAGGTACTGGCGGCGGTGACAGCGGAAATCGGCGGTGACCGGGTTGGCCTGAAGATCTCGCCGGAAATGAACTTCAACGACATCACCGATGCCAACCCGCAACAGACCTACCGCTACCTGGTGGAGCAGTTGCGCGGACTCGACCTGGCCTACCTGCACGTGGCCCTGTTCGGCGCCAGCGTCGACTACCACGCCCTGTTGCACCCACTGTTCGACGGCCGCTACCTGATCGGTGGCGGGCTCGACCAGCAGGCCGCTGAAACGCTGCTCGCCGATGGCCGGGCCGACGCCGTGGTGTTTGGCGCGGCCTTCCTCGCCAACCCGGACCTGCCCGAGCGTTTCCGCCGGGGCGCCGAGCTGAATGCACCGCATAAGGAGACCTTCTACAGCCCGGGCGCGCAAGGCTATACCGACTACCCGAACCTGGGCGCCTGAGGACACCGCCATGACCCATATCGCACGCCTGCAACGGATGAACCACGGCAGCCACTTCCGTGCCTTCACCCTGCGCGGTGGCCAGCCCGCCACGTCCATCGACCCCTTCCTCGCGGTCGACCACGCCTGGACCAGCGGGCCGACGTTCCCGCCGCACCCCCATGCCGGTTTTTCCGCGGTGTCCTACCTGTTCCTCGACTCCGAGACCGGGATCGACAACCGCGACTCCCTGGGCAACCGCAACCTGATCCAGCCCGGCGGCCTGCACTGGACCGCCGCGGGCACGGGCGTGGTGCATGAAGAAGTGCCCACCGAGACAGGCAAGACCGTGCACATGCTGCAGGTGTTCATCAACCTGCCACTGCACCTGCAGGGCGGCGCGCCATTCGCCTTCAGCCTCGAAGCCGAGGACGTGCCGGTGGTGCAGTTACCGGGGGTGAAAGTCCGGGTGCCACTGGGCCGCTTCGCGGATATCCATTCGCCGCTGTCGCTGCCCACCGAGGTCAGCTTGCTGGACATCTCCCTGGAGCCAGGCGCGCAGGTGACGGTGCCGATCGCGGCCGGCCATGGCGCCTTCGTGATGCCGATCGACGGTGAACTGTCGGTCGATGGCCAGCCCTTCGACCTAATGCACGCCCGACTGCCAGTGAGCCTGCCACAACCCGAAGAACGCCAGCTCAGCCTGCGGGCGGACCAGGGGCCGGCGAAGGCGGTGCTGTTTTCCGGCCGCCCCCTGGGGCAACCGGTGTATTGGCAGGGGCCGCTGGCCCTTGCCTCGCAAGAGGCGCTGGCCGCGGCCGTCGAGGCCTACCAGCGCGGCGCGTTCGGCACGCTGCAAGCGCGCTGATCGCCCTAGATCAACCCCGGGGCGCAAGCGCCCAATCTCACCTACCAGGAGCACCATCATGTCCTACGAAAGATTCAGTGCCGAAAATGCCGCCCTACTGTTGATCGACCACCAAGTGGGGACCATGGGCTGGGTGAAATCCATTCCCTTCGAAGAGATGAAACGCAACGCGCTGATGCTCGCCAAGGCCGCCAGTATCCTGCAACTGCCGGTGGTCCTGACTTCGAGCATGGAGGAATACGCCCAGGGGCCACTGCTGAGCGAACTGGAACAGATCCTGCCCGGCGAGTTCGCCGCCCGCGTCAAGCGCCTGGGGATCGTCAACGCCATGGACGATGACAACTTCGCCAAGGCGGTCCAGGCCACTGGCCGCAAGAAACTGATCATTGCCGGGGTCACCAATGACGTCTGCACGGTGTACCCGGCCCTGAGCCTGGTGCGCGATGGCTATGAGGTGCAGGTGGTGGCTGACGCCGGCGGTTCACCCAGCGCCATGGCCGATGACATCGCCCTGCGCCGGATGGACAAGGGCGGCGTGACCCTGACCAGCACCAACCAGCTGATCGCCGAACTCGCGGGAAGCTGGGCGACGCCACAAGGCGGTCAACTGGTGCAGGTACTGATGACCGCGCTGCAAGGCTGAGTCGCGCGAAAAACGATCGCCAGAACAGCGCCAGGCGGTTCTGGCGATCTGCATTGGCGCCCTCCCCGTCCGCACGCTCTGCGCCCAGGGAAACACCTGGTCTTCAGACCGCCTTCAGCCTTCCTGCACGGTCCCCAACAGCCATTCCTTGAACGCCAGCATCGCCGGGCTCTGCGCCCGGGACTGCAAGCGGGTCAGCCAATAGCTGCCGGTGGTGATGCCCACCGCGAACGGCTGGACGATGCTGCCGGCGTGCAACTGCCGGGAGAACATCAGCGGCGGCGCCAGGGCCACGCCTATACCCTGCTGCGCGGCTTCCATCATGCCCAGGGACGAGTCGAAGACGATGCTGCACGCAGGCAGGGTGCTGGCCGGCAAGCCGGCGGCGCTGAACCATTCCGGCCATTCGTCGGTGCGGTAGGAGCGCAGCAGGGTCTGGCCGAGCAGGTCGACGGGGCTGTGCAGTTGCCGAGCCAGTTCCGGCACGCAGAGCACCGACAGCGGTGCTTCCAATAGCTGGACAGCATCGGTGCCGTGCCAGGCGCCGTTGCCGAAACGGATCGCGTAGTCCAGGCCTTCGGCGGCGACGTCGACCCGGTTGTTGTGGGTCGACAGGCGCAGGTCGATAAACGGGTGGCGGGCCTGGAAGTCCTCCAGGCGCGGCAACAACCAGCCGACGGCAAAGGTGCCGACCGCGCCGACGCTGAGCATTTCGCGGTAATGCCCGCCTTCGAAGCGGCCGAGGGTTTCGGCGATGCGGTCGAAACACTCGCACAGCACCGGCAGCAGGGTTTCGCCCTCGCTGGTCAGCATCAGCCCGCGGGGCAGGCGCTTGAACAGGGTCACGTTGAGCTGGGCCTCAAGGCTTTTCACCTGATGACTGACCGCCGCCTGGGTCACGCACAGCTCGATGGCCGCGCGGGTAAAACTCAAATGCCGCGCCGAGGCCTCGAAGGCGCGCAGGGCATTCAGCGGCAGATGGGGTCGGATCATGACCACTCCCTAGTTTTTCTAATGGCTCCTGCGAAATATCGTCGTTTGCCGATCCTTTGTCGACCGCCTACATTGAGCCGGCTCGCAGCGCGCTGCTCCCTGACTGCAAGGGCAGGCGCTGGCAAAAGCCGCTCGGAGTGCAGCGGCCATTACTCTGCAAAATCATGGAATGTCAGCCCATCATGCACAACAAAAACCTAGCCCTATCCGGATTTTTCACCATTTCCCTGCTGCTGTCCGGCGCCAGCGCCTGCCTGGCCGCCAGCCAGCCGGACAGCGCGCTCAAGCCCCTGGTCGACGCGGCGATCCGCCCTTTGATGCAACAACAGGACATCGCCGGGATGGCGGTGGCCATCACCCTCAAGGGCCAGCCCCATTACTTTAACTACGGCCTGGCCTCCAAAGAAGGGAAAAAGGCCGTCGACGCCGACACGCTGTTCGAGGTCGGCTCGGTGAGCAAGCTCTTCACCGCGACCCTGGGGGCCTATGCCCAAGCCAGCGGCAAGCTGTCCCTGAACGACCCGGCCAGCCGCTACCTGCCGGCGTTGAAAGGCAGCGCCTTCGAGCACATCAGCCTGTTGCAACTGGGGACCTACAGCGCCGGCGGCCTGCCGTTGCAGTTCCCGGAACAATGGGACAGCCAGGACAAGATGCTCGGCTACTACCAGGGCTGGAAACCGGCCTATGCCCCCGGCGCCCAGCGCCTGTACTCGAACCCGAGCATCGGCCTGTTCGGCTACCTGGCCGCGCAAAGCCTGGGGCAGCCCTTCGAGCAATTGATGGAACAGCGGCTGTTCCCGCAGCTGGGCCTGCAGCACAGCTATATCCAGGTACCGAAGTCACAGATGGACAATTACGCCCAGGGCTACGGCAAGGACGGCAAGCCGGTGCGGGTCAGCCCCGGCGCCCTGGATGCCGAGGCCTACGGGGTCAAGACCAGCGCCGCCGACCTGCTGCGTTTCGTCCAGGCCAACCTCAAGCCCGAGTCGCTGGCGCAACCCTGGCCGCAGGCCATCGCCCTCACCCACACCGGCTATTACCAGGTCGAGGGCATGACCCAGGGCCTGGGCTGGGAGCTCTACCCCTACCCGCTCAGCCTGGACGCCCTGCTGGCCGGCAACTCGTCGCAGATGGCCTTCGAACCGCACCCGACCCGCTGGCTCACCCCGCCCCAGGCACCGCGGGCCGATACCCTGCTGAACAAGACCGGTTCCACCGGCGGTTTCGGCGCCTATGTGCTGTTCGTGCCCGGCAAGGACATCGGCCTGGTGCTGCTGGCGAACAAGAACTACCCCAACGCCGAACGGGTCAAGGTCGCCCATGCCCTGCTCAAGGCACTGGATGATGCGCAACCCTGAGAACAACAGCGACCGGATCGGTTATCGGGCCGGTCGCTGGAGCGACCAGGAGCACGTCGCAGCTATGACAACGCGCTCCACGACGATGATCGGCGCTGGATAAAAGCCGCGGAACGCGCCATCCTCCGCGTCTTTTTTCCGCGCAGCCCCTGGGGCTGCACGTTTTTCCAAGGAAACCCTCCATGCACAACCAGCCGCTCAGCCCCGCCGAGTTCGAATTCATCGAAGACACCCTGCTCAAGTATGGCGACGACCACTCCGTGCTCAACCTGGCCGAGCTCGACGGTTTTTGCACCGCCCTGGTGTCCGGCCCGGCCCAGGTGGACATCGCCGAATGGTTCCCGGCCATCTGGGGCGGGCAGAACCCGGACTGGCAGGACCCCGAGGAGTGCAAGCGCTTCATCGAGCTGAGCGTGCGCCATCTGAACGCCCTCGCCACGGCGCTGGCGAACGACTCGGCGAGTTTTCAGCCGCGTTTCGAACAGACCGAGCATCAGGACCAGCCGCTGACGCTGGCGGAAGAATGGTGTTTCGGCTACATCCGCGCCATGGCCGTGAGCAACTGGCCCGAGTTGCCCGCCGAACAGGCCGCCCAACTGCAAGCCATCATCACCTGCGCCGAACAGGACAACTTCGAACTGCCGGCCGACCTCGATCTGGCTCAGCATCGCCAGACCGTGGCCAGCGTCGAACAGGCCGCCCGTGGGCTGCACGATTACTGGTTGGCGCAACGCTGAGAGAGGCCTGGGGGGTGGGTCCATCACGGCCCGCCCCAAGTGTGCACACTCAAACCGCAAAAACACAAAAGCCTCCCGCAGGAGGCTCTTGGCTCGCCCCGCCAGCGCGGGGTCAGAACGCCAGCTTGTAGCCGATGGAAAACAGCATGAGCGCCAGGAACGGCCGCAGCAGTTCGTCCGAGACGCGGCCGGTCATGTGGCTGCCGAGCCAGATCCCCGGCAGCGAGCCCATCAGCAGAAAGCCCAGCAGTTGCCAGTCCATGTTGCCCATGCTCGCGTGCCCCAGGCCGGCGACCAGGGTCAGCGGCACGGCGTGGGCGATTTCAGTGCCGACCAGGCGCTTGGTGGCCAGGAACGGGTACAGGATGAACAGCGCCACGGTGCCCAGGGCGCCGGCGCCGATGGAGGTCAGGGCGACCATGGTGCCCAGGACCACGCCGGTGACCACCGTCAGGCCGTTGAGGCTGGAATCCTTCAGGTGGTAGTGATCGCCGGCGTGCTTCTGGGCAAACGCCAGGAGCTTTTTCTTGAACAGGATCGCCAGGGCGGTGAGCAGCAGCACAAAACCCAAGGCCTGCTTGATCACGCTGTTCAGCGCTTGCGGGTCGGTGTGCAGGCTCTTGAGGAACCACAGGGTGGCCAGCACCGCGGGCACGCTGCCCAGGGTCAGCCAGCCGGTGATCTTCCAGTCGATGTTGCGGTTTTTCTGATGGACCAACACACCGCCGGACTTGGTGATGGCGGCGTACAGCAGGTCGGTGCCGACAGCGGTCGCCGGGTTGATACCAAACCACAACAGGATCGGGGTCATCAGCGAACCGCCTCCCACCCCCGTCATCCCCACGATGAAACCCACCAGCAGGCCCGCGATTACAAAACCAAAATTACCCACATCCATCAATAAGCCCTACGCATCAACCGCGGCCAGGTAAAAAACTGGCGGCAGCATAGCGCTAATGCTTATGTCCATTTATATAAATAAAATCTAACGTTATAACTCTTTGCCTTTTTGCCATGTATTCGGCGCATACAACCCGCGGATTGCATGCACCCATCACATGTCGAAATCGGCTCGGAAACGGCCGGGGAAAGCCTTCGAAACCGCGCGCCCTTTGCAGGTCACTTTGCTAGCGGAATCCGCTTCACCGCTTCGATCCAGTCCGGATTCAAACGCTTCTGCTCGGTGTCCATGCCCAGGGCTTGCATCCGCTCCTTGTGCCGGTCGATCTCATGCACCGCCTGGCTCAACGCGCTGGAGTTGGCATCCAGCTGGTGCATCTGGGTCAGGCCCAGGTGATAGAAGCGCAGCAGTTTCATCGCTGTCGGGTCCTGGGCCTCGACGCCCGCGGTGACGTGGTGCATGACGTTGGTCACGCTCATCAGGCTGCGCTTGAGCTGCCAGCCGTAGACCGCCGCGGCCATCCACGGCTGCGACCAGAAGCGCACGCGCATCAGCACCATGCTCAGCACCAGCCCGGCTAGCACACCGGCGACATTGAGCTTGAAGTTATCGCCGCCCGGCGTGCCGAACAGCAGCACCGCGGCGCTGGACAGCAGCATGGCCAGGGACAGGAAAATCAGGGCAATGAACAAGGTACTGCGGCGGGTCTGCTGGCGAAAAAGCTCGGGGTTCTGCGGCTGGATCTCGAACATGGCGACGGTGCGCTCGCATGATGGACAGGCCGGCATTATCACCCTGCCCGCCCCCGGAGATGGCGAATAAATCCACGCTGCGACAATCCACCTCGGCCACGGGGCGCGTCGTCGGAGCCAAGCAGAGATTGGAAGGGATGCGGATCGAGCATGCCGGGCGTCGAATGGCATGCCCGACGCGGACAAATGGACCGGCCCCTGGCGGAGCCGGTCCTCGTGGCTCAGGCCACCTGGCCCTTGGCCTGTTGCTCCAGGTGCAGTTGCAGCTCGGGGTCGATCCGCAGCGCCGCCGCCAGTTCGTCCAGGTAACTGCGCTCGGCGTCCTGCTGATCGTCCACCAGCATCACGCTGGCCAGGTACATTTCCGCCGCCATGCCCGGCTCGCCCGCGGCCGACTGGGCCACGTCGGCGGCGTCCAGGGGACGTGCGACTTCGTCGTCGAGCCATTGCTGCAGTTGCGGGTCATCGGTATGACGGCCGATCTCGGCGCTGATCAGTTGTTTTTCCTGCTCGTCAATGCGGCCATCGGCCTTGGCCGCGGCGATCAGCGCGCGGAGGATGGCATGGCTGTGTTCTTCGGCTTCCGGGCCGGCCAGCTGGTCGACGGTACGCAACGCCTGTTGCGGCGCCGCCGATTGTTGCTGTTGTTGCCAGGCCTGGTAAGCCTGGAACGCCATCATCCCCAGGGAGGCCAGCGCCGCGTAGTTCATGCCACCGCCGGAGCGGCCCTGAGGGGCTCCACCGGAAGTCGCGCCGCCCAAGCCGGAACCGCCCAGCAGGCCGCCCAGTAGACCACCCAGGCCGCCAGCGCCCAGGCCACCCGGAGCACCGCCGCTGCTGTTACCGCCCAACAGGCCGCCGAGCAATCCACCCAGGCCTCCCAGGCCATCCTGCGGTGCCGAGGCCCCGCCACCCTGCTGCGTCATCGAGGCCTGGCCGGCGCGCAACAACTGTTCAAGCAAATCACTGGTGTTCATGGCATCGCTCTCTTCGGGCAGTTATTCAGATTGCCAACAATAGTCTTCGCCACGCATTGCGCCAACTGCTTCCGCTTGGGCCCTGATCCCTTCTCGCCAAACGCCGCGCTGGCGGTCCATTCCATCCGCCAGCCGATGGCCGGTGAGCCCGGGAATCAGGCCTGGGGCATTTTGCGGAAACCCACCGCCAGGCGGTTCCAGCTGTTGATGGTGGCGATGGCCAGGCTCAGGTCGACCTGCTCGCTGGGGCTGAACTGGCTGCTCAGCAACTCGTAGTCGGCATCCGGCGCGTGGGTTTCGCGGACCCGGGTCAGGGACTCGGTCCAGGCCAGGGCGGCCCGTTCGCGGTCGGTGAAGAACGGCGCTTCGCGCCAGACCGAGACCGCGTACAGGCGGCGCTCGGTTTCCCCGCTCTTGCGCGCGTCGGCGGTGTGCATGTCGACGCAGAAGGCGCAGCCGTTGATCTGCGAGGCGCGCAGCTTCACCAGCTCGATCAGCGACTTTTCCAGGGGCAGTTTCGATACCGCGGTTTCCAGCGCGATCATGGCTTTGAGGGCATCTGGCGAAGCGGTGTAGAAGTCGATACGCGGTTGCATGGTGTGGCTCCAGATCAAATGAATGTGGCGCTACGTTAAGCCCGGCCCCGGTCCCTACCAATAACCAATTCCGGCTAAGACCAGGTGACCAATGCCCCCCTCTTGCGTAGGAGCGCAGCTTGCGCGCGATCCGCGCAGCGGCCATTCACCGATGACGCTATCGCGCGCAAGCTGCGCGCCTGCAGGGGGCGTGCATGGACGCTCAGGCGCGCCGGCGTAGCCACTGCATAAAGCCTTTTTTCACCGCCGGCCGTGGGCTTTCCTGGGTCAGGGTCTGGGCGATGTGCTGGCGGAAATCCAGGAGGTTTTTCATCGCATCGCTGATATCGCGCCGCGCATCCAGGCACGGCTTGAGGTATTCGTTTTCGATGCGGTACAGGGTGCAGAAGGTCTTGGCCGAGAAGTCCGCCGCGGTCGCCTGATCGGCAACCCCCGCCTCGCCTATCACTTCGCCCGGCCCCATGCGCCCGGCCTCGAAGGGCTTGCCATCGCGGATCAGGCTGACCGAGACCACCCCCGATTCGATGATCAGCAGGTGATCGCTGACCTCGCCCGCCGGCAGGATGGTCTCGCCGGCGCGGAAGGTCTGCAGGGTCATGTTCTGGCTGAAGGTTTCCTTCTCTTCCTGGCGCAGGGTGGAGAAGATGCTCGAGCTGTCCAGCAGCGCCCGCGGGCGCGACAGGTGGGCCGCCACGCTGCTTTCACCGCTGGACAACAGGCTGACGCCGGACGCCTGCAAGTGCCGGAAGGCCAGGTCGAACAACTGGTTGCGCACTTCGCGCTTCTGCCCCATGGAGGCCACGAAACCGCTGATTTCGTACTCCACCCCCGCATTGCCCGAGCTTTTCAGGGCCACGCTGGGGGCCGGCTTGGGGAGCAGGAAACGGCAACCGAGCATGGCCCGTTCCAGCGCCTCGATCACCGTTTGCGGCCGCGCATGGGGGCTGACCTGGAGGCTGATGGAAAGCCCGTGCATATCGGCGGGACGGCTGAAGTTGATGATCTTGGCCTTGGCCGCCAGGGAATTGGGGATCACCGCCATGCTGCCCTGGGAGGTCTGCAGCCGGGTGGCGCGCCAGTCGATGTCGGTGACCCGGCCTTCGGTGCCGTCGATGGAGATCCAGTCATCGAGCTGATACGGCTTGGTGGTGTTCAGCACGATGCCGGAGAACACGTCGCTGAGGGTGCTTTGCAGCGCCAGGCCGACAATGATCGCCACCGCGCCGGAGGTGGCCAGCACGCCCTTGACCGGCAGCTCCAGCACATAGGCCATGGCGGCGATGATGGCGATCAGGAAAATCACCGCCCCCATCAAGTCCTGCAACAGCCGTCCGGTATGCCCGACCCGCTGCATCATCAGGGTGCCGAGCAACACCGTCAGGGTCCGCGCACCGAACAGCCACCACCCGATCTGCAACCCGGTGGCGGCCAGGTGCAGCGGCACGTCCTCCGGCCAGGGCGCCGCCTGCATCGGGTTCAGGCCCTGGTTGAACAGCAGCACGCTGTACAGGGTGAAGATCAGCACCCGCACCAGCAGCTTCCAGTAACCGCCCCGCGCGCCGATCAGGCGCCACAGCAGCATGTCCAGCAGGATCAGGATCAGCGCGGCGAACAGCGGGTGGTCGGTGAACAGGTTCGGCATCAAGCAACTCCAGCACGGTCAGAGGCGCGACAATCTCACACAAGCAACCTTGCAGGTATAGCCGGAGAAACAAAAACAGGGGCCTCATGGGAGGCCCCTGCCTGCAACGATGTCGCTCACTCTGTAGCCGCTGCCGAGCCCGCGAGGCTGCGATCGACCCCGCAAGGGGCGCGGGATCTTGAGATCGCTTAAGGACCTTCGGTCCTATCGCAGCCTGCGGCAGCGGCTACAGGGGTTGTGACCTACCGATCGGCGCTAACCCTGTAGCCGCTGCCGAGCTTGCGAGGCTGCGATCGACTGCGCAGCAGGCGCAGGGTCTTGAAACCGCTTAAGGACCTTCGGTCCTGTCGCAGCCTGCGGCAGCGGCTACAGGGAATCGCGACACCTCCGATAGCCCGGTCGGGCTCGCTGCCTTGTGTAGCCGCCGCTGGCAGGTCACTTGCCCTGGGTCAGAGTGGTGTAGCTGGTGATCAGGTTGCGGTAGTCCGGGATGTGGTTGGAGAACAAGGTGCCCAGGCCCTCGATGTCGTTGCGCCAGTCGCGGTGCAGCTCGCAGGCCAGGCCGAACCAGGTCATCAACTGGGCGCCGGCGGTGGACATGCGGTTCCATGCAGAATCACGAGTCAGGGCATTGAAGGTGCCGGAGGCGTCGGTGACCACGAACACCTCGAAACCTTCTTCCAGGGCCGACAGCGCCGGGAAGGCCACGCAAACCTCGGTCACCACGCCGGCGATGATCAGTTGCTTCTTGCCGGTGGCCTTGATCGCCTTGACGAAGTCCTCGTTGTCCCAGGCGTTGATCTGGCCGGGCCGGGCGATGTACGGCGCGTCCGGGAACAGCGCCTTGAGCTCGGGCACCAGCGGGCCGTTGGGGCCGGTTTCGAAGCTGGTGGTGAGGATGGTCGGCAGCTTGAAGTACTTGGCCAGGTCGGCCAGGGCCAGCACGTTGTTCTTGAACTTGTCCGGGTCGATGTCGCGCACCAGGGACAGCAGGCCGGCCTGGTGATCCACCAGCAGCACGGCGGCGTTGTCTTTGTCGAGACGCTTGTAGGCAGTAGTCATGGGGTAGTCCTCGCTTCTTGTCGATACCGACTGGACGTCGGCGTGGGGGGGGTGCAGCTTCAGCGCTGGGAGTCCAGCACTTCGTGCTCGTTCGCCACTTGCTGGGCCTTGAGGTAGCTCTCGATCAGCAACTGGTAATGCGGCATGGCCTGGGCGTAGACCGCGGCCCACTGCTCGGCGTCCGGGCGGTTCCACGAACCCTGCAGCTCGGAAAGCGTCGCCATGATGTCGATCGGCACCACCCCGGCCTGGGCCAGGCGGGCGATGGTCAGATCGGTGGCCAGCCGCGAATGGTTGCCCGAGGCATCGACCACCGCGAACACCTTGTAGCCTTCATGCACCGCGGCGATCGACGGAAACGCCAGGCAGACGCTGGTCAGGGTGCCGGCGATCACCAGGGTTTTCTTGCCGGTGGCTTCTACCGCCGCCCGGAACTGGGGATTGTCCCAGGCGTTGATTTCGCCTTTGCGCGCCACGTACTGGGCATGGGGCGCCTCCTGGTGGATTTCCGGGATCAGCGGGCCGTTGGGGCCCTGGGGCACCGAGGCGGTGGTGATCACCGGCATCTTCAGCAAGGTCGCAGCTTTCGCCAGGGCGATGGCATTGGCCCGTAATTGCGGCACGTCCATGTCCTTGACGATCTGGAACAGCCCGCTCTGGTGGTCGATCAGCAGCATCGCCGCGTCGTTGGGGTCGATGGTCGGCTTGGCGCCATTGAAGTTGGCAGCATTGAAGTTGTTCATGTGCAGTTCCTCTTTCGTCTAGGGCATTTATTGAAGGCACAGCCATCCCTGGCCCTGAAACCGGCCGACACGTCCTGTGCAAGTCGGTAAGTGGGGGTCAACCAGGCATCTGGCCGAAACGACCGGACTGGAAGTCGACGAAAGCCTGGTGGATCTCGGCCTCGCTGTTCATCACGAACGGACCATGGCCGACGATGGGCTCGTCGATCGGTTCGCCGCTGAGCAGCAGCACCACCGCGTCGTTGTTGGCCTCCAGGCTGAGCTGGTCGCCGTCGCGCTCGAACAGCACCAGCTGGCCTTCGCGCACTACTTCCTGGCCATTGACCTGGAGCGTGCCGCGCAGCAGCACCAGGGCGGTGTTGCGCCCCTCGTGCAGGTCGAGGGTCAGGGGCTTGCCGGCATTCAGGCGGATATCCCAGACGTCGATGGGCGTGAAGGTGCGCGCCGGACCCTTGACGCCGTCGTACTCGCCGGCGATCAACCGCAGGGTGCCGGCCTTGTCCTTCAGGGCGATGGCCGGGATGTCGCCATCGAGGATGGTCTGGTAACCGGGCGCGGCCATCTTGTCCCGCGCCGGCAGGTTGACCCACAGCTGGACCATGTCCAGGGTGCCGCCGGACTTGGCGAACGCTGCGGAGTGAAACTCCTCATGGAGAATCCCCGAGGCCGCGGTCATCCATTGCACGTCGCCAGGGCCGATCTTGCCGCCGCTGCCGGTGGAGTCGCGGTGCTCCACCTCGCCCTTGTAGACGATAGTCACGGTTTCGAAGCCGCGGTGGGGATGCTGGCCCACGCCGCGCCGCCCCTGGGTCGGGGTGAATTCAGCCGGGCCGGCGTGGTCGAGCAGCAGGAACGGGCTGATGTGCTTGCCCAGGTTGTCGTAGGAAAACAGCGTGCGCACCGGGAAGCCGTCGCCCACCCAATGGGCCCGTGGGCTGGTGTAGATACCGATGATGTTTTTCATGCGGGTGCCTCCGAAATGGGTGAGTTATTTCGTTGGATACACCTTAAAACCCATACCTTTGATGCACTAGACTGCAAAAATCGCTCTTAGCGTTCTATTTGGAGAACGATGGTGGAAGACCTCAATACCCTCTACTACTTCACCCAGGTCGTCGAACACCGCGGCTTTGCCGCCGCCGGACGCGCCCTGGACATGCCCAAGTCCAAGCTCAGCCGGCGCATTGCCCAGCTCGAGGAACGCCTCGGCGTGCGCCTGATTCACCGCACCAGCCGCCACTGTTCGCTCACCGAGATCGGCCATGAGTACTACCAGCGTTGCCTGGCCATGCGCGTGGAAGCGGAAAGCGCCGCGGAAGTCATCGAGCGCAACCGTTCCGAGCCCCAGGGCCTGGTGCGCATCAGTTGCCCGACCGCGCTGCTCAACTCCTGGGTCGGGCCGATGCTGACCCGCTACATGCTCAAGTACCCGCTGGTGGAGCTGTTCATCGAAAGCACCAACCGCCGGGTCGACCTGATCCACGAAGGTTTCGACATCGCCCTGCGGGTGCGCTTCCCGCCATTGGAAAGCAGCGACCTGGTGATGAAGGTGCTGGGCAACAGCACCCAGTGCCTGGTCGGCCACCCGGACTTTCTTGCGCGCCTGTCGAGCCCCGCCTCGCCCGCCGACCTCAGCGGCCTGCCGAGCCTGCATTGGGGCGCGGCGCAACGCGAATACCAGTGGGAGCTGTTCGGCCCCGACGAGACGCTCGCGCAGATTCGCCACAAGCCGCGGATGGTCACCGACGACCTGATTGCCCTGCGCCAGGCGGCGCTGGCGGGAATCGGCATCGTCCACCTGCCCAGCGTGGTGGTGCGCGACGATATGGCCGCCGGACGCCTGGTGCAGCTGGTACCGGACTGGGCGCCCAAGTGCAGGATCGTCCATGCGATCTTCCCGTCGCGCCGTGGCCTGCTGCCGTCGGTGCGCACGCTGATCGACTTTCTCGGCGAGGAGTTCAGCCGCAGCGATATCACCTGAGGATGCGCGCAAGGTGAAGCCTGGCCGAATCTTCCGACCTGTGGCGTTTTTGACACTGGCCGGAATAATATTTCGAACATAATATTTTCCTCGTCATCTTGTTCCGCCCAGTGAGGAAACGCCCATGCAAAGCCCATCACGAGAAGCCACCCTGGCCCAGTGGATTGCCCAGGAACAGGCCATGCGCGCGCGCCTGGCCGGCCCGGGCAGCCTGTCCCTGGCCGAGGTCAGCGCCCTCTCCCCTGCCGAATTCTTCGACGGCATCGGCAACGGCGAACTGCCCTCGCCGCCCATCGGCACGTTGCTGGACTTCATCCCCATCGAATGGTCCGCCGGGCAATTCGTGTTCCAGGGCACCCCGGATGCCCGCCATTACAACCCGCTGGGCAGCGTGCATGGCGGTTATGCCGCGACCCTGCTGGACTCCTGCATGGGCTGCGCGATCCATACCCGCCTGAACAAGGGCCAGGGCTACACCACCCTGGACCTGCGCATCAGCTACGTGCGGGCCCTGACCGGCAGCAGCGGGCCGATCCGTGCCGAAGGCAAGATCGTCCACCTGGGCCGCTCCACCGCCCTGGCCGAAGGGCGGATCTACGACGTCGATGGCCGCCTGTACGCCACCGGCTCCACCACCTGCATGATTCTTGAAGCGCGTGGCTGAAACCGCCTCTGCGTCTGTAGAAGCGGGCTCGTTCGCGAAAAAACTACGGCTTGCGCTCAGCGGTGGCCGGAAGGACGTCTCGCGAGCAAGCTCGCGCCTACCAGGGATCGTGCCTGCCCGCGCATTCGTGATTCGCGGTAAAGATTGCTTTGCCTGTCCGGCGGTTTTTCTCAAGGGTGCGGACCGGGATACTCGTGGCCTTTCCACTGCCATCTGGAGTCATCCATGTCTGTACCTGCTTTCGGCCTCGGCACCTTTCGCCTGCAAGGCCAGGTGGTCATCGACTCGGTCAGCACCGCGCTCGAACTGGGCTACCGGGCGATCGACACCGCACAGATCTACGAGAACGAAGCCGAGGTCGGCCAGGCCATCGCCTACAGCGGCATCCCCCGCGACGAGCTGTTCGTCACCAGCAAGATCTGGGTTGCCAATTTCGCCCGCGACAAGCTGATCCCCAGTCTCAAGGACAGCCTGCGCAAGCTGCGGACCGACTACCTGGACCTGACCCTGATCCACTGGCCGTCACCGGACGACCAGGTGCCGGTCGAAGAGTTCATGGCGGCGTTGCTGGAGGCCAGGCAACTGGGGTTGACCCGGCAGATCGGTGTTTCCAACTTCACCATCGACCTGATGCGGCAGGCCATCGCCGCGGTCGGTGCCGAGCACATCGCCACTAACCAGATCGAACTGCATCCCTACCTGCAGAACCGCAAGGTCGTGGAGTTCGCGCAAAGCCAGGGGATTCACATCACCTCGTACATGACGCTGGCCTACGGTGAAGTGCTCAAGGACCCGGTCATCCAGCAGATCGCCCAGCAGCATCGGGCGACGCCGGCCCAAGTGACCCTGGCCTGGGCCATGCAATCGGGTCATGCGGTGATTCCCTCCTCGACCCGGCGCACGAACCTGGAAAGCAACCTCAAGGCCTGTGCCCTGACCCTGGGCGAAGCAGACATGCAACGCATCGCCGATCTGGAGCGTGGTCATCGTCTGACCAGCCCCGCCGGCATTGCACCGGCGTGGGACTGAGGCCTTAACGCACCACGGCATTCAACCGAATGCCATCGGGGGCGATCTCTTCCTCATTGGAACTGCTGGGAAACTTTCCGGCCGCCGGGATCTTGCTCCGGTGGCCGGTGTCGATGGCCGCCATCAAGCAGCTGATGGTCTCGTGGTCCGGCAGCGGCAGGCTGCTGATATACAGCTTGCGCTGCGGACCGAGTGGAATCGAAGGCACGCCGAGAAGCTCGGAGTCATAGACCAGCACATGACGGATCTGCGGGTTATCCATGCAAAACGCCACGATATCGAGCCGGGCCTGCAACCCCAGCGAGGCGTTGATGATCAGCAAGTCCATTGGCTCACTGCCATATTCCACGACGTTCAACACCTCGACGAGTCGATACATCGGTGCAATCCGGTAATAGCCCAGCTGGTTCAGCACCCGCTCGATCTTCATTCGATGAAAATGCTGTTCATCGGCGATCAGGATTCGTAACGTTTTATTCGGCATTTGTTCGCGACCATGAAAAAAGTCTGAGATGACAGGCTCCAAGCCTATGAATAAAGGCTAGGGGAGCAGCCGATAGTTTTCTCTAAGGGTTTTCTGAAAAGCCCTACTCCGAACTACTAAAATGCGGCTTTCCCCTACTTTTCGAGCCCGAAATGCTCGTTTTCCTGGGATATCCGCCCACATCGGCGGCACTCATCGGCTATCCATGGGCGGCCATGAATCCTGCTTTTTATCCGCTCCGGATGGAGACAAAAGACCCGCCCGACCCGGTAGCGGCCATCAGAGAACCGCTGGCCAGGTGGCGGTCCACCTCCAGTAGCACGACGCAAGCCCTGTTCCCAGCAACTGCGGGGGGCTATTCCAGTGTTCAGAAGGTTCGGTCTTTGCCCGAGGAGGCGGGAGGATTGATATGGGCAATGAAGCGCTGGAGGATCTCCTGCGTGGCGCCCTGCACCCAGAGAATCTCCTGTAGCGCAGAGGCACCGAGGACCACCGGCAATGCCTGTTCGGTGCGACCGCCATAGATCATGGCATGGCGGATCTGCGGGTTGCCCTGGCAGAACGCGCCGGCGTCCACCCCGGCGGCGAACGCCAGCTCGCCGCTGAGCAGCAACAGGTCGAAGTTCTCGAAGGGGTCGCAGGAATAGTGAGTCAGGGTCACCAGTTCGCGGAAAGACTCCACCGCCGCGACGCGGAAATACCCCAGGCCATTCAACAAACGCTCGATGCGCCCACACTGTTCCCGGGACGCATCGGCAATCAATATTCTCAAGCGTTTGTTGGGCATCGGCGTGGCAACTATCGGTTGAACACAGAGGCCCGACAGACTATCCGATGGCCCCAGGCCGACTCTTTAAGACAATTCCCAAAAATTACCGCGCACAAGAAATTTCTCCCAGGAAAGCCCCCTGCACGGGCGCTTTATTCGGTGGTGCTGGGGCTCCAGAACGCCTGCTCCACCAGGGCCGAGGTGGACAGGCGCGCCACCAGGGCGTCGAGCTCGTCGCCGTCCACCGAAGTGGTGGCCAGGGTGGCTTCGATCTCCACGTCGTCGTTGCCGAAGGCATGGACATCGATGTCGCTGGCCGGGTAGTTGCTGCGTTCCAGTTCCGCTTCGAGCAGGGCGAACACGGCCTTCTGCTTGGAGCGATGGGCGATGACATAGACGATATTGGTGACCTCGGCGGAGATCACATCCAGCGGCTGGCGGTTGATGTTGTTGACGATCGGTCGCAGCAGGGTGTTGGCCGCCAGCACGAACAAAGTGCCGAGAAAGGCTTCGAGAATCAGGTCGGCGCCGGCGCAGGCGCCCACCGCCGCCGAGGCCCAGAGGGTGGCCGCGGTGTTCAGGCCACGCACGTTGCCCTCCTCGCGCATGATCACCCCGGCGCCGAGAAAACCGATGCCGGACACCACATAGGCCACCACCCGCACCGCCCCTTCGGCGCCGCCGAGGCGGTTGGCCATGTCGACGAAAATCGCCGCGCCCACCGCCACCAGCACGTTGGTGCGCAGGCCGGCGGTGCGTTGCCGGTACTGGCGCTCGAAGCCGATCAGGCCACCGAGGATAAAGGCCGCGCTGAGGCTGACCAGGGTGTCCACCAGGGAGGTCAGGTTGATGTTCTGGAGTGCTTGCATGAAGGGAGTCCTTGAGTACGCGGCGGTCGGCTGCCGTTAAAGGATAGGTGCACTTTGCCGGTGCGAGCGGGCGGCGATCCAACCGCCCGCGATGAGTCCGGCTGGGGTGCCGGGTATCTTGCACCGGCGGGTATGACGAGCAGATGGCGATCGCCGGTTGGCCCGCGAAACCTGGGCCGCTGCGCGGCCCATCGCGGGCAAGCCTCGCTCCTACGGATAGATGGCGCTCATCGGGCAAGCGTTGGATTGACCCTGTAGCCGCTGCCGCAGGCTGCGATCGGCCCGAAGGGCCGTGGCGTTCGTGCCAACGCCGGAGGACCTGCGGTCCTGGCGCAGCCTGCGGCAGCGGCTACAGGGGTTTTGTGCTGCGCTGGCCGCGAGCCGCAGCTTATTGCCAGCCGAACCGGCGGATATAAAAGCCCTTCACCGCCTGGGTCAGCGCCATGTACGCCAGCAGGATCACCGGCAGGAACACGAAGTACAGCGACGGCAGCGCCTGCAGCTTGAAGTAGTGCGCCAGCGGGCCCATGGGCAGGAAGATGCCGATGGCCATGATCAATCCGGTCATCACCAGCAGCGGCATGGCCGCGCGGCTTTGCAGGAAGGGGATCTTCGGCGTGCGGATCATGTGCACGATCAGGGTCTGGGTCAGCAGTCCGACCACGAACCAGCCGGACTGGAACAGGGTCTGGTGGTCCGGGGTATTGGCATCGAACACGTACCACATCAGGGCAAAGGTACTGATGTCGAAGATCGAACTGATCGGCCCGAAAAACAGCATGAAGCGCCCGACGTCCGCCGGCTGCCAGCGCTGCGGGCGGGCCAGCATTTCCTCGTCGACGTTGTCGAACGGAATGGCGATCTGGGAAATGTCGTACAGCAGGTTCTGCACCAGCAGGTGCATCGGCAGCATCGGCAGGAACGGAATGAAGGCGCTGGCCACCAGCACCGAGAACACGTTGCCGAAGTTCGAGCTGGCGGTCATCTTGATGTACTTGAGCATGTTGGCGAAGGTCCGCCGGCCTTCCAGCACGCCCTCCTCCAGCACCATCAGGCTTTTCTCCAGGAGGATGATGTCCGCCGCTTCCTTGGCGATGTCCACGGCGCTGTCCACCGAAATGCCGATGTCCGCGGTGCGCAGCGCCGGCGCGTCGTTGATGCCGTCGCCCATGAAGCCGACCACATGGCCGTTGCCCTTGAGCAGGCGGACAATGCGTTCCTTGTGCGAGGGTGTGAGCCGGGCGAAGACATTGGTGGTTTCCACGGCCTTGGCCAGCTGGGTATCGCTCATGCGCTCGATGTCGTTGCCCAGCAGCAGGCCCTGCTGTTCCAGGCCGACTTCGCGGCAGATCTTCGCCGTGACCAGCTCGTTGTCGCCGGTCAGCACCTTCACCGCCACGCCATGGGCGGCCAGGGCCTCAAGGGCCGGCGCGGTGCTTTCCTTGGGCGGGTCGAGGAAGGCCACGTAACCGATCAGGGTCAGCCCCTGCTCGTCCGCCAGGCTGTAGCTGTCGCGGCCCTGGGGCATCGGCCGGGCGGCCACGGCCACCACCCGCAGCCCTTCGCCATTGAATTGGGCGGTGACCTGGCGGATCCGCGCCAACAGCTCGTCGCTGAGCATTTCCTCGGCGGCGCCATGGCGCACCCGGGTGCACACCGCCAGCACCTCCTCCACCGCGCCCTTGCAGATCAGCAGGTGCGCACGCTCCTTCTCGGCCACCACCACCGACATGCGCCGCCGGTTGAAATCGAAGGGAATCTCGTCGATCTTCTGGAACGCCGTGCCGACCCTCAGCTCGCGGTGCACTTCGACGTGCTCCAGCACCGCCACGTCCAGCAGGTTCTTCAGGCCGGTCTGGTAGTAGCTGTTCAGGTAGGCCATTTCCAGCACGTCGTCGGACTCCTCGCCCCAGACATCCACATGCCGGGCGAGGAAGATCTTGTCCTGGGTCAGGGTGCCGGTCTTGTCGGTGCACAGCACATCCATGGCGCCGAAGTTCTGGATCGCGTCCAGGCGCTTGACGATGACTTTCTTGCGCGACAGGAACACCGCGCCCTTGGCCAGGGTCGAGGTGACGATCATCGGCAGCATTTCCGGAGTCAGGCCCACGGCGATCGACAGCGCGAACAGCAGCGCCTCCATCCAGTCGCCCTTGGTGAAGCCGTTGATGAACAGCACCAGCGGCGCCATGACGAACATGAAGCGGATCAGCAGCCAGCTGACCTTGTTCACCCCGTTCTGGAACGAAGTCGGTGCCCGGTCGGTGGCCCCGACCCGCTGCGCCAGGGCGCCGAAATAGGTGGCGTTGCCAGTGGCCAGGACCAGCGCGGTGGCCGCGCCGGACACCACGTTGGTGCCCATGAACAGGATGTTGTCCAGCTCCAGCGGGTTGAGGGTGGCGGCGTCCTGCTGGCGCGGGAATTTCTCCACCGGCATCGATTCGCCGGTCATCGCCGCCTGGCTGACGAACAGGTCCTTGGCGCTGAGCACCCGGCAATCGGCGGGGATCATGTCGCCGGCCGAGAGCTGGATCAGGTCGCCCGGCACCAGTTGCCGGATCGGCAGTTCCAGGCGTTGCTGGCCCTGGCTGGCCACCGCCGCGCCATGCAGCCGGGCGAACACCGACGGCGCGGCGTCGACCACGTTGCGCCGCAGCACAGTGGCGGTGTTGCTGACCATTGCCTTGAGGGCATCGGCAGCCTTGTTCGACTTGGCCTCCTGCCAGAAGCGCAGCAGCGTGGAGAGCACCACCATGGAAAAAATCACCGTGGCCGCCTTCATGTCTTCGGTCAGCCAGGAGATCACCGCCAGCAGGGTCAGCAGCAAGTTGAAGGGGTTCTTGTAGCAATGCCACAGGTGCGTCCACCACGGCAGCGGCTGCTCGTGCTCGACCTCGTTGAGGCCATGCTGCTCGCGCAGGGCCTGGGCCTCGGCCTCGCTCAGGCCATCGGTGTGGCTGCCGAGGCGTTGCAGCAGGTCCGTGGCATTGTCGTTGGCCGCGGCCACCAGGGTGTGCGCGAGGCTCGGCGGCAGGTCGCGGCTGACGCTGGCGTCGCTGAAGCTCTCCAGCAAGGCCAGGCGGCGAAAGTGCCGGGCGAAGTGCCGGGTCCGCAGGAAGCCGGCAAAAAACTCTTTGAGCAGGGTGAGGTTCATGGTGTGTCCCCTAACGGTCGGCGCCGGGAGACTCACAGCCAGGTCTGGTTCGCCGGCCGCGCAAACAGGCGCAGCCGTAGCGCGGTGATGCGGCGCCAGGCCGGGCATCACCCACTGTTGCAGTGTCGATGAGAGGGACATCGGGAACGGGCCCTGAAGGCCACGATCGGGAAGCCGCCGCTCGCTGTCATGGCGAGACAACGGCACAAAAAGCGGGCGCGTTATCTTGCCGGGAAGGTGCCGGTTATCGAAACCGGCCGACTACTGTCACTCGAACAAGTACCCACTGTGGGTCTCCGCTTGATGGAAAACGCGCGAAGCTTACGCCGCGGTTTTTGCAGAGTAAATCGACGGCAAGGCGCTGGCGGGGGAATCGAAAAGTTCTTCAGCGAAGGTTCAGGAAGGGGCCACGGACAGGCCCCAAAGGCAGGAAATGCGGGGACCTCATGCCCCCTGTCGTGGGCAAGCTCGCGCCTACAACGATAACGCGATCCTGTAGGAGCGAGCTTGCTCGCGAGGCGTCGGAGTAGTCGACGGAGCGTGCAAGCCGGGCCATTTTTTCGCGAGCAAGCTCGCTCCTACAACGTTACCCGGGCAATCAGCTGGCGGTGGCCAGCAGCAGGTCGCGCACCGAACGGCTGTGGCGGCCTTTGTCGTGCTCGTACAGCGAGGCGGCGATTTCCTCGGCGCGGATCGGCAGCACCGACAGCAAGGTGTCGCTCAGGCCGTGGCTGGCCTGGCTGAAGCCCTGGGTGTAGATGCCGGCCTTGCAGCGCTCGTCGGTGATCACCCGGTAGTTGCGATCCACTTCGAAGTCGCCCAGGTAGGCTTCCAGCGGCGCCAGCAACGCACGGTGGGTCTGGCGCTCGTAGCCGGTGGCCAGGATCACCGCGTCGTAGTGGCGGGTGCTCAGCTCGCCGGTGGAGGTGTTGCGCAGCACCAGTTCGACGCCCTGGGCGGTGGCGGTGGCTTTCTCCACGGTGGTCAGGGTGCGGAAGGCATGGCGCGCGATGCCGGAGACTTTCTGCCGGTAGAGAATCCCGTAGATGCGTTCGATCAGGTCGACATCCACCACCGAGTAGTTGGTGTTCTGGTACTCGTGGACCAGGCGCTCGCGCTCGCCGCTCGGCTGCTGGAACACCAGGTCGGTGAAGGCCGGCGAGAACACTTCGTTGACGAACGGGCTATCGTCCGCCGGCTTCAGTGCCGAACCGCGGACCAGCATGTCCACCTGCACCGAAGGGAAGCTGTCGTTGAGGTCGATAAAGGCCTCGGCGGCGCTCTGCCCGCCACCGATGATCGCCACGTTCATCGGCTGGCCGCTGGCGCACGGCTGGCTGGCCATGCGTTCCAGGTAATGCGCGTGGTGGAACACCCGGCCGTCGTTCTTGAGCGCCTTGAAGGTGTCCGGGATCAGTGGCGTGCCGCCAGGGCTGACCACCACCGAACGGCTGGTGCGGACGAACTCCTGGCCCTGGCTGTCGCGGGAAATCACCCGCAGCGCCTCGACCTGCTGGTTGTGCAGCACCGGCTCGATGGCCAGTACTTCTTCACCGTAGCGGCTCTGCTCCTGGAAGTGCCCGGCGACCCAGCGCAGGTAATCGTTGAACTCCATGCGGCACGGATAGAAGGTGCCCAGGTTGATGAAGTCCACCAGGCGGCCGTGGTGCTTGAGGTAGTTGACGAAGGAGTACGGGCTGGTCGGGTTGCGCAGGGTCACCAGGTCCTTGAGAAAGGAAATCTGTAGGTCGCTCTGGGCCACCAGCGTGTTGCCGTGCCAGCGGTAGTCGGCCTGCTTGTCGAGAAACAGCGCGTCCAGCGGACCCTGAATCTGGCCACGTTCTTCCAGCGCGATAGCCAGCGCCAGGTTCGAGGGGCCGAAACCGATACCGATCAGGTCGTGAACGATGGTCGATGCAATTGCCTGTGTCATTTCCAGTGTCCTCTGGATAAATCCCTCAACGCGGGGAGAAATCGACGGTGACCTGATCGGCCCATGGCGAGGCAGCAGGTCGTCTGTTGAGTAGGAACGAGGACAGTGAAAAAAAATTTAACAAAGAAGGATCAATGGGCGTCCCACTGCCGGACCCGCACCCGGCAATGTTTCATCGCATTGACGATGTGCTTCTCCACCAGGCTGCGGGAAATCCCCAGGCGCTCGGCGATCTCGGGGTGGGACAGGCCTTCGAGCTTGCGCAGCAGGAAACTTTCCCGGCACAGCGCCGGCAGCTCCGCCAGCGCCCGTTGCAGCATGTCCAGGCGCTGGCCATGGTCGATGCTAGTGTGTGGCGAGGGGCTGAAGAAGCGCTCTTCATTGTCCAGCACATCCAGGGATTCGACCTGGCGCAAGGCATTGCGCCGATGGCCGTCGATCACCAGGTTCAGCGCCGTACGGTAGAGGAAGGCCCGCGGTTGCTCGATCGGCGTGTCGCTGGAACGCTCCAGCACCCGCACATAAGCGTCATGCACCACATCTTCGGCCACCTGCAGGTTGCCCAGCTTGGCGTTGAGGAAACACACCAGCTCGCGATAGTAGTTTTCCAACATGACTCCCGACCGCGATACGCGGCTTTTGTCCTTGAGCACAACTGGCACTCCGCCCCTGGGCAGGCGATTCGATGATGGCAGTTTAGAAGTGGTGTAATTTATAGTAATTCTCATATAGATTTAAAGTGCTGTGTCGATTCGCCGGTTTTATTTTCGTCGCCTAACCTGTAACCCCGCACCTGTAACGCCATGTGTCATGACTTAAATTCCCTCCGGCGCTTCTCGTCTACCTGACAGCTCCCCGTATCTGTCGCTCTGGCGGCAGCCTCCAGCCCTGCCCACCCCCTGGGCCAGGCCGGACGACGGGCCGACTTCCATTGGCCGGAACCCTGCATGAAACGTCCCCGTCATACCCGACGCGCCCTGCTTGTCACCCTGTGTCTGATTCCTGTCGTTGCCTTCGCCGCCTGGCAGTTCCTGCCGCCGGGGCGCGACCAGCTCGCCACCGTACAAGTCAGCCGCGGCACCATCGAAAGCAGCGTGACCGCCCTGGGCACCCTGCAACCGCGGCGTTACGTGGATGTCGGCGCCCAGGCGTCCGGGCAGATCCGCAAGATCCACGTCGAGGCCGGCGACCCGGTCAAGGAAGGCCAGCTGCTGGTGGAGATCGACCCCGCTACCCAGCAGGCCAAGCTCGATGCCAGCCGTTTCTCCATCGAGAACCTGCAGGCCCAGCTGCAAGAGCAGCGGGCACAGAACGAACTGGCCCGACAGAAGTACCAGCGCCAGCAGAACCTCGCCGCCGGCGGCGCGACCCGCGACGAAGACGTGCAGACCGCCCGCGCCGAACTCAAGGCCACCCAGGCGCGGATCGACATGATCCAGGCACAGATCCGCCAGGCCCAGGCCAGCCTGCGCAGCGACCAGGCCGAGCTGGGCTATACGCGGATCTACGCGCCGATGTCCGGCACCGTGGTCGCGGTGGACGCCCGCGAAGGCCAGACCCTCAACGCCCAGCAACAGACGCCGTTGATCCTGCGCATCGCCCGGCTGTCGCCGATGACCGTCTGGGCCGAGGTCTCCGAAGCCGATATCGGCCACGTCAAGCCGGGCATGACCGCCTACTTCACCACCTTGAGCGGCGGCGCCCGGCGCTGGACCAGTACCGTGCGGCAGATCCTGCCGATCCCGCCCAAGCCGCTGAATGAAAGCAGCCAGGGCAGCGGCAGCCCCAACAGTTCGAGCAAGAGCGGCAGCGGCCGCGTGGTGCTCTACACCGTGCTGCTGGATGTGGATAACGCCGACAACGCGCTGATGGCCGAGATGACCACCCAGGTGTTTTTTGTCGCCGAGCGCGCGCAGGACGTTCTCACCGCGCCGATCGCCGCCCTGCAGGGCAGCACCGAGGGCGGCGCCCAGCTGGCCCGGGTGGTGGCGAAAAACGGCTCGATCGAGGAGCGCAAGGTACGGGTCGGCATCAGCGACCGTTTGCACATCCAGATCCTGGACGGCCTCGCCGAAGGCGATCACTTGCTGATCGGTCCCGCGCAAAGCAGCGGAGGCTGAATGCAAACCCCGCTGATCGACCTCAAGGGCATCCGCAAATCCTATGGCGGCGGCGACACGCCGCAAGTGGACGTACTGCGTGGCATCGACCTGTCGATCCACGCCGGCGAGTTCGTCGCCATCGTCGGCGCCTCCGGCTCCGGCAAATCGACGCTGATGAACATCCTCGGCTGCCTCGACCGCCCGACCTCGGGCGAGTACCTGTTCGCCGGGGAAAACGTCGCCCGGCTGGACAGCGACGAACTGGCCTGGCTGCGTCGCCAGGCCTTCGGCTTCGTGTTCCAGGGCTACCACTTGATTGCGTCCGGCTCGGCCCAGGAAAACGTCGAGATGCCGGCGATCTATGCCGGCACCCCGGCGGCCGAGCGCCACGCCCGCGCCGCCGCCCTGCTCGACCGCCTGGGTCTGGCCAGCCGTACCGGCAACCGCCCGCACCAGTTGTCCGGCGGCCAGCAGCAGCGGGTGTCGATCGCCCGCGCGCTGATGAACGGCGGCCATATCATCCTCGCCGACGAACCCACCGGCGCCCTCGACAGCCACAGCGGCGCCGAGGTCATGAGCCTGCTCGACGAACTGGCCAGCCAGGGCCACGTGGTGATCCTCATCACCCACGACCGCGAAGTCGCGGCGCGGGCCAAGCGCATCATCGAAATCCGCGACGGCGAGATCATCAGCGACACCGCCGACGAACACCCCGAGGTCCAGGCCAGCGCCAACAGCGGCGCCCTGCAGGCAGTGGACCTGCGCCAGCGCCTGGCCGACGGCAGCGAACCCAACGGCGCCTGGAAAGGCGAGTTGGTGGATGCCGTGCAGGCGGCCTGGCGGGTGATGTGGATCAACCGTTTCCGCACCGCCCTGACCCTCTTGGGAATCGTCATCGGCGTGGCCTCGGTGGTGGTGATGCTGGCAGTGGGCGAAGGCAGCAAACGCCAGGTCATGGCGCAGATGGGCGCCTTCGGCTCGAACATCATCTACTTGAGCGGCTACTCGCCCAACCCGCGCACGCCCGAGGGCATCGTCACCCTGGACGACGTCGCGGCCCTGGCCAACCTGCCCCAGGTAAAACGCATCATGCCGGTCAACGGCGCGAAGGCCGGGGTCCGCTTCGGCAACGCCGACTACATGAGCTATGTGGGTGGCAACGACACCAACTTCCCGGAGATCTTCAACTGGCCCGTGGCCCAGGGCAGCTACTTCAGCGACGCCGACGAACGCTCGGCAGCGGCGGTGGCGGTGATCGGCCACAAGGTCCGGGAAAAACTCCTCAAGGACGTGGCCAACCCCATCGGCCAATACATCCTGATCGAGAACGTGCCATTCCAGGTGGTCGGCGTGCTCTCGGAAAAGGGCGCCAGTTCCGGCGACAGCGACAGCGACGACCGCATCGCCGTGCCCTACTCCGCCGCCAGCATCCGCCTGTTCGGCGACCACAACCCGCAGTACGTGGCGATCGCCGCCGCCGATGCCAGCCGGGTCAAGCAGACCGAACGCGAAATCGACGAACTGATGCTGCGCATGCACGGCGGCAAACGCGACTTCGAACTGACCAACAACGCCGCCATGATCCAGGCCGAGGCACGGACCCAGAACACCCTGTCGCTGATGCTCGGCGCCATCGCCGCGATCTCGCTGCTGGTGGGCGGCATCGGGGTGATGAACATCATGCTCATGACCGTGCGCGAACGCACCCGGGAGATCGGCATCCGCATGGCCACCGGCGCCCGCCAGCGCGACATCCTGCGCCAGTTCCTCACCGAGGCGGTGATGCTCTCGGTGGTCGGCGGCCTGGCCGGGATCGGCGTGGCGCTGATCATCGGCGGCATCCTGATCCTCAGCGAGGTGGCAGTGGCCTTCTCCCTGGCCGCGATACTGGGGGCCTTCGGCTGCGCTCTGATCACCGGCGTCACCTTCGGCTTCATGCCAGCCCGCAAAGCTGCCCGGCTCGATCCGGTCAAGGCCCTTACCAGTGAATGATCGACCTATGAAAGTGCACCTGACCCTCCTGGCCGCCAGCCTGGCGCTGGCCGCCTGCAGCAGCCCGGCGCCGCGCCCGGACAGCGGCCTGCAAGCCCCCGCCGCCTGGCACTCCGCCACCAGCCTCGCGCCGCGCCAGCAAGATCCACGCTGGTGGCTGCAATTCGGCAGCCCGGAACTCGACCGCCTGATCGCCGAAGCCCGCGCCGGCAGCCACGACCTGGCGGCGGCCATGGCCCGGGTCCAGCAGGCCCAGGCCAGCGCCGTCATTGCCGGCGCGCCCTTGCTGCCCGCCGTCAACGGCACCTTCAACGCCAACCGGCAGAAGCTCCTGCGGGGCAGCGGCTACAGCCAGCTGGATACCAACAGCAACAACAAGGCCGTGGACTATTTCAATGCCGGCCTGAGCGCCACCTATGAAATCGATTTCTGGGGCGGCAAGCGCGCCGCCCGGGACAGCGCCCTGCTGGGCCTGCAGGCCAGCGAGTTCGACCGGGCCACCGTGGAACTGACCCTGCTCAGCGGCGTGGCCAACAGTTACGCCCAGGTACTGTCGCTGCGGGAACAGAGCCGGATTGCCGAGCTCAACCTGGCCAATGCGCAGAGCGTGCTCAGGCTGGTGCAGACCCGCTACGACGCGGGCTCGGCCACCGCCCTCGAGCTGGCCCAGCAGAAAAGCCTGGTGGCGGCCCAGCAGCGCCAGGTGCCGCAGGTCCGGCAACAGGCCGAAGAAGCCCTGATCGCCCTCGCCGCCCTCCTCGGCCGGCCAGTGCAGAGCCTGACCCTGAGCGACCAGCCTTTCGCCCAACTGAACTGGCCGGACATCGATGCCGGAGTGCCCAGCGACCTGTTGGCCCGCCGCCCCGATATCGCCGGCGCCGAAGCCCGGCTGGCAGCGGCCCGGGCCGATGTCAGGGTGGCACGGGCGGCGATGCTGCCCAACGTGACCCTGACCGCCAACCTCGGCTCCGGCGCCAACACGTTCGATGACGTGCTACGCAGCCCCTTCTACAACCTGACCGCTGCGCTGGTGGCACCGATCTTCAACAACGGCCGCCTGGGCGCCGAGCGCGACAGGGCCACGGCACGCCAGCAGGAACTGCTGGAAAGCTACCGCGGGGCGATCATCAATGGCTTCGCCGATGTGGAAAAGGCCCTCAACAGCATTCGCGGCCTGGACCAGCAGCGGCAATGGCAAGGCGAAGAACTGAATCAGGCGCAGCGGGCCTTCGAGATCGCCCAGAGCCGTTATCAGGCTGGCGCCGAAGACCTGCTCACCGTGCTGGAAACCCAGCGCACCCTGTACGCCGCCCAGGACCAGAACGTGCAACTGCGGCTGTCCCGGGTGCAGTCGAGCATTGCCCTGTACAAAGCCCTGGGCGGTGGCTGGAAGACGCTCGAAACCAAGAGGTTCTGAACGCAGAGCCTGTAAATAAAGAGCCTCTCAATAACAGAGTCTCCCAATAAAGCGCTCCAGAAAACACAACGGCGCGGGCCCTGCGACAGGACCCGCGCCGCGGCCTTACCGGCTCACAACTTCAGGTGCTGGGCGTACCAGGGCCGCCGCGGTGCCCGCTTGAGCAGCTGTGGCACCTCCTCGTCACGGCTCAGGGCGATACGCAGGGCCAGCTTCATGACCTCCTGGTCCATCTCCAGCGACATCTCGCCAGGCACGTTGCCCAGCGGGCCGCAGCCATGGGTCGAGGCCCCCAGCCAGGGGTCGTCGATCTCGACCCAGCGCCCGGGCGCGAACCACGGCACACCGTTGACCTCGCGACGCAGCACTTCACCGGGATGGAAGCGCTCATGGGCGCGGAACCAATCGTCGATGCGGTCGTCGATCCAGCCATGGAACTTCCAGAACATCGGATGCACATGGGACGAGAACGGGTCGCCGAGAAAGTCGTTCTGCGCCAGGTACCAGCGTCCGGCGAAGTCCGAGGAAACCCGGGCTTCCATGACCGGCATGCCGTTGGCAGGATCCCGGGCGACATCGGCCCAGCGCATGTGCAACCAGTCATGCAGGCCCAGCTCGACCTCCGAACCGAACTGCCCCAGGGTCAGGCGGCTGAGGTATTCGGGGTCCTGGTACTGCGACTCCCAGACCTGGAAATTGCCATAGAAGGCCGCGTCGCTCTTCAAGCCATGCAGCCAGCGGGTGAACTCTTCATCGTCGTCGGCGATCCAGGCCGGCGGCACCGAGCAGCCGTCGTGGTTTTCGTAGTAGCGGATAAAGCCCTGGCGATCCTGCTCCAGGCGCGGCGACGGCAAGGGCAGCTGCTGCCAGGACACCAGGTCCGGCTGTAGCGAACGGGCCTGCAACAGCATGTGCCGGTGCATGAAGAGGAAGTCGATTCCCGAGGCGTTGCGATGCTTGCGTCGTCCACGGGCATCGCGCTCGTGCTTGAGCGGTCCCGGCTGCCAGCCAAGCCCCCGCAGGCTGTTTTGCTTGTCCTTGGGCAAGGAATGCCAGCGATCCCGCGAGGCATGCCAGAGCTGGTGGAACAGGCGATGCTGAGGGGACACCAGCCAGGCCAGCAACTCGGGGCTCAGGCCGTTCTGCTCCCGAGCCGCGGGAAAGGCCCGCTTACGCGCCACGAAGCGCACCGCGGAGACCGGCGCCAGGGGCGAAGCCTGCAACGACTGCAGGCTGCCGCTGAGGGTGCCGCTGCCGGCATTGCCCCAGCTCGCCCAGACCTCGTCGAGCACCACCTGGCACTCATGGCTGGGCGCGCCGCCGATCTGGCCTGCGGCGAACAGCCGCCAGCACAATTTCGCGGCGTCCACCGCCGCCAGCTCGCCCTGCACCCGAAACTCCACCGGACCGTCACCGCGCAGGCTTTGCGGACGCCCCAGAAAGCCACGCAGGCCGCGCCCGGTCGGACCGACATCGAGCACCAGCTCACAGCCGCGACGCGGTAGCGGTGCCTGGGCGTCCAGAAACTCGATGTCCCAGATGCCCCGCAGGTGATCGGCGAGACGCACGCCCGGATCGAGAGCGACTTCCAGCTTGGCTTCCCCCGGGGTGATTTCCAGCTCTTCCTGACGGCGCACGTCCTGGCGCTGCAACTCCTTGCGGGTGTAGAGCGCCACAGGAATAGCCGCCCCCGTCACCGCCAGACCGGTCAAAAATCCTCGTCTCGAAAACCTCATCGCTCTACCTATATCCAGTGGCGCGTCACGCATCTAGCTAGAACGTTGGATTTGCTCGGAAATTTACCGGCGAGCCACTCCCGGGCCGCTAAATTTGCCGCCGGCCAGCTCGTTTATCGCGGATAGATGTACACAAAAGGTCGGACCTGGAAGCACCGCGCTTGCAGCCCCGACCCCGTCATCAGCCCGCCTGCGACTGGGATAGCAATGATCAAATTACCTGGTAAGAAAACCCTCTACCTGAGCCTGCTGGTACTTATTGTCGCCGTACTCGGTGTCGGTACCGGGGCCGCCTGGCACTACTACTGGAAAGGCCGGGTGTCTTACCCCAGCGACATCGTCAAGCGCGCCAACGACCTGCAGGAGCGCATCATCTCCTTCGACAGCCATGTCACCGTGCCCCTGGATTTCGGTACCGAAGGCACCGAGGCGGACAAGGACACCCATCGCCAGTTCGACCTGGTCAAGGCCGGTCGCGGCAGGATGTCCGGCGTGGCCCTGAGCATTCTCGCCTGGCCGGAAATGTGGAACGGCCCCAACGCCCCGCACCGCCCCACCGCCGGCTTCGTCGAAGAAGCCCGGCACCAGCGCGAGACCCGCTACCGGATCATCCAGGGCCTGGTACGCGACTTCCCCAACCAGGTAGCCATCGCCTATACCCCCGCCGACCTGCGCCGCATCGCCTCCGAAGGCAAGCTGGCGGTGGTGGTCAGCCTGCTCAATGCCTATGCCATGGGCGACGACCTCGACCAGCTGGACAAGTGGGCCGCCCGCGGCATGCGCCTGTTCGGCTTCAGCTATGTGGGCAACAACGACTGGGCCGACTCCTCGCGCCCGCTGCCGTTCTTCAACGACACCCGGGACGCCCTCGGCGGCCTCTCGCCGATCGGCAAGCAGGCCGTGCACCGACTCAATGACCTGGGGGTGGTGATCGACGTCTCGCAGATGTCCAGCAAGGCCCTGGACGATGTCGCGGCCCTGACCCGCGCGCCGCTGGTGGCCTCGCACTCCGCGCCCCGGGCCCTGGTGGACATCCCGCGCAACCTCAGCGACAAGGAACTGCAGGTCATCAAGGCCACCGGCGGGGTGGTCCAGGTCGTGGGCTTCTCCACCTACCTGCGGCCCCTCAGCCAGCCGACCCTGGACAAGCTCAACGCCCTGCGCAAGCGCTTCGACCTGGCCCCGCTGCCCGGCCTGGAGAACGCCCTGATGCCGGGTGACTCGGTCATCACCATCTGGCCGGAACAACGCTTCGGCGAGTACGCCAGCGCCCTGTACGGCATCCTTGAAGAAGAGCCCAAGGCCAGCCTCAAGGACTATGTCGACGCCATCGACTACACGGTGAAAAAGATCGGCATCGATCACGTCGGCATCAGCTCGGACTTCAACGAGGGCGGCGGCGTCAACGGCTGGATGAGCGTGGCGGACAACCGCAACGTCACCGCCGAGCTGATCCAGCGCGGCTACACCGACATCGAGATCGCCAAGCTCTGGGGCGAGAACTACCTGCGCGTCTGGGAACAGGTGCGCCAACTCGCCAAGCCGGCGCAACCCACCGCGCAACCTGCCGCACACGCCATCGATCGTGCCGTCGAACATGCCTTAACCGAACACGCCGCCGTCGCCGACTGAACCATGACCGACCGAACCCTGAACGAGAACCCTCCCGTGACCAATCGCCGGACCTTCCTCAAGCACGCGGGCCTGCTGGCCGCCGCCCTGCCCCTGGGCAGCTTCGCCATCGGCCAGGCCCGGGCCGCCGCCACGCCCGCCACCAGCCCCCAGCAATGGGCCCAACTGCGCCAGCTGTTCGACCTCGACCCGGACTATGTGCACCTGGCCAACTTCCTCATCACCTCGCACCCCAGGCCCGTGCGCGAGGCCATCGAGCAGTACCGCGCGGTGCTGGATCGCAACCCGGCCATGGCCATGGACTACGACACCCAGTACACCTGGAAGCACGAGGCCCAGGTGCGCGAGAGCGTCGGCCGCTACCTGCAGATCAAGCCCGCCCAGGCGGCCCTGACCGGCAGCACCACCGAAGGCCTGGCCATGATGTATGGCGGCATCCACGTGCGCCCCGGGCAGGAAATACTGACCACGGTGCATGAACACTACTCGACCCGTAACGCACTCAAGTACCGCACCCAGCGCGATGGCACCCAGGTGCGCACCATCGAGCTGTTCAAGTCGCCCCACCAGGTCTCCATCGACGAGGTGCTGGGCAATATCGACCGCAGCATCCGCCCCAACACTCGCGTCCTGGGGATGACCTGGGTGCAATCGGGCAGCAGCGTGAAGCTGCCGATCGGCGAGATCGGCAAGCTGGTGGACCAGCACAACCGCAATCGCGACGAGGGCGAGCGGATTCTCTACTGCGTCGACGGCGTCCACGGCCTGGGGGTGGAGGACGTCACGTTTGCCGACCTCAATTGCGACTTCTTCGTCGCCGGCACCCACAAATGGATGTTCGGCCCGCGGGGCACCGGGATCTTCTGCTCGCGTTCGGAAAAGCTTGAGCACCTGACGCCGATGGTGGCGACCTTCTCCGAGAACCAGGACTTCGCCACCACCATGACCCCTGGCGGCTACCACAGCTTCGAACACCGCTGGGCCGTGGACCAGGCGTTCGAACTGCACATGCAACTGGGCAAGGCCAACGTCCAGGCGCGCATCCACCAACTCAACAGCTACCTCAAGCAACGCCTGCAGGAACTGCCAGGCATCGAGCTGGTGACGCCCCTGAGCCCGCAGCTGTCCGCCGGCTTCACCTTCTTCCGTGGCCCGAACCTGGACACCGACGCCACCGCCGCCTGGCTGATCGAGAACCGCGTCCTGGTGGATGCGGTGGACCGCGACGCGGGACCCGTAGTGCGCATGGCGCCTGGCCTGCTCAACAGCGAGGCGGATATCGACCGCGCCATGGACCTGCTGGGCAAGCGACTGCGTGGCGGCAAGACCGCCTGAGCCCTCGTCCACCTCTTTTCTCTACATCGCACAAGGTTATTGATAATGAAACCTATCGCCTGCTCCTCACTCGCCGCGCTGCTCGGCTGCCTGGTCAGCCTCACCGCCCAGGCCGCCGAACCCGCCAAGCCCGGCAGCGTGTTCAAGGACTGCAAGAACTGCCCGGAAATGGTGGTGCTGCCCGCCGGCAGCTTCGTCATGGGCTCCCCCGAAGGCGAGGTCGGCAGGGAACCCGACGAAGGCCCGCTGCACAAGGTGACCTTCAGCAAGCCCTTCGCCATCAGCCGTTTCCACGTGACCGCCGGCGAGCTGGATGCCTACATCCGCGAGACCGGCACGGTGATCAAGGACGGCGACGACCGGCCCGGCCGCCTGTGCCAGGCCAGCAAGCCGCGTTATCAACAAGGCCCGCGCCAGCCCGCGGTCTGCGTCGACTATGCCGAGGTCCAGGCCTATGCCCAGTGGCTGTCGAAGAAGACCGGCCAGCACTACCGGATGATCAGCGAGGCCGAACGCGAGTACGCCGCACGCGCCGGCAGCACCGGTTCCTTCCCCTTCCCGTTCGATGAAGAAGGCCAGTACCAGATCAGCAAGCACGCCAACACCTACGGCCCCAAGGACGGCTACAGCTACAGCTCCCCGGTGGGCAGCTATCCGCCCAACGCCTTCGGCATGTATGACATGCACGGCAATGTCTATGAGTGGGTCGCCGACTGCTGGCACCCCGACTATGTCGGCGCGCCCACCGATGGCAGTGCCTGGATGGAAGACTCGGGCGGCGTGTGTCTCGACGCGCAGATTCGCGGCAACGACTGGGGCGAGGCCCCGGTGTTCTCCCGCTCGGGCAACCGCAACAGCCGCAAGCGCGAGGTTCGCGGCGACTTCCTGGGCTTTCGCGTAGCCCGTGAGCTGGAACAACCTGGCACCGGCCACAAATAAGAGGCCGATCGACGGCGGTCAAGCGCGATGCCGCGCTTGACCGCCGCGAGCCTCAGGCGCCGGCGCGGGATTCGCCAACCGGCTGCTCGCGCAGCGTCTCGGCCAGCAGCGCCAGGCCTTCATGCAAGGCCGGGAACAGGCTGTTGTTGAAGTTGTTCCAGCGCAGTTCGAGGATGGTGTCCTCGGGCGCGATCTCGGTGTTGAGCACGTCGTGGAACACCTCGCCGGAATCAATGCCGTTGTCCACGTAGTGGAACGAGGCACCGGTCATGTACAGCGGCTCGACCGGCTCGGTTTCCCGGGTGGTCCAGTCCACCACCTTCTGCCCCCGGGCACCGTACAGCGCATTCCAGGTGGCATAGGCACCGCGGCGCTCGTAAGGCGATTCGAGGCGGGTGATACCCGGATGGATGTTCATGATCCGCCGCGCGAAAGGCGCGCCCGGACGCACCAGCTCGTCGAGGATCACCAGCAGGCCGTCGAGCACCACGATGTCGGCTTTCAGTTCCACCAAGGTGTCGTGCAGGCGACGCTCGAAATCCTGCTTGCCGGCGATGTGCTCGGCCGAACCGCGCGGATGGCGGCGATAGGTGGACGGCACGCTGAGCAGCAGCTCATTGACCAGGCGCCCCTGCACGCGCAGGTCCGCCGGGTACAGCCATTGCCGGCCGGGCTGATAGGCGAAGCCGTAGTCGCTCACCAGTTGCTGGTCCCGTGGCGACTGCTCGTCGTCGTCATACACCACCCCGACCAGGTTATAAGCGTCGCCCAGGGGCGTCTGGTTCAGCGTCTCCACCAGGAACTCCAGCACCGACTTCATGTAGCGCTCGTGATCCTTGTAGGCCACCGGCTGCCCGGCCTTGTCGGCCGCCGCGTTCCTCAGGGACCAGACATACACCAGATTCTTTTTCGTCATTTGCTCGCTCTCGCTGAATGGGCCAGGCACGACGTCGTTACGCGTGCACCTGCAAAACAAGAACGAATCAGGCGCCGGGCAATTTATCCACGCCCACGGCCGCGCTAAATACTCCCGCCAACGGTTCGTCTGTCATGAGTACGGGTCTTTGTGCCTCGACCCCTCATTCACTGCCGGGAACCCCTTATGACCGACCCCAAGCGCGGAGCCTTTCACGGACTGCTCGCCCTGCTCAGACCCTTTCGTACCACTGTGGTGATTTCCGTTGCCCTGGGCATGGTAGGCGGCCTGGCCATCACCCTGCTGCTGGCCACTATCAACAACGCCCTGCACTCGGCGACCGGCATGACCCAGGGCGTGGTGCTGACCTTCGCCGCCCTGTGCCTGCTGGCGCTGACCAGCTCGATCGTCTCGGATATCGGCACCAACTACGTGGGCCAGCGGATCATCGCCGCCCTGCGCAAGGACCTGGGGGAAAAAGTGCTCTCGGCGCCCATCACCCAGATCGAGCGCTACCGCTCCCACCGCCTGATCCCGGTGCTGACCCACGACGTCGACACCATCAGCGACTTCTCCTTCGCCTTCACCCCGCTGGCCATCGCCGCCACCGTCACCCTCGGCTGCCTGGGCTACCTGGCGTACCTGTCGGTGCCGATGTTCCTGATGATGGTGGTCGCCATCATCATCGGCATCAGCGTGCAGTACGTGGCCGGCGGCAAAGGGATCCGCGGCTTCGACCTGGCCCGCGACCAGGAAGACGAGCTGCAGCGCTACTACAACGCCATTGCCTCGGGCGCCAAGGAACTGCGCATGCACCGCCCGCGCCGCTACCGGATGAACACCCACCGGATCCGGGAAACCGCGGACCGCATCGCCTCGATCCAGGTGCGTTCGGTGAACATCTATATCCTGGCCAAGACCTTCGGCTCGATGCTGTTCTTCGTGGTCATCGGCCTGGCCCTGGCCATGCAGGCCTACAACCCGAACCCGGACCCGACCGTGATCACCGGCTTCGTGCTGGTGCTGCTGTACATGAAAGGCCCGCTGGAAAACCTGGTGTCCTACCTGCCGGTGGTGGGCAAGGCGAAGATCGCCTTCGGCCGCATCAGCGAGCTGTCCGAGCGTTTCTCTTCCCCCGAACCCCACCTGCTGCTGGACGCTACCGAGGCGCCGAAACCCGTGGTGCACAGCCTCGAACTGCGTGGCGTGAGCTACAGCCCGCCCGCGGTGGAAGGCAGCGAGCCGTTCCACCTGGGGCCGATCAACCTGGACATCAAGCAGGGCGACATCGTATTCATCGTCGGCGAGAACGGCTGTGGCAAGACCACCCTGATCAAGCTGCTGCTGGGGCTGTACCAGCCCCAGGCCGGGGAAATACGCCTGAACGGCGAGGCCGTGACCGACCTGGCCCGGGACGACTACCGCCAGCTGTTCACCACCGTGTTCGCCGACTACTACCTGTTCGACGACCTGGTCCAGGGCGGCGGCCAGCAGTCCCTGGACAGCGCCAGCCAGTACCTGGACCGCCTGGAGATCGCGCACAAGGTCAGCGTCAAGGATGGCGCCTTCACCACCACCGACCTATCCACCGGCCAGCGCAAGCGCCTGGCCCTGGTCAACGCCTGGCTCGAAGGGCGCCCGGTGCTGGTGTTCGACGAATGGGCGGCGGACCAGGACCCGGCCTTCCGGCGGATTTTCTACACCGAGCTGCTGCCGGACCTCAAGCGCCTGGGCAAGACCATCATCGTCATCAGCCACGACGACCGTTACTTCGATATCGCCGACCAGCTGGTGCGCATGAAGGCCGGCAAAGTCATCACTGATCTGCAACCGGCGTGATTGTTTCCGGTTTATGGCCACTGGTGCGTCATACAGACAGAACTGAGAATTACTAGCATTAACAATCATTACATCTGCCGGACTTCTAAGAGCACATGAGCATGCCCGCACAACATCGACTGACTCCTCTGGCCAAAGCCCTCCTTTGCCAGGCGTTCTCGCCGAGAATGGCTTCGCGCACCCTGGGCCTGGCCCTGACCCTGCCCTTGATGGCGCAAGTCCAGGCCCAGGAAGTCCATTTCAACATCGTTTCGCAATCCATGGCGTCGGCCCTGCAGGAGTTCGGGCGCCAGGCCAACCTGCAAGTGCTGTACAGCCCTGACGATGTGCAAGGCAAGCGCAGCAACGCGCTGACCGGCAGCTATTCGGCGGAGCGGGCCATCGCGGTGCTGCTCAATGGCACGGGGGTCGCCTATTCCCTCAAGGGCAACTCGGTGACCATTCTCAACCGAGCTTCCGCAGGCTCGCTGGAACTGGGGGCCAGCACCATCACCGCCCAGGGCCTGGGCATGACCACCGAGGACACCGGTTCCTACACCACCGGGGCCATGCAGACCGCCAGCAAGCTGGCCCTGACGGCCCGGGAAACGCCGCAATCGGTCACGGTCATCACTCGCCAGCGCATGGATGACCAGAACATGAAAACCCTGGAGGACGTGCTCAAGAGCACCCCGGGCATTTCCATGACCAAGGACGGTCCGCAGCGGCCGACCTTCTACTCCCGCGGCTTTGCCATCGAAAACCTGATGACCGATGGCTTGCCCAATGACTTGAGCCACTACCTCAGCCGGGACATGAACTCCACCCCCGACATGGCGATCTTCGACCGGGTGGAAGTGGTGCGTGGCGCCACCGGCATGATGCAAGGGGCCGGCAGCCCTTCGGCGGCGGTCAACATGGTGCGCAAGCGCCCGACCGCCACCCCGCGGGTCACCCTCACCGGCAGCGCCGGCAGCTGGGACAACTACCGCACCGAATTCGACGCCTCCAATGCCTTGAACGACAGTGGCACCCTGCGTGGCCGGATAGTCACCGCCTACCAGACCAAGGACAGCTTCCAGGATTTCACCAGCTCCGAGCGCTCGGTGTTCTATGGCATCACCGAGGCCGACCTGAACGAAGACACCACCTTCACCTTCGGCATCTCCAACCAGAACGCCAATAACAATACTGCCTGGGGCGGCCTGCCCGTGGCCAAGGACGGCAGCGACCTGCACCTGAAGCGCTCCACTTACCTGGGCAGCGACTGGGAATACTGGGACCAGGACAACACCACGGCGTTCACCCGCCTGGAGTACCGCTTCGCCAACAACTGGAAAATGCTCCTGGCCGCCAGCAGGAGCTGGTCCGACCTGAGCATGCTCGGCTCCATCCCGGAGCGCATGGGCCCCGACTACAATGAGTTCGGCCAGAACATCGGCCGGTACGACTACAAGGACAAGCAAAGCAGCTACGACGGTTATGTCACCGGGCCGTTCTCGCTGTTCGGCCGTACCCATGAACTGGTGGTGGGCGCCAGCAAGCGCGAACTGACGTTCAACGGCAAGGGCTTGCCCATCGACCTGGAGACCCATACCGACCTGAACAACCCCAGCGGCATTCCCAAACCGGACATGAGCGCCAACCCCTGGACGCAGCACCGCACCAGCGAGCTGGAAGGCACCTATGTCACCACGCGCCTGAACCTCACCGACGACCTCAAGCTGATCCTCGGCGGCCGCCTGGACTGGTACAAATACGACGTCACCACCGCCTGGAACGGCAGGCCGTATGCCTCCAGCCTGCCCAACAAGGTAACGCGGCACCTGACCCGCTACGCCGGGGCGATCTATGACCTGGACGAACATCACTCGGTCTATGTCAGCTACACCGACATCTTCAAGCCGCAGACCGAACTCGACACCTCCAACAACGCCCTCAAGCCCATCGAAGGCAAGAACTACGAACTGGGTATCAAGGGCGAGTACTTCGACGGCAGCCTGAATGCCAGCGCGGCGATCTTCCGCATCGACCAGGAAAACCGCGCCAAGGAAGTGAGCCCCAACCAGTGCACCCCGGCAGGCACCACCTGCTATGAAGCCGCCGGCGAAGTCCGCAGCCAAGGTATCGAGCTGGAAATCAACGGATCCCTGGCCCCGGGCTGGGAACTGGGGGCCGGCTACACCTACGCCTCAGTCAAATACACCAAGGACTCCAACCCGGACAACAAGGGTCGCCTGTACGACACCGATATCCCGCGCCATGTGTTCAAGGCCTTCACCACCTACCAGCTGCCCGGCGATCTCAATCGCTGGACCATCGGTGGCGGCGTGTATCGGCAGAACACCATCTACAACCAGGGCACCAACTTTTATGACACGACGAGCAAATTCCGCATCGAACAAGAGGCCTACACCCTGGTCGACCTGATGACCAGCTACAAAGCCTCGGAGCATGTCGATATCCGCCTGAACATCAATAACGTTTTCGACAAGAAGTACTATCAGAGCATCGGCACCAACACGGTCTATGGCATCAACCAGTATGGCGATCCGCGCAATGCCATGGTGACGGTACGCTGGTCGCTTTGAGCCCCGCTTGAAC
>NZ_JBWKZA010000027.1:0-84581 GCF_059424045.1 Pseudomonas sp. GW456-L12
GTGGCGGCGGCCCACGGATCAATGCCGGAGTGAGGGCATGCCGAGCCTTAGCGAGGCACCGAGTGGTGGGGCAAGAGCGTTTTGCTTACTTTTGCGCTCTTCAAAAGTGAGCCGCCGTAAGGGCGGAACCCTAAGCCGCCGTTACCGCAGAAACGGATATGTACACAAACCAAAAAATACTTGATCGCGATCAATGGCAACCCAACCGCCACTCCGTAATCTCACTGCATCTTGTGTCTTAAGAACTAAAAACATCTATATGTAGTATCTGGGGGGTCAAATGCACAGCACGCTGATCAGGGTGGGCAACAACCGCCTGCACAAACGCGATGGCAGCCGGGTTGCCTTCGATGCGGACAAGATCCGCCAGGCGTTGATCGCCGCCGGCAAGGCCAGCGGCGAGTACGCCGAAGTCGAGGCCGAGAGCTTGCTCAAGGCGGTGCTGGCCCATCTTGAGGGGCATGCGCGGCTGCATGTGGAGCAGATCCAGGACCGGGTCGAGCGGGTGCTGATGGACGCCGGGTTCTTCCTCGCCATGCGCGCCTACATCGTCTACCGCGAACAGCACGGGCGCCTGCGCCGCGACCGCAAGACCCTGGTCGAAGTGGCGGCCTCGATGAACGAGTACCTCGACCGCGAGGACTGGCGGGTGCAGGCCAACGCCAACCAGGGGTATTCCCTGGGCGGGCTGGTGCTCAACGTGTCCGGCAAGGTCACCGCCAACTACTGGCTGGACGAGGTCTACAGCCAGGAGATCGGTCGCGCCCACCGCGAGGCCGACCTGCATATCCACGACCTCGACATGCTCGCCGGCTACTGTGCCGGCTGGTCCCTGCGCACCCTGTTGCATGAAGGCCTCAATGGCGTGCCGGGGCGGGTCGAGGCCGGGCCGCCCAAACACCTGAGCAGCGCCCTGGGGCAGATGGTGAATTTCCTCGGCACCTTGCAGAACGAATGGGCCGGGGCCCAGGCCTTCAGTTCCTTCGACACTTATCTGGCGCCCTATGTGCGCAAGGACCGCCTGAACTACCCGCAGGTGCGCCAGGCGATCCAGGAGTTCATCTACAACCTCAACGTGCCGTCGCGCTGGGGTACCCAGACCCCCTTTACCAACCTGACCTTCGACTGGGTCTGCCCGGAGGATCTGCGCGAGCAGGTCCCGGTGATCGGCGGCGAGGAAATGCCCTTTGCCTACGGCGAGCTGCAAGCGGAAATGGACCTGCTCAACCGCGCCTATATCGAAGTGATGCAGGCCGGCGACGCCAAGGGCCGGGTGTTCACCTTTCCGATCCCGACCTACAACATCACCCATGATTTTCCCTGGGACAGCGAGAACGCCGACCGCCTGTTCGAGATGACCGCCCGCTACGGGCTGCCGTACTTCCAGAACTTCCTCAATTCGGACATGCAGCCCAACCAGGTGCGTTCCATGTGCTGCCGCCTGCAACTGGACGTGCGCGAGCTGCTCAAGCGCGGCGGCGGGCTGTTCGGCTCGGCGGAGCAGACCGGCTCGCTCGGCGTGGTGACGCTCAACTGCGCGCGCCTGGGCCATGTGTTCAAGGGCAATACCAGCGGCCTGCTGCAACGCCTGGACGCGCTGATGGAACTGGCGATGGAGAGCCTGGAGGTCAAGCGCAAGGTGATCCAGCACCATATGGACGCCGGCCTGTACCCCTACACCCAGCGTTACCTGGGCACGCTGCGCAATCACTTCTCGACCATCGGCCTCAATGGCCTGCACGAAATGCTGCGCAACTTCAGCGGCGACGAGCAGGGCATGCACACCGAACAGGGGCGCCAGTTCGCCCTCAGGCTGCTGGACCATGTGCGCGCGACCCTGGTGCGCTTCCAGGAAGAAACCGGCCACCTCTACAACCTCGAGGCGACCCCGGCCGAAGGCACCACCTATCGCTTCGCCAAGGAGGACCTCAAGCGTTACCCCGGCATTCTCCAGGCCGGCAGCCGTGAGGCGCCGTACTACACCAACTCCTCGCAGTTGCCGGTGGGGCATACCGACGATCCGTTCGAGGCCCTGGAGCTGCAGGACGAACTGCAATGCAAATACACCGGCGGCACCGTGCTGCACCTGTACATGGCCGAGCGGATTTCCTCGACCGCGGCCTGCAAGCAGCTGGTGCGCAAGGCCCTGGGGCGCTTCCGCCTGCCGTACCTGACGGTGACCCCGACCTTTTCCATCTGCCCGGTGCACGGCTACCTCGACGGCGAGCACGAGTTCTGCCCCAAGTGCGACGAAGCCCTGCTGCAGGCCCAGGCCTCGGGCGCTGTGCACTGACCTACCTTTCCCAACCGCAAGGAGTTCCACCATGAACCCACAGCACACACTGCCCCAGGCGCAACGCCAGCGCTGCGAAGTCTGGACCCGGGTGATGGGTTATCACCGCCCGGTCTCGGCCTTCAACCCGGGTAAACAGTCCGAGCACCGCGAGCGCGTGCACTTCACCGAACAGGCGACCGCGGCCGGTTGCCAATGAGCCGAAAGATGCGGGTCGGGGGCATGGTGCCCCTGACCACTCTCGACTACCCGGGGCTGCTCGCCTGCGTGCTGTTCTGCCAGGGCTGCGCCTGGCGTTGCCGCTACTGCCACAACCCGCAACTGATCCCGCCGCGTGGCAGCGAGGAGCTGGACTGGTGCCGGGTCCTGAGTTTCCTGCAACGCCGCCAGGACCTGCTGGACGCGGTGGTGTTCAGTGGCGGCGAGCCGACCCTGCAGGATGGTTTGCCGGCGGCGATGGATGAAGTGCGGGCCATGGGTTTTCGCATCGGCCTGCACAGCGCCGGCATCAAGCCGGCGGCCTTTGCCCGGGCGGTGGCCGGCGCCGACTGGGTCGGCTTCGACGTCAAGGCCCTGGCCGAAGACGGCCCGATGATTACCGGCGTGCCGGGCAGCGGCAAGGCCAACTGGCGCAGCCTGGAGCTGCTGCTGGCCAGCGGCGTCGACTATGAATGCCGTACCACCGTGCACTGGCACCTGTTGCAGCCGGCCCGCCTGCTGCTCCTCGGCCAGCGCCTGCAAGCCCTGGGGGTCAAGCGCTTCGTGGTGCAGATGGTGCGCACCGCGCGCATGCTCGACCCGCAATTGTCGAGCACGCCGCAACAGGTGCTGGTGCCGGACCTGTGGCAGCACCTGCGCGAGATGTTCCCGGTGTTCGTGCTGCGCGGCTAAGGCGCTGGCGCGGATGGAACGGTCGCCGCCGGGGAGGGCAGGCGACCCCTTCGATCAATCGGCCTGCGGCTCGCCGGGGATCGCGATTTTCTGGTCCCCCAGCCAGCGCCGGGCGCCGCAGCCGTTGCGCGAGTAGATGTCCTCGGGGTTGTTGAGCTGGCAGTGTTCCATCGACATGCAGCCGCAACCTATGCATTCCTCCAGGCTCATGTTCAGCCGTTCGAGTTCGGCGATGCGTTGCTGCACCCGGGTTTTCCAGGTGGCGGTCAGGCGCCGCCAGTCCGCGCCCGCCGGGGCGGTGTTGATGGGCAGGCCGGTCAGTTGCTGGATGATTTCATCCAGCGAGAAACCGATGCGCTGGGCGAACACGATATAGGCGACCCGCCTGAGGATCGAGCGCGGGTAGCGGCGGTGGCCGCTGCCCACGCGGATCGAGTGGAGCAACCCGCGGGTCTCGTAGAAACGCAGTGCCGAAGCCATGACGCCACTGCGCCGGGCCACTTCGGTGATGGTCAGCAGCGGTTCGCTGGGCTTTTTCATGGGGCCTCCGAAGGGGCTTTACTTAAAGTTAACTTTAACTTTTATATTCCGTCTGCCTATAAATCAATACCTCTGGTGCAGCGGGAGTCCACGTTCATGAATCGAATTCGCCGAGTAGTCGGTCGAGGCTGTTCTTCAACCCATCGATTGGGCGCGTTGTGCCTCCTCTTGGCGCTGGGCGGCTGTAACGAAAAGGGCGAGCCGGTCGCCGCCGCGGCGCCGGTGGTCGAGGTGACGACCGTGAGCGTGCAGGCGGTGCGTGAGTGGGACCTGTTCAATGGCCGCATCAGCGCGATCGACGCGGTCGACCTGCGGCCACGGGTCAGCGGTTATGTCGACCGGGTGGCGTTTCGCGAGGGCGACGAGGTGGAAAAGGGCCAGACCCTGTTCGTCATCGATCCGCGCCCTTACCGCGAGGCGCTGGCCAGCGCCCAGGCCCGGCTGGCCCGGGCCCGCGCCACGGTGCGCCTGGCCACCGAGCAGGACCGCCGCGGCCAGGCCCTGGTCAAGCAGTCGGCGCTGTCACGGGAGGAGGGCGACATTCGCAGCGCCTCCCTGGCCCAGGGCGTGGCGGACGTGAACGCGGCCGTCGCCGAGGTGGCCACGGCCCAGCTCAACCTCGACTTCACCCAGGTCCGCGCGCCGTTTTCCGGGCGTGTCGGCCGGGCCATGCTGACCCTCGGCAACCTGGCCCAGGCCGACCAGAGCGTGCTGACCAGCATCGTTTCCCAGGACCCGATGTACGTCTATTTCGACGCCGACGAGCAGAGCCTGCTGCGCTACACCGAGCTGCTGGGCAAGGGCCAGCGTCCGGGGGTGAGCAATACCGTGCGGGTCGGCCTGGCCAACGATGTCGGGACCTTCCCCCTGACCGGCACCGTGGACTTCCTGGATAACCAGGTCGACCCGGCCACCGGCACCATCCGCGTGCGCGCGGTGCTGCCCAACCCCGAGCGCCGGCTGACCGCGGGCCTGTTCGCCCGGGTGCGTCTTGAGGGCGGCAGCGAGACCCGTGCGGTGCTGATCGACGACCGCGCGGTGCAAACCGACCAGGACCGCAAATACGTGTACGTCATCGGCCCGCAAAACCAGGCCCTGCGCAAGGACGTGACCCTGGGCCGCCAGCTCGATGGCCTGCGGGTGATCAGCGCCGGGCTGGCCGCCGGTGATCGGGTGGTGCTGAACGGGGCGCAGAAGATCTTCTACCCGGGCATGGCGGTGGAGCCCAAGGAAATCGCCACGCCGACGCAGCAGGCCGCGGCCGCCGCGCCCCAGACACCTTTGGCGAATTAAGGAAGAGCGGCCATGGATTTTTCCAAGTTTTTCATCGACCGACCGATCTTCGCCATCGTGCTGTCGATCATCATTTTCGCCCTCGGCCTGATCGCCATCCCGGTGCTGCCGTCGGGGGAATACCCCGAGGTGGTGCCGACCAGCGTGGTGGTGCGCGCCACCTACCCGGGGGCGAACCCCAAGGAGATCGCCGAGTCGGTCGCCGTGCCCCTGGAAGAGGCGATCAACGGCGTCGAAGGGATCATGTACATGAAGTCGGTCACCGGCTCCAACGGTAGCCTGGCGCTGAGCATCACGTTCGTCCCCGGCGTCGATCCGGACACCGCCGCGGTGCGCGTGCAGAACCGCGTGAGCCAGGCGCTGTCGCGGCTGCCGGAAGAGGTGCGGCAGTATGGTGTGACCACCCAGAAGCAATCGCCGACGCCGCTGATGTACGTCAGCCTGCTGTCCCCGGACAACAGCTACGACTCGTTGTACCTGCGCAATTACCTGACCTTGCACGTCAAGGATGAGCTGTCGCGGCTGTCCGGGATCGGCGATGTCGGGGTCTACGGTTCGGGCGACTACGCGATGCGCATCTGGATGGACCCCAACAGCCTGTCGGCCCGGGGACTGACCGCGGCCGACGTGGTGAACGCGATCCGCGAGCAGAACGTGCAGGTCTCGGCCGGCCAGCTGGGCGCCGAGCCTTCGCCCCAGGGCGCCGACTTCCTGGTGTCGATCAGTGTGCGCGGGCGTTTGCGCAGCGAGCAGGAGTTTGCCGATATCGTCCTCAAGAGCGGGGCGGACGGGCAGTTGGTGAAGCTGTCGGACGTGGCGCGGGTCGAGCTCGGCGCGGGCGACTACACCCTGCGTGCGCGCCTGGACGACCGCAACCAGGCGACGGTGGGGATTTTCCTCTCGCCGGGGGCCAACGCCTTGCAGGTCGCCGAGGCGGTCTACGGCAAGCTTGACGAGTTGTCCCAGCGTTTCCCCGAAGGCGTGGCCTACAAGGCGGTGTGGGACCCGACGGTGTTCGTCCGGGAATCCATCAGCGCGGTGCAGCACACCCTGATGGAGGCGGTGGTGCTGGTGGTGCTGGTGGTGATCCTGTTCCTGCAGACCTGGCGCGCCTCGATCATCCCGCTGATCGCGGTGCCGGTGTCGGTGATCGGCACCTTCGCCTGGCTGTATTTGCTGGGGTATTCGATCAACACCCTGACCCTGTTCGGCCTGGTGCTGGCCATCGGCATCGTGGTCGACGACGCGATTGTGGTGGTGGAAAACGTCGAGCGTTTCATCGAGAAGGGCTATGACCCGCGGGAGGCCGCGCACCGGGCGATGAAGGAGGTGTCCGGGCCGATCATCGCCATCGCCCTGGTGCTGTGCGCGGTGTTCATTCCCATGGCCTTTCTCTCCGGCGTCACCGGCCAGTTCTACAAGCAGTTCGCAGTGACCATCGCGATTTCCACGGTGATCTCGGCGATCAACTCCCTGACCCTGTCGCCGGCCCTGGCGGCCAAGCTGTTCAGGCCCCACGGCGCGCCGCAGGACTGGCTGGAGCGGGGCATCCAGAAGGTGTTCGGGGGCTTTTTCCGCGCCTTCAATCGGATGTTCAAACGCCGCTCCGATGGTTATCACGGCCTGGTGTCCTACTCCCTGGGGCGGCGCGGCTCGGTGTTCTTCCTCTACGCCTTGCTGCTGATCGGCACGGCCTGGCTGTTCAACCTGGTGCCGGGCGGTTTTATCCCGACCCAGGACAAACTCTACCTGTTCGCCGGCGCCAAGCTGCCGGAAGGCGCGTCCCTGGCCCGCACCGATGCGGTGACCAGCGAGCTGATCGAGACGGCACTCTCGGTGGAGGGTGTGGAGACCGTGCCGGCCTTCAGCGGCCTGAATGCCTTGCAATCGGTCAACACGCCGAACGTCATGGCCGCCTACGTGATCCTCAAGCCGTTCGACCAGCGTCAGCGCGGCGCGGTGGAGATCAATGCCGAACTCAACGCCAAGCTGTCCCAGGTCCACGAAGGTTTTGCCTATGCGCTGTTGCCGCCGCCGATCCAGGGGCTGGGCAACGGTTCGGGCTATTCGCTGTACCTCGAGGACCGCGCGGGCCTGGGTTACGGCGCCCTGCAGAATGCCTTGAGCGCCTTCCAGGCCGCGGTGGCGCAGACCCCGGGCATGACTTACCCGGTCAGCTCCTACCAGGCCAACATCCCGCAGTTGGAGGTGCAGGTGGACCGGGTCAAGGTCAAGGCGCAAGGGGTGTCGTTGAGCGATGTGTTCAATACCTTGCAGACCTACCTGGGCTCGGTCTACGTCAATGACTTCAACCTGTTCGGCCGGGTCTACCGGGTCATGGCCCAGGCCGACAGCTCCTACCGGCAGACCGCCGAGGACATCGCCAACCTGCGGGTGCGCAACGACCGGGGCGAGATGGTGCCGCTCGGCGCGATGATCACCGTGACGCCCAGCTACGGCCCCGACCCGGTGGTGCGCTACAACGGCTACCCGGCGGCCGACCTGATCGGCGACTCCGATCCCAAGCAGCTGTCGTCGGGCCAGGTGATCGCCAAGCTGGAAGAGATCGCTGCCCGGGTATTGCCCCGCGGCATCACCCTGGAATGGACCGACCTGAGCTACCAGCAGGTCACCCAAAGCCATGCCGCGGCGGTGGTGTTCCCGCTGGCGGTGATGCTGGTGTTCCTGGTCCTCGCCGCCCTGTACGAGAGCTGGACGCTACCCTTGGCGGTGATCCTGATCGTGCCGGTGTGCATGCTCGCGGCCTTGTCGGGGGTGTGGCTCAGCGGCGGCGACAACAACGTTTTCGTCCAGGTGGGGCTGGTGGTGCTGATGGGGCTGGCCTGCAAGAACGCGATCCTGATCGTCGAGTTCGCCCGGGAGCTGGAGCTCCAGGGCAAGGGCATCATCGAGGCGGCGCTGGAGGCCTGCCGCTTGCGCCTGCGGCCGATCGTCATGACCTCGGTGGCGTTTATCGCCGGCTCCGTGCCCTTGCTGATCGGCAGCGGCGCGGGCAGCGAGATTCGCCGCGCTACCGGGGTCGCGGTGTTCTCCGGCATGCTCGGGGTGACCCTGTTCGGCCTGTTCCTGACCCCGGTGTTCTACGTCGCCTTGCGCAAGCTGGCAGTGCGCTACGCGCCGGCGGTCACGGCGTAACAGGTGGCCCGGGGTGCCAAGACGGGCGCCCCGGGCCTGTCATTCTTGACCACGATCAAGGGCCTTTCCCTGTGGGCGTCGTAGCCTGGGAGCCATTCCCAGTCCCACCCGCACCCCGGGGAACGCCATGGCCAAGAGTTTTCCCATCAGCCCCAAGCACCCCGAACGCATCTGCTGGGGCTGCGACCGCTACTGCGCGGCCAATGCCCTGGCCTGCGGTAACGGCTCGGACCGCACCATGCACCCGGCCGAGATGCTCGGCGACGACTGGTACCTGCACGGCGACTGGGGCATAGAGCCGCCGATCGCGTCGGACAAGGCGCTGGACGAGGAGCGGTCCTGAGCCGGCGCCTCGCCGGAAGGCCGGCGCGCTCACAGCCCGCTGCGGAGCAGTTCCAGGAACCGCGGGCTCGCGTCTATCGAATTGTGCCCCGCGCCCGGGACGACCTCGAGCCTGGCCACGCCGGGGGCGAAATGCGCATAGAGCGTCTCGGTGCTCGAACGCGGGATGACTTCGTCGTGTTCGGCGGCGATCAGCAAAGTCGGCACGGCGATGCGCGGTGCGTATTTCCAGGATTCGAACTTGTCCTGCAGCAGCCACCTCACCGGAAGATAGGGAAACTGGCTGGCGGCGAACTCCTGCAGGCTGTGGAACGGCGTGATCAGCACCAGGCGCGATGCCGGACGCTGGCTGGCCAGGCGCACGGCGACAGCCGCGCCGAGGCTGCGCCCGACCACCACGATATGCGGGTGGGCGGCTTGCACCTTGTCGAACAAGGCCATGGCATCGCGCGTGATGGCCGCCTCGGAGGGCGATCCGGAACTGCCGCCATAGCCTCGGTAGTGCAGCAGGTAGAGCGCATGCTCGGGAAAGGCCCGGGTAAATTCCGGCAGGTTGAGGGACACGTCCTCGGCGTTGCCGCCGAAGTAGAGCAACGCCTTCGGGCCGTCGTGGGGCCTCACGGAAACCAGCACCTCGGCGTCGGCGACCGGCAGCCTGAGCAGCGTGGCGGGGCTGGCGATGGCGCTAGGCTGGGGGAAGTAGATGAGCGAACGCTGCAACGCCCACGCCGCGACGCAGAGCGCCAGGTACAAGGCGCCGAGCAATGCCAGGAACGAAACCATTCGTGACATGTGGCTCACCTCCGTTGGGCGACGAAGCGCTGCTGAACGACCGCCGGCGGTCGCTTGCGGCGCCCCAGGATAGGCTCATATGCCGGCATTGCGCACTCGACCCGGCGCCCGGGGTTGGCGTCGGCGCCTGCTCCGCTAAGCTTGTGGCATTGCTCACCGCCAGAAGGATCGTCCCCAGCCAGGCGCAGCGCAAAACGCCAGGACGGCGGTAGACGGCGAGCCGGGAACTATCGGAAAAGTTCCCCGCTCTTAATTGATTAGAGACCTGATCCGACGGGTGACATTCGGCCCGACAGTATCGGCGATCCCCCAATCAGTGGCTGCGCACGGATTCTTTCATGGACGAACGATTACCCGAGATACCCGGCTACAGCGTGCATAGCCGGCTTGGCCAAGGCGGGATGGCCGAAGTCTACCTGGCAACCCAGGAGTCGCTGCACCGCAAGGTGGCGGTGAAGGTACTGCTCAACGCCAATGACGAGGCGTTCAGCAAGCGCTTCATCCGCGAGGGGCATATCGTCGCCTCGTTGCACCACCCCACGATCATCACCATCCACGACATCAACAGACTGGCCGATGGCCGCTACTACCTGGCCATGGAGTTCGTCGGCGGCGGCGACCTGGCCCAGCACAAGGGCGAGGTGTTCGAGCCGACGCGCGCCCTGGATATCGTCCGGCAGATCGCCACCGGCCTCGCCGTGGTGCATGAGCAGGGCCTGATCCACCGCGATATCAAGCCGGCGAACATCCTCTTCCGCAGCGACGGCACGGTGGTGATCACCGATTTCGGCATCGCCAAGGCGCTGGAGATGGACAGCGAGCTCACTGGGCTCGGCATCGCGGTCGGCAGCCCGGCCTACAGCAGCCCGGAACAGACGCAGTGCCAGCCGCTGGATATCCGCACCGACATCTACAGCCTGGGCGTGATCTTCCTGGAGATGCTCATCGGCACCAATCCGTTCCGCGGTGCCAGCTATACCCAGACCGTGATGAACCACGTGCAGATGCCGGCGCCGAGCTTGCCGGCGCACATCAGCCCGTACAAGGCGCTGCTCGAGCGGATGCTGGCGAAGGACCCCAACCAGCGCTTCGCCGACTGCCGGGCGCTGTTGCAGGCACTCGATGAGCTGGACCAGCCAGAGCAACCGGACGAACCGGACGAGCCCAGCGAGGTGGAGCTGGAATCTACCCGCTTCGTGCCGGCCCTGATCGATCCTGCGCCGCCCCAGGCCGAGCCCGAGCCCGAGCCTGCCCGCCGGCGCAGCCCGAACAGGCGCCTGGCACTGTGGGCACTCGGCAGCCTGCTGCTGCTCGGCGCGGCCAGCGGCACCGGCCTGTACCTGCAGCAGCGGATCGAGATCACCGAGCTGCTGGCACATGGCGAACAGCGCCTGGCGGCGGGCCAGCTGGTCGAGCCGGCGCAGGACAATGCCGAGTATTTCTTCAACCAGGCCTTGCAGCTCGACGAAGCCAGCGCGCAGGCCCGGCAAGGACTGCAACGGGTAGCTGCGGCGCGGATCGCCGGCTACCGGCAACTGGCCGAGCAGCGCATCGCCGAAGAACACCTGCTGGAGCCCGAGGATGACAGCGCGGTGTTCTATTACCGGCAGATACTCGACCTGGAGCCGAGTAACGCCCAGGCGCTGTCCGGGTTGAACCAGGTGGCGCTGCTCTACGCCGAGATGAGCGAAAGCGCGTATGCCAAGGGCGATAAAGACCTGGCGCGGGCCTATATCAAGCATGGCCTGGAGGCCCGTCCGGACAGCCCCGAACTGCTCGCACTCCGGGACCAGCATGAGCAGCGCAAACGCACTGGCCAAGCGCCGCGCCCGTCCGCTGCGCCGCCTTCCCCGCGGCCCTCGGCACCTCAATCGACCGGCGAGCGGGCGGAACAGCCGAATGCGCTCAAGCGCCTGTGGAACAGGCTCTTTTGAGGTGACCAGGGCACGCGGAGCCGAGGCCGAGACAAAAAAGGCTATGTCTCAATAGCGTGTTGCAAGAACCCGTCTGAAAGGTAGGCATCCACCCAGGAGGCCTACCGATCATGGATACGCAAGCCTTTCACCACTGGCTGGCGTCGTCGCGCAGGTCCGGGTGGTCGCGCTCGCGGAAGCGGCGCAGTCCTTCCTGGGTTTCCGGCTCATGGATGGAGCGGTTGAAGCACTCGGCTTCGATGCGCAGGCCCTCGGCCAGGGGCTGGCCGTAGCCGCGGATGACCGCCTCCTTGTCCGAGCGCATGGCGGGCTGGGGCAGGGTGCAGAGCAGATGCGCCAGTTCCAGCGCGCGCTCCAGCGAGCGGCCCTTGGCGACGACCTCGTTGACCAGGCCGATAGCCAGCGCCTCGCTGGCGCAGATCACCTTGCCAGTGAGGATCAACTCCAGTGCCCGGCCCATGCCGACGATGCGTGGCAGGCGCTGGGTGCCGCCATCGCCCAGGCCGATATTCCAGCGGCGGCAGGTCACGCCGAAGGTGGCGTGTTCCTCGGCGATGCGCATATCGGCGAAGCAGGCCCACTCCAGGCCGCCGGCGTAGGCCACGCCATTCACCGCGGCGATCACCGGCTTGTAGATATCCGTCCAGCGGCTCGGGCCGATGATCCCGGGGCGCTCGCCGCGATTGTGCGCGGCGATCTCGTCCGGGGTGGTGGGCACCAGGTCGAGTGCCGCCTTGAGGTCGCCGCCGGCACAGAAGGCCTGGTCGCCGGCACCGGTGATGATGGCCACGAGGGCGTGCGGATCGTCGCGAAAACGGCTCCAGGCCTCGATCAGTTCCAGGTGGGTGGTGGGGCCGATGCAATTGCGTTTCTGCGGCCGGTTGAAGCGGATGATCCTGATCGGTCCCTGGGTTTCGTAGTCGATTTCGGTGAAGGCCATGGCCGCCGCACCTCCTGTGGTTGGCGAGGGATATCCAGTACCCGGCCAGGCTTTCGGGCGCAGGTAAGGCACAACCTGCGAGTGTAGCCGGCGGGTTTTCCCGGTCTCCCCGGTCGGCCGATGGTTACCGATCGGAGGTCTGCAGCTCGCCTTTCGCCAGGGCGGATGGAACGGCCTCGATCCTGGCCAGGCGCCGGAGCAGCGGGGTGGTCATCAGGGTGGTGGCGATGGCCACCATCAGCAACAGGAAGAACGCGCTCTGGGAGATCAGCCCCATGTCCAGGCCCACGGAGAGCACGATGATCTCGATCAGGCCACGGGTGTTCATCAATATCGCAACGCTGCGCGAGACCTCCACGGACAGGCCGGCCAGGCGTCCGGCGAGGTAGCAGCCGGCGGTTTTACCCAGCACCGCGGCGACGAAGAAGGCCAGCAGCCACAGCCAGCTGTCGAGCGGCGCCAGGGCGCCGAGGTCCATCTTCAGGCCGGTGGCGGCGAAGTAGAAGGGCACCAGCCCGATGTTGACGAAGCCTTCCATATGGCGGTACCAGTGCTGGCGCCGCTCGCGCAGCAGCCAGCCGGCGATCAGCCCGCCCAGGGCGCTGTGCAGGCCGATCAGGGTGGTGATCCAGCCGCACAGCAGGGCGGTCGCCAGCATCAGCGCCATGCTCATATCGGCGGCGGGGGCCGCGCCGCGGGTCGCGGGCAGCCGCGTAAACAAGGTGTGCAGCAGCGGGCGCAGGCCCCAGCGGGCGAGGGCGAGGAACAGGACGATGAAGGTCAGCTGGCGCAGCACCCCGAACAGCGAGCTGTCGCTGCTGGACAGGGCGACGATGACCGTCAGCAGCACCCAGCCAATGATGTCGGTGATGGCGGCGGCCGCGATGCCCACGGTTCCGGCCAGCGAGTGCTCCAGCCCCAGGTCGCTGATGATTCGCACCAGCACCGGCAGAGCGGTGATCGACAGCGCGATGCCGCAGAACAGCACATAGCCGAGCCGGGGTTGGGCGGGCGCCAGGGCGCCGTGGGAGAGCAGCCCGACCATGGCCCCGAGGGCGAAGGCCAGGATCACTCCGCCGGCGGCCACCGAGAGGGCGCTGAAGCCGATCTTGTGGCTGCCCAGGTGGTTGCTGTCGAAGCGCAGGCCGATCTGGAACATCAGCAGGACCAGGCCGATATTGCCCAGGGTCTCGATGCCCAGGCGGATGGCCGCCGGAAAGACCGCGGCATGCCACTGCGCGCCGAGGGCCAGCAGCAGGCAGGGACCGAGCAGGATGCCCACGCAGATTTCGCCGATCACCCGCGACTGCCCCCAGCGGGCCAGCAGCGCGCCGCACAGCTGGCTGGCGACGATGATCACCGCCAACTGGAAAAACGGCAGGGCTGAGAACAGTTGCTGGAGCGTCGACATGGCGTCCTCCGCCTATTTTTCCGCGAACGACTCCGCGGCCGTGGTCAGGGCGCCCAAGCGGCGCCGCGCCGTTTCGCCAAAGGGTTTCGAGCGCCGGCTCTGGGCATCGATCTGCACGATCACGGTGCTGGCCAGGGCCGCGCAGCGACCGTCCTGGAACAGCGCCTGCTCCAGGGTCATCGAGCTTTTGCCGAGGGTCGCGACCCGGGTGCCGATCTGCACCGTGCCGGGCCAGCGCAGTTCGGCGCGCAGGTCGAGCTCCAGGCGCGCGATGACAAATTCGCTGCCGGGCTCGGCGAGCGGCGCATGCGGGTCGTAGATGATCTCCACCCGCCCGGTTTCGAGGAAGGTGGCGAACACCGCGTTGTTCACATGGCCCTGGCGGTCGGTATCGGCGTAGCGGATCTTGTCCGAGGAACGGACGGCGAAGTCATGCAGGGCGGGATCATTGGACATGGCGTGCTCCAGTCTCGAGGGGGGTGGCCAGGGTGGCCGCGCGCGCCAGCCCGCCAAAGGCGTCCAGCAGGCGTTCGCGCCAGGCATGCAGGGCGTCGTTGGGGGCCAGCAGTTCTTCGCCGCTGGTGCAGCGCGCCCACATGAACATGCCGAACACACAATAGTCGGCGTAGGCCGGGGCTTCGCCGGCCAGGAAGGGCTGGCCCTTGAGGGTCTGGCGAAGCGGGGTCAGGACCTGGCGCAGCTGTTCCAGATGCTGGGCCTGGGGGGCCACCAGCTGTTCCAGCGAGGTGCCGAAGTGCGCTTCGCGGGAGCTGCGGAAATAGGCCCGGTCCTCGGCGGCCAGTTGTGCGTAGACATCCAGCAGGATCACCCGGGCCACGGCGGGCAGCAGCATGCTGTCGGCCCAGCGGTTGACGAAAGTCGACAGTGCGAGGGCCTCGCGGCCACCGAACAGTGACGGGCGCTCGGGGTAACGCTGTTCCAGGTGCAGGGCGATGCGCCAGGAGTCGCTGATGCTCTGGTCGCCATCCACCAGCACCGGGACCGCGCCTTGTCGGGAGAAGGCGATACGCGCCTTGTCGCTGAAACGCCAGGCGATGCGCTGGCTTTGCAGCCCCTTGTGGGCCAGGGCCATGCGGGTCTTCCAACAGTGCGGGCTGAAGCGCAGGTCCGGGTCGGCGCCGGCCAGTTCGTAGAGAGTCAGGGATGCGCTGCTCATGCTTGGTTTTCCTTTGCTGTGGACTGTGCTTGCGCTCCGCTCATGCAGGTCGTTCATGGCGTGGGTCCTGGCGGCCGGGGTGTCGGCTGGCCGATGGCGCCCGGCAGCGGGCGCGGGCGTTGCGGCAGCAGGGTCAGGAGCATGCCGGCGGTCACCACCAGCAAGCCGGCGATGGCGCTGCTGTCCGCTTGCTCGCCGAGCAGCAGGGCGGCCAGCACCATGGCCGTGCCCGGCACCAGCGCGGCGAAGGTGGAACCGAGCGAAGCGCCGAGCAACTGGACCGAGCGGCTGTAGAAGAACAACGCCACCGTCGACACCAGCAGGCCCTGGTAGACCACCTGGATGCCGATATCCCAGAGCGGCGCCTGGAGGATCCGCAGCCCGCTGCTGGCCAGGTAGAGCGGCAGGTACAGGACCATTGAGCACACCGAGACGATCGCCGTGGCGTGCAGAGCGGCGCTGCCGGACCATTTCGACACCAGGGTATAGATCGCCCACAGCAGGCCGCCGAGCAGGAACATCAGGTAGGCGTAGGGCGAGGCCTGGGCCCCGGCGAAACTGTGCCAGCCGGCCAGCAGCACGCCGCCGATGATCAGCGCGGTGCCGGCGTTCGCCCGGGCGCCGAGGCGGGTGCCGAACAGCCGCGCGCTGATCAGGATCGACAACAGGATCATGCTGCCGGGAGTCACCACCGCGAACAGCTCCACCGGGGCCAGGGCCAGCCCCTGGGCCACCACCAGCATGTACGGCGCGCCGATGCCGATGACCATCAGGCCGATGGTTGTCCAGCTCAGGCCCCGGCGGCCATGGCGGAGCAGGTAGGGCAGCAGGATCAGCCCGGAGACGCTGTAGCGGATGCAGGTGATGTCGTAGGCATCCAGCGGCGTGCGGGTCAGCCCCAGCCGGGTGACCACCGGGAACGCGCCCCAGATCAAGGCCGCGGCGAGGCCGCACAGAATGCCGGCCCAGCGCTGTTCGGGACTGACGGTAAGCGTCATGAGCGGGTCCTCGCTGCGGCGTCCCGGGGGCTAGCGGTGGCCGATCTTCACCGAGCCGGCGTTGCCGCGCTTGCGCAGGTAGGCGTACTCGATGTCGTTGAGCAGCATCTGCGCCCGGTTGATGTGGCGCGAGGCGTAGTTGACGCTGGTGAGGAAGTGCGCCAGCTCCTCGGTCTCGGCGAAGTGGCCGTTGTCATGGGCGACCTTGGAGAGGTCCAGGTTGCGGCGGTTCTCCAGCTTGTCCAGGTAGTCGATGTCGATCACCCGGAACGCCGCGCCGATGCTCAGGCCACGGGCATTGAGCACCTTGTGCCATTCGAAGGGCGGGTTGATCAGCACATCGCCCGGTTCGACGTAGACGGTGTCGGCCTCGTAGTCGCCGCCTGGTGCCTCGCGGCCGCTGCTGGTTTCGAACATCAGGTCGTAGTCGCGGAACTGGTCGCCCAGCTGGGGCGGGCGGGTGCTCCACTTCTTGGTGCCGGCGATCATCACGAAAATATTCAGGGTCGGGAAAATGTGCCAGTCGCTGCCCACCGCGCCGCGGGCCGGCTCGCCGTATTCCTGGGTGCTGTAGCCGAGGAACATATGGCCGGTGACTTTCCAGGCGTCGATGTTGAACCAGGGTTTGCTGAAGACGTGCTGCTTGACCAGGTTGAAGGCGTCCTTGCCCCACTCGTAGGGGTCGTTGTAGCTCGAGGAAATGGTGCCCAGGTGCGAGTAGACGTCGAGGTGGTGGGTGAAGATGTCGTCGAGGAATTCCTGCCCGGTGCCGACGCGGCCGGTGACGTAGTTGTAGTCCGAGGCGCCGTTTTCGTCGCGCATCGACACTGGCTGGTCGCCGGACTTGACCCGCCATTGCAGGTTTTTCCCCGAGCCGACCTGATCGAAGAATGCCCGTTGCGAGAATTCCTCGCCGATGGGCGCGAGTTTGCGCAGCAGGGCCGGTTTGCTGAACCCCTCGGTGAAGCGCTCGACCTTGTCGCGGGTGAGCTCGCCCTTGTGCTCGGAGGGCTCGATGACGTTGATGTAGCCATACTGGATACGACTGTTCGAAACCATTTCGTAGACTCCTTTTTCCTGACGTAAAAAGAGAAAACCGCTCGCGCCCACGACCGTTGTTACCGGGCGTGACTGCGCAGGTGAAGCCGACTTCCTTCCGTGGTGCGGAACGAAAGTCGTGGACCAGTACATCAAGCATGCTTACCGGACAGCGCCTATCGGCTATGATTGACAAGGCTGTCAAAGATCGCAGTGTTGGTATCTTTGACAACGTTGTCAACAATTATGTGAGCAGTGATTTTTATGGCGGGTGTCAGGCAGTTTGACGAAGAAAAAGTGTTGTCGGCGGTCCTTGAAGTGTTCTGGCGCAAGGGCTGGCAGTCCACCTCCATGGCCGACCTGGCCGAGGCGGCCGAGGTCCAGCGCGGCTCGCTGTACCATGCCTACGGCGGCAAGGAAGCGTTGTTCCTGCTGGCGTTCGAAGCCTACGCCACGCGCTTTTTGGGCAACGCCGCCAAGGCCCTCGAGGCCGCGGATGCCGAAACCGCGCTACGGCGGTTTTTCCAGGTGGCGATCAGCAACATGACCAGCGGCACACCGGCCAAAGGCTGCCTGACCACCAAGACGGCCACCGACGCCGACACCATCGGCCCACGCATCCAGCAACGCTTGCGCGAGCTGCTGGACGCCCTGCAACTGACCATCAGCACTGCGCTGTCGGCCGAGCGAATCCGGGGCGACCTGGTCCTGGCGCCGAATGAAGCGGCGCAGGTCATGGTCACCTTCACCCGCGGGCTGGCGGTGATGGAGCGCATCTACCAGGAGCCGGAGCGTTTGCGCAGCACGGCCGACTCCCTGGTGCGCATGCTGGTGCCGAGCGTCCAGGCGCGGGCCTGAGCCTCTGCGCCGCTTTAGCGGTTGTCGCTCCCGAGCGACTGCTTCCAGTCCCGCAGCACCTCGATCAGGGCGCGCAGCTTGGGCGGGACGTGCCGGCGGTTGGCGTAGTACAGCCACATGGCCGGCAGCGGCTGGCAGGTGCCGGGCAGGACTTCCACCAGCTGGCCGTTGGCGAGGTCGTCGGCGATCCGTTCGCGAATGAACACATGGGCAATGCCCACTCCGGCGCGGGCGGCCTCGATCACCGCCTGGGTGTCGGTGCTGATGAAGCGCCCGGGCACATCCAGCTTCACCTCGTGCTGGCCGTCGTGCAGCTGCCATTTGTGCATCTGCCCGCTGCTGGGAAAACGAAAGCGCACACAGCAATGCTGGTGCAGCTCGTCGATGCTGCGCGGCGCCGGGTGGCGCGCCAGGTACTGCGGGCTGGCCACCAGGGCGCATTGCAGCGGCGGGGTGATCTGCACCGCGTGCATGCCCGGGTGCAGGGCGTCGGCCAGGCGGATACCGGCGTCGAGCTGTTCCTTGACGATGTCCACCAACTGATCTTCGTAGCGTATTTCCAGGGTGACCCTGGGGTAGCGCTGGAAGAAGTCCTCGAGCAGCGGGGCGACGATCAGGTGCTTGGCCATATGCAAGGCACTGATGCGCAGGTGCCCCGACGGCTCGCCCTGGGTTTCCCCCAGCTCCTCCCTGGCCTGCAGCAGGCTGCGGTAACCGGCTTCGCTGCTTTCGTGAAAGCGCTGGCCGCTCTCCGTCAGGCTGACGCCACGGGTGGTGCGGTGGAACAGCCTGGTCTGCAGTTCGCTTTCCAGTTGGTTGATGGCCAGGCTCACGGCCGCCGGGGTCACGCCCAGCACGGCGGCGGCGCGGGTGAAGTTGCCGGTCTCGACCACCGCCATGAAGAGGTGCAGACCGGCCAGTGGATCGCGTCGGCTCATTGTTAGGAATACTTAATAGTCTTGTAGGGGGAATGTGGATTCTCTTAAAGCTACGAGCTTCATAGACTCTTTTCAACCGCAAAGGAGTCCCGCCATGCACTGGCCCGTCACCCTCAAACCCGCCCGGCAGATGCTCGACAAAGGCATCGCCAAAGCCATGCAGATGCAGCTGTCGGTGTGCATCGCCATTGTCGATTCGGGCAGCAACCTGCTGGCGTTCGTGCGCATGGACGACGCCGTGCCGGGGGCGATCGACCTGGCCCAGCGCAAGGCCCGGACTTCGGCGCTGTTCCGGACCGCCAGCGCCGAACTCGGCGCGTTGTCCGGGCCGGGGCAGTCGTTGTGGTCGATCGAGCAGAGCAACGGCGGCTTGACCAGCTTTGCCGGTGGCCTGCCCATCGTCGATCAGGCGGGGCGCTACCTGGGCGCCATCGGCGTCTCCGGCGGCACCGCGGTTGAAGACGACATCATCGCCCGGGCTTGCCTCTGAGCCCTGGCCCCCGACATTCTCCTGGAGAACCCAAGATGAGCAAAAAACGTATTCTGGTCACCGGCGCCGGTTCGGGCTTTGGTCGTGCGGTGGCGCTGCGCCTGGCAGCCAACGGCCATGAAGTGATCGCCGGGGTGCAGATCACCCCGCAGGTCACCGAACTGCGCGAACTCGCCGCCAGCCTGGACCTCAAGCTGCGGGTGGAGAAGCTCGACATCACCTCGGCCCGCGACCGGGCCCATGCCTGGCAGTGGGACATCGACGTGCTGCTGAACAACGCCGGCGACGCCGAGACCGGCGCCATAGCGGAAATCCCGGTGGATATCCTGCGCTCCCAGTTCGAGACCAACGTGTTCGCCAACCTGGAGCTGACCCAGGGCTTCGTGCGGCAGATGGTCGAGCGGCGCAAGGGCAAGATCGTCTTCGTGTCGTCGATCGCCGGCCTGCTCACCGGGCCCTTCACCGGCGCCTACTGCGCCTCCAAGCATGCCCTGGAGTCCATCGCCGAGGCCCTGCACATGGAGCTGGCGGAGTTCGGCATCCAGGTCGCGACCATCAACCCCGGGCCGTATTCCACCGGCTTCAACGACCGGATGATGGAAACCTGGAAAAGCTGGTACGACCCGCAGAAACACTTCACCGATCACTCCGGGCTGAAGTTCCCCTTCGAGCAATACGATCCCGAGGAAATGGTGGCGAAGATGGTCGAGGTGGTGGAGGCGGATGGTGGGGCTTTCAGGAACCTGCTGCCGGCGCACTTCGTCGACATCGTCAAGCAGGACCAGCAGGACGCCTGGACGCGCCAGCAGTCCTGAGGCCGGTTCAAAAGGTCTGCCCCATGGAGAACTGGAATACCTGGGTGTCGGCGTTGTCGGGTTTGCGCACCGGGTACGCCAGGTTGAAGCTCAAGGGCCCGAGCGGGCTGTACCAGGTCACGCCGACTCCCACCGAGCTGGCCATCTGGGCGAGGTCGACGCCGTCGCAACCCTGGGTGGTGCTCAGGTAGCACTTGTCCGAATAGACGCTGCCGACGTCCCAGAACACCGAGGTGCGCACCGACTTGTTGTCCTTGATGAAGGGCATCGGGAACAGGTATTCCACGCCTCCGGTGATCAGGATGTTGCCGCCCAGGGCGTCGGTGTCGCGGTCGGAGTAATACGCCTGGCCGGCGCTGGCATAGGTACCGGTGGCGGGGGTGTTGCGCGGGCCCAGGGTGCCGCTTTCGAAGCCGCGCACCGAGCCTTCGCCGCCGGCGGTGTAGTTCTCATAGAAGGGCAGGCCGTCGGTCGAGCCGTAGCCGTTGCCATAACCGAGCTTGGTATGGAAACGCAGCGAGGTGGCGCTGCTGAGCGGCAGGAAGGCCTGCCCGCTGTAGTCGAGCTTGTAGAAACTCAGGTCGCTGCCGGGCACCGTCAGCGTCAGGTTGAGGCTCTGCGAGTGCCCGCGGCTGGCCAGCACACCGCGGTTGAGGGTCGATTCCGACCAGCCGAGGTTGGCCTTGAAGTTGGTGAATTCCTTGCCCTCGCGCTCGATGAAGTCGTAGATCTCGTCGGCGCTGTAGGTGCCCGGCTCGATGCTGTCGTGTTGCACGGTCAGGCCGAAGTTCAGACGCGAGGTTTCGTTGATCGGATAGCCCAGCGAGGTGCCGGCGCCATAGCTGTTGATGGAGTAGTAGGAGACGCCGTCATCGTAGTAATCGTTGTAGTCGGTGCTGCTGTAGAACAGGTTGTAGCCCAGGCTCACGCCGTCCGGGGTGAAGTAGGGGTTGGTGAAGCCGAAGTTGTACTTGCTTTGGTATTCCGAGCGGGTCAGGCCCAGGCTGGTGTAGTTGCCGGTCCCCAGGAAGTTGTTCTGGGTGATGGAGCCGCCGAGGATCAGGCCGGAGCTCTGGGCAAAACCGACACTGGCGGTAATCGAGCCGGAAGCCTGCTCTTCAACCGCGTAGTTGACGTCTATCTGGTCGTCGACCCCGGGCACGGCCGGGGTCTCGACATTGACCTCCTTGAAGAATCCCAGGCGCTCCAGGCGAGTCTTGGACTGGTCGATCAGGTAGGTCGATGCCCAGCCGCCTTCCATCTGGCGCATTTCCCGGCGCAGTACCTTGTCGTCGGTCTTGGTATTGCCGCGAAAGTTGATACGGTTGGCGTAGGCGCGCTTGCCTGGGTCGACCACGAAAGTGATATCGACGGTGTGATCCTCGTCGTGGGGCTGTGGTACACCGTTGACGTTGGCGAAGGTGTAACCGTCGTTGCCCAGCCTGCGGGTGATCAGCTCGGACGTGCTGGTCATCAGTTTGCGCGAGAACACCTGGCCCTTTTCCACCAGCAACAGCGACCGGACCTGCTCTTCAGGCACCTTCAGCTGGCCGCTGAGCTTGACCTCGCGAACCGTGTATTTCCGGCCTTCGTTGATGTTGACCGTGATGTACACGTACTTCTTGTCAGGGGTTAGGGAAACCTGGGTCGAGGCGATGTCCATGTTGATGTAGCCGCGGTCCAGGTAATAGGAGCGCAGGCGCTCCAGATCGCCGGAGAGTTTCTCGCGGGCGTACTTGTCGTCGTTCCTGAAGAAGGACAGCCAGTTGCTGGTCTTGAGCTGGAACTGATCGGTCAGCTCCTGCTGGGTGAACACCGTGTTGCCCACCACGTTGATGTGCTGGATGGCGGCCACGCTGCCCTCGTCGATGCCGATCTTCAGTTGTACACGGTTGCGCGGCTGCGCCAGTACTTCGGCGTCGACCGTGGCCGAGTAGCGACCCTGGGCGACATATTGGCGTTGCAGTTCGTTGCGCACGCCTTCCAGGGTGGCGCGTTGGAAGATCTCGCCTTCGGCCAGGCCGGATTGCTTGAGGCCTTTCATCAGGTCGTCGGTGGAAATCGCCTTGTTGCCTTCTATGACGATGCCGGAGAGCGACGGTCGTTCGACCACGGTGATGATCAGCACGTCACCGTCGCGCCCCAGTTGGATGTCCTGGAAGAAGCCGGTCTTGAACAGGGCGCGGGTGGATTCCACCAGACGCTGGTCATCGACTTCGTCGCCGACGTTCAGCGGCAAGGCGCCGAACACGCTGCCGGCGGAGACCCGTTGCAGTCCGTTGATCCGGATATCGGAGATTTTGAAACCTTGGGCGTGGGCCAGAGTGGCATTGAGCAGCAGCGCAACCGAGCAGAGCAGGCGCGAAAAATTCATCGGGATCTTTTCCAGGACACATCGACAAGCAGCGCAGGCGCGTTTGAATGACCCGCCGCAGACGGGACAACCCACAGCGGCCTGGCGGGTGGAGGTCAAGCATAAGAGTGCGGGGTGTTTGGTGCGGTTAACCGAATGTCAAGTTAGGTAAAGGTTGGGCCTGGGGCGATGACGCTGCATGGCGCGCAGGGGATAATGCGCCGGTGCCCTTTCAAGAGTTCGCCATGATTTGCGTATTGCTCGTCGACGATGACCAGGAACTGACTGGCATGCTCATCCAGTACCTGGAGCGTGAAGGTTTTGCGGCGACCGCCGTGCACTCGGGCGAGGAGGGCGAGGCCCAGGCGCTTTCCGGAGGCTACGACATCGTGGTGCTGGACGTGATGCTACCGCGCCTGTCGGGCATCGAGGTGCTTCGGCGCATCCGTGCCAGCAGCCAGATCCCAGTGGTGTTGCTCACCGCCCGTGGTGACAACATCGACAAGATCACCGGCCTGGAACTGGGCGCCGACGACTACGTGCCCAAGCCCAGCTCGCCGGGCGAACTGGTGGCGCGCTTGCGGGCGATCATGCGCCGGGTGCAGCCGGCCGAGCCGCCGACCAAGGAGGTGATCAGGACCGGCACCCTGGCCCTGTGGCCCGGCAAGCGCCAGGCCCAATGGCAGGGCAGCGAGCTGGAGCTGACCAGCACCGAGTTCAGCCTGCTCGAAGAGCTGGCCCGTTGCGCGGGGCAGGTGGTGAGCAAACAGGACCTGTCGCTCAAGGCCCTGGGGCGTCCCTTGACCCGCTACGACCGGCGTATCGATGTGCATATCAGCAGCATTCGCCAGAAGCTTGGCCCGCGCCCCGATACCAAGGCCTGGATTCAGAGCGTGCGTGGCCTGGGCTACCTGTTGATCGCCGGATGATGAAGCCCAGCCGGCTGTTCTGGAAACTGTTCCTGGCTTTCTGGCTGGCCACCAGCCTGACCTTCCTGGTCGGGCTGGGCATCCTGCTGCTGGGCAGCTTCGTTCCCGGAGATCCGCATCTGGAAGCGATCCTGGCCAGCGAGGAGCAGTTGCTGCAACAGTACGGCATCGATTCCGGCAGGCAGCTGTTGACGGTCTGGCAGCACCCGCCGGACCAGGCCATTGGCGTCTATGACAGCAGCGGCCAACTGTTGGCCGGATCGCCAGTCGCGCACCTGGCCTATGAAAAGACGCTGGTCAGCAAGGAAGGGCTCAGGCTTTCGCTCAGGTCTTCCTTGGTGCCTGGCGATCACCGCCGACCGCCGGGGCGTTTGATTCCGCTGTTGATCGGTACGCTGATGAGCGCGCTGTTCAGTGCTTACATGGCCTATTACCTGGCCTGGCCACTGGCCTATCTGCGACGGGCGATGGGCGACGTCGCCCAGGGGCGTTTCGAGACCCGGGTCAAGCCGATGATGGGCTCGCGCCGCGATGAAATCGTCGACCTGGCCGAAGACTGCGACCGCATGGCCAATCAGTTGAAACTGTTGGTGGAGGCCCAGCAACATCTGCTGCATGACATTTCCCACGAACTGCGCTCGCCCTTGACCCGCATGCAGGCGGCCATTGGCCTGTTGCAGCAGGACCCGGTACGCCAGGAAATGCTTGGGCGCATCGAGCGCGAGTCGGAGCGCATGGACACGCTGATCGAAGCGCTGTTGACCCTGGCGCGCCTTCAGGGCCGGCCCGAGAGCATCGAGAGCGAGCCGCTGGATATCATCGAGTTGCTGGCGGTGATAGTCGAAGACGCGCGGTTCGAGGCAGGCATGAAAAGCTGTCAGGTCAGTCTGCAGGCCTGTCCGGATTTTGTCAGCCGGTGCAACGGCGAGCTGCTGTATCGCTGTTTCGAGAACGTTATTCGCAATGCGGTGCGCCATACCGCGGCGGGAACCGGGGTCCAGGTCAGCGCGCGCAGCGATCTGCCCGGCCAGTGCCTGATCGTGCGCATCATCGACCAAGGCCCTGGCGTCGAAAGCACGCGCTTGCAGAGTATTTTTCAGCCGTTCGAGCGTGGCCCGGGCGAGGCGGCCAGCGGTTTCGGCCTGGGCCTGGCGATCGCCGCCAGGGCTGTGGAGCTGCACGGTGGCAGCATCGAGGCCCACAACGAGCCGGGCACCGGGCTGGCCGTGGCGATCCGCCTGCCTCGACGGGCCTGATCTTTACACGAAATTACACTGCCTTGACGGCCCTGTACGTCGCCCCTCAGTAGACTTGCGGCTCAAGCGTACTTCAGCGTTTTTGCTGTTCTGGCGGGGCCATTGAGTGGAGGTGGCGATGTTTCTGGTGCATAAAAAGGGATTCGTTTCCGGCAAGAAAATGGTCGATGGGCTGGTGCCCTACGACTTCTTCTGTGAGGACAATCCGGCCATCAACCTGTTCGTGTTCACCGGTTCCAGCGCCCCCGGCAAGGTGGTGGAGGAGCAGACACTCTGGGGGTTCACCCGTCTGGAGCGTTTCGAGGCGCTGACCCGGACCCTGGTGTTGAACAAGAAGGGCCAGGGCTGGTTTCAAACGGTCAACGTGCTCACGGGCCCCGCGCAGAATGGCACCCAGAGCCTGAAGTTCCAGCGGGTGCTGAAGATCATCAAGCATGCCGACCCCTCGGGACGCGTCGCCAGCAAGGTGGAGTACGAGATCCACACCGACGAAGGCGATACCTATTTCACCCGCCGGCCCGCGGCCACCAACAGCGGAAAGACTGTCATCTATGCAGCGGATTGCTGACTTCTGAAGGGATGCGGGGCTGGCGTGCTCCTGTAGAAGTAGGAGCGAGGCTTGCCCGCGATGGCAATAGATCAGGCGGCGCCGGTCCGCCGGATCGTCACGGCCGTACCGGCCGATCGCAGCCTTCGGCAGCGGCTACAGGTGTGCGGTCGGTCGACACTCGATTGCCCGGACTGTGCCGGGCCACAAGATCACCGCCTAGCCGAACGTCACTCCTGCCGCGAGTTGCGGGTACTGGTTTTCATTTCGTCCAGGCATTGCCGCAGCAGCCGGGCATCCCTCGGCAAGCGCGTGGCCAGCTCGTCCCAGCCATGGAATTTCAGCTGCACGGGCATTTCCACCAGGCCGCTGATGGCGTCCCAGAAGGCGTCCCAGTTGGCGCCGTACCCATTGGGGAAGCCCAGGGCCTCGCGCAGGGTGGCGTGCAGTTCGGCGGTGCTGGTCACCGCGTTCAGGTCAATGTCCAGCCGCTGGAGTCGGGGCATGTTGTGCGCCTTCGAAATTCTCGGCTGCGCAGGATACCCCGGCTTGGCGCGATTGCTCAGCCCGGCAGCGCGCCCAGTTCGAGTTTGTAACCCACTCCGTACAACGACTGGATCGGGTCTTCCCCGGGGCAGGCCTGGGCCAGTTTGCGCCGCAGGTTGCGCACGTGACTGTCGACGGTGCGGTCGGTCACCACCCGGTGGTCGGAGTACAGGCGGTCGAGCAACTGGTCGCGGGAGAACACCCGGCCCGGGGCGGCGGCCAGGGTCTTGAGCAGGCGCAGCTCCACCGGGGTCAGGTCCAGGGCGATACCGTCGAACGAGGCGCGGTAGCGCTCTTCGTCGATCTGCAGGCGGGCCTGTGCGAGTGCCGTCAGTTGCGGGCTGCGGCGCAGGATGGCCTTGACTCGGGCCACCACTTCACGCGGGCTGAAGGGCTTGCAGATGTAGTCGTCGGCGCCCAGGTCGAGGCCCAGCAGGCGGTCCACTTCCTCGACCCGGGCGGTGATCATGATGATCGGCACTTCGCTGAACCGCCGCAGCTCCTGGCACACCTCCAGGCCGTCGCGCCCGGGCAGCATCAGGTCGAGCAGGATCAGTCGCGGCCGGTGGGCGCGTACCGCTGGCACCACGTCCAGGCCGTTGTCCAGGCTCAGGCTGGGGTAGCCGGCGGCATCCAGATAGTCGCGCAGCAAGGCGGCGAGTTTCGGTTCGTCTTCGACGATCAGGATCGGTTGTCCGGTGCTCATGCTTCAGCCTTGCCGGGCAGGCGCAGGGTCAGCCACAGGCCGCCCAGGGGCGAGTGATCGGCGTCGAGGCTGCCGCCGTGGGCCAGGGCGATGCTGCGACAGATCGCCAGGCCCAGGCCGGCGCCGCCGCTGGCGCGGTTGCGCGAGGCCTCGCCACGGTAGAAGCGCTCGAACAGCCGCGGCAGTTGTTCGGCGTCGACCCCGGGGCCGGAGTCGATGAAATCGACCCGCAGGTTATCGCCCTCGACGCAGGCGCGGATGCGCAGCTGGCCGCCGGTATCGGTGTAGCGCAGGGTGTTTTCCAGCAGGTTGGCGAACAGTTGTTGCAGGCGCTTGGGGTCGGCGTCCAGCTGCATCGGCCGCTCCGGCAGTTTCAACTCGACCTCAAGCCGTGCGGCCTGGCAGCGCTCCTGGAACATCGCCACGCTGGCCTGCAGCAGCTCGTTGAGCGAGCACTCGCTCTTGCGGTAGGTGAGGGCGCCGACGTCGGCCAGGGACAGCTCGTACAGGTCGTCCACCAGCTTGCTGAGCATGCCCACTTCGTTTTGCAGCGATTGCATCGAGTGCCGGTCGAGCTTGCGTACGCCGTCCTCGATGGCCTCCAGTTCGCCACGCAACACCGACAGCGGGGTGCGCAGCTCGTGGGAGACATCGGCCATGAGTTCGCGGCGCATTTGTTCGTTGCGCTCCAGGGTGTAGGCCAACAGATTGAAGTCGCGGGCCAGTTGGCCGACTTCATCGTTGGAGGCCACGGCCACCCGGTTGCTGTACTCCCCGGCAGCCAGGCGGTGGGTGGCCGCGGCCACGCGCTTGACCGGGTCGAGCAGGGCGCGCGAAATCCACCAGGCAATCAGCATCGCCAGCAGCAGCGAGGCCACGCCCACCGCCAGGCTGGTGCGCAGCTGGTACTGGAAGAAACGTTCGCCGCCGGCTTCGCTGACACTCTGGAACGGCGATACCGCCAGCCAGCCGACCGTGCTGCCGGCCACCTCGATCGGCCGCAGCAGGGCATCGTCGGCGATCGCCGCATAGCCGATCACCAGCTGCTTGTCGCGGTCCAGCAGGGCAATGCGAAACAGCGCGCCGGTCAGGTCCGAGGTCAGCGGCAGTTTCAGCTTGCGGATCTGCGATTGCTCTTTGGGTCCCGGGCGCATGATGTCGAACCAGCGGTCGGGGTTGTCGCGGATGAATTCCCAGTCACCTGCCTGCGCGTAGGCCTGGGCCAGGCGCGGCAGCACTGGCTCCATGCGTTGCAGCGCCTGTTCGTTGAGGTAGCCGAGGAAGCCACGGCCGAAGCTCCAGCCGGTGGCCAGGCCCATGCTCAGGATGACGAATAGCACGCTGGCCAGGACGGCGCCGAACAGTTTGGTGGAGATACTCAGTTTCATGGGCTCGCGGGGCTGGAGGAATGGCCCGCTCATTTAGGCCCCGGCGCGGCAAAGATTCAAGGTCGCCGGGTAATCTTCAATTTTCCTGCACATTTGCTTCGCAGCATGGCGGACAGGCACAAGCCATCCCGTTTTGCAGAGGCATTTATGTCGACCAAACTTTTCGCCAAATCCCTGGTGACCGCCGCGGTCATCGTTTCCCTGATGCTGCTGTTGGTGTTGAGCGGTTGTTCGCCAGCGGCGCCCGAAGCCGCCGCCGAGGTCCCCAAGGTCTCGGTGATCACCGTGCAGCCGCAAAGCCAGGCCCTGAGCACCGAGCTGGCGGGGCGCACTCAGGCGTTCCTGGTGGCCGAGATCCGCCCCCAGGTCGGCGGCATTGTCCAGAAGCGGCTGTTCGTCGAAGGCGCCGAGGTCAAGGCCGGGGACAGCCTCTACCAGCTGGATGCCGCCAGCTACAAGGCGGCCCTGGCGGAAGCCCAGGCCACCCTGGCCAAGGCCCGCGCCACCCTGAAGTCGGCCCAGGTCACCGCTACCCGCGATGCCCAACTGGCGAAGATCGATGCCATCAGCCAGCAGGACAACGAAGACGCCCAGGCCAGCCTGTTGACTGCCCAGGCCGAGCTGCAGGTGGCCCAGGCCGGCGTCGAGACGGCGCGCATCAACCTGGCCTATACCCGCATCGGCTCGCCCATCGGCGGGCGCATCGAAACCTCCACCGTGACTCCCGGGGCCCTGGTGGTGGCCAACCAGGACACGGCGCTGACCACGGTGCAGCAACTGGACCCGATCTATGTCGATGTCACCCAGTCCACCACCGAGCTGCTGCGCCTCAAGCGCGACCTGGCCAGCGGCGCGCTGCAAGGCAACGCAGCGGATGAAATGCCCGTCAGCCTCAAGTTCGACGACGGCAGCACCTATGCCCATGAGGGCCGCCTGAAGTTCAGCGGGGTCAGCGTCAGCCAGGGTACCGGCACCGTGACCCTGCGTGCCGTGTTCCCTAACCCGGAGCGCCTGCTGCTGCCGGGCATGTACGTGCGGGCGGTGCTGGAGCAGGCCCGCGACGAACAGGCGATCCTGATTCCGCAACGGGCAGTGAGCCGTAGCGCCAGTGGCATGACCTCGGTGCTGGTGGTGGTCGAAGGCAAGGTCGAGCAACGCCAGGTGACCATCGACCGCGCGGTGGGCAACCAGTGGTGGGTGACGGCCGGCCTCAGCGCTGGTGATCAACTGATAGTCGAGGGCGGGCAGAAGGTCCGGGTTGGCGCCGCGGTGGTGGCGCAGAACAACGGCACCGGTACCCGCAGCCGTGTGCCGCAGGCACCGTCCACCGCCCTGGCGCAGGAGGGTTGAGCATGGCGCGTTTCTTTATCGACCGACCGATTTTTGCCTGGGTCATCGCCATCGTCATCATGCTCGCCGGGGCCTTGTCCATCAGCCAGTTGCCCCTGGAACAGTACCCGGACATCGCGCCGCCGACGGTGCGGATCTCCGCCACCTACACCGGTGCCTCGGCCAAGACCGTGGAAGACTCGGTGACCCAGGTCATCGAGCAGCAGCTGACCGGCCTGGACAACCTGACCTACATGTCGGCCACCAGCAGCTCGGCGGGCAGCGCCAGCATCAACCTGACCTTCGCCGCCGGCACCGACCCGGACGTGGCGCAGATGCAGGTGCAGAACAAGCTGCAGCAAGCCGAGTCGCGCCTGCCTCAGTCGGTGCAGAGCGAAGGCCTGACCGTGACCAAGGGCGGTTCGGACTTCCTGATGATCGCCGCCCTGGCCTCGGACGACGAGAGCGTCACCGGCACCCAGATCGGCGACTACATCTCCAGCACCTTGCTTGACCAGATCAGCCGGATCGATGGCGTCGGCGAGGTGCAGACCCTGGGCTCGGGCTACGCCATGCGCATCTGGCTGGACCCGGCCAAGCTGGAGAAATATGCCCTGATGCCGTCCGACGTCAGCGCAGCCCTGGAGGCGCAGAACACCGAAGTCTCCGCCGGGCAGTTGGGCGCCATGCCGGCGGTGCCCGGGCAGCAACTGAACGCGACCATTACCGCGCGCAGCAAGCTGCAGACCGAGGACGAGTTCCGCAATGTGGTGGTCAAGTCGTCCAGCGACGGCGCGGTGGTGCTGCTGAGCGATGTGGGGCGAGTCGAACTGGGCAGCGAAAGCTATGACATGAGTTCGGCGCTCAATGGCCGGCCTGCTTCGGCCATGGGCATCAAACTGGCGACCGGGGCCAACGCCCTGAGCGTCGGCGACGCGGTCAAGGCCAAGCTCAAGGAACTGGAACAGTTCTACCCGGCGCAGATGCAACTGAAGAACGTCATCGCCTACGACACCACGCCCTTTGTCAGTCTGTCCATCGAGGAGGTGGTCAAGTCCCTCGGCGAAGCCATCGTCCTGGTGGTGCTGATCATGTTCCTGTTCCTGCAGAACTTTCGGGCCACGCTGATCCCGGCGATCACCGTGCCGGTGGTGCTGCTGGGTACCTTCGGCGTGTTGGCGCTGCTCGGCTATTCGATCAACACCCTGACCATGTTCGCCATGGTCCTGGCCATCGGCCTGCTGGTGGACGACGCCATCGTGGTGGTGGAGAACGTCGAGCGGGTGATGGTCGAGCAAGGGCTGCCGCCCCTGGAGGCCACGCGCCAGTCGATGGCGGAAATCACCAGCGCGTTGATCGGCATCGCCCTGGTGCTCAGCGCGGTGTTCATTCCCATGGCGTTTTTCGGCGGTTCCACCGGGGTTATCTACCGGCAGTTCTCGGTGACCATCGTCTCGGCCATGCTGCTCTCGGTGCTGGTGGCGATGACTCTGACCCCGGCGCTGTGCGCGACGTTGCTCAAGCCAACCGATGCCCAGGGGCATGGACCGCAGCGGGGTTTCTTCGGCTGGTTCAACCGCCATTTCGAGCGCAGCGCCCAGGCTTATCAGCGGCTGGTCGGCGGCATCCTGCAACGCAGCCGTAGCAGCCTTCTGCTGTACGGGGTGCTCCTGCTGGTCATGGGTGTCGGCTATGTCAATCTGCCGACTTCGTTCCTGCCGGACGAAGACCAGGGCACCCTGATGGCGCAGATCCAGCTGCCGGTGGGCGCCACTGACAGTCGCACCCAGGCGGTGATGAAACAGTTCGAGAGTTACATGCTCGAACAGCCGGAGGTCGAGGCTTTGATCAGCATCAGCGGCCTGGGCATGGGCGGCAACAGCCAGAACACCGGCCGCGCCTTTATCAAGCTCAAGGACTGGAGCCAGCGCCTGGGCGCCGGCCAAGACTCGGCGTCGATTGCCCAACGCGCGACCCTGGCGCTGGCGAGCATCGGCGATGCCAATGTATTCGTCATGCAGCCGCCAGCGGTGCGCGGCCTGGGGCAAAGCTCGGGCTTCGACCTGCAGCTCAAGGACCTCGCCGGCCTGGGCCACGACGCCCTGGTGGCGTCTCGCGAGCAGTTCATTCAGCTGGCGCAGCAGGACCCGCGCCTGCTCGGGGTCCGCAGCAACGGCCTGGACGACACGCCGCAGCTCAAGGTCAGCATCGACGATCGCAAGGCCGGAGCCCTGAGCCTGAGCACCAGCGACATCAACAGCACCCTGTCCACGGCACTGGGCGGCACCTACGTCAACGACTTCCTCAACCAGGGGCGGGTGAAGAAGGTCTATGTGCAGGGCGAGGCCGCGGCGCGGATGCAGGCGCAAGACCTGGACCATTGGTTCGTGCGTAACGCCAACGATGAAATGGTGCCGTTCTCGTCTTTCGCCAGCAGCGCCTGGAGCTACGGTTCGCCGTTGCTCGAACGCTACAACGGCATCTCCTCCCTGGAGGTGGTGGGCGATCCGGCGCCGGGGGTGAGTTCCGGGGTGGCCATGGACGTGGTCGAGTCCATCGTCAAGCAACTGCCCGAGGGTATCGGCTATGAGTGGACCGGGCAGTCCTATCAACTGCGCCTGTCCGGCTCCCAGGCGCCGTTGCTCTACGGGATTTCGATTCTGTTCGTGTTCCTCTGCCTGGCGGCCTTGTACGAAAGTTGGTCAGTGCCGTTCTCGGTGATGCTGGTGGTGCCCCTGGGCGTGGTCGGGGCGGTGCTGGCGACCCGGTTCAGTGGGCTGAGCAACGACGTGTACTTCCAGGTGGGGCTGTTGACCACCGTGGGGCTGTCGGCGAAGAACGCGATCCTGATCGTCGAGTTCGCCAAACACCTGCAAGAGCAGGGCGCCAGCCTGCTGGAGGCGACCCTGACCGCGGTGCGCCAGCGCCTGCGGCCGATCCTCATGACTTCTTTGGCCTTTATGTTTGGCGTGCTGCCCCTGGCCTTGAGCTCCGGCGCCGGTTCGGCCGGACGCCGGGCTATCGGCACCGGGGTGCTGGGCGGCATGTTCAGCGCCACGGTGCTGGGGATCTTCTTCGTGCCGCTGTTCTTCGTGCTGATCCGTCGCCGCTTTACCCGTGCTTCCACCCCCTCCACTCAACCCGCTGCAACAGGTGACGCATGATCAAATTTCGTTGGGCCCTGGTGCCTGCCCTGGCGCTGCTCGGTGGCTGCATCAATCTGGCGCCCGAGTACCAGCGCCCCGAGGCGCCGGTTGCCGAGCAATGGTTGCCGGGCAGCAAGGCATCCACCGGGGAGGCCGCCGCCGATATCCATTGGCAGCAGTTCTTCACCGACAGCCGCCTGACGCGCTTGCAGGCCCTGGCCCTGGCCAACAACCGCGACCTGCGCCTGGCCAGTCTGAATATCGAAAAGGCCCAGGCGCAGTACCGCATCCAGCGCGCGGCGCTGTTCCCGGCGATCGATGCCGGGGTCAGCGGCACCCACAGCCGCACGCCGGGCTCGACATCCGGCACGGGCGTGGCCAGCACCAGCCACGACTACAGCGCGCAACTGGGCCTGAGCAGTTACGAGCTGGATGTATTCGGCCGGTTGCGCAACCTCAAGGACGAGGCGCTGGAAGACTACCTGTCGCTGGCCGAAACCCGGCGCAGCACGCAGATCAGCCTGGTGGCCGAGGTGGCCACGGCCTGGCTGACCCTGGCGGCGGACAACGAGCTGTTGCGCCTGGCCCAGGAGACCCTGCGCAGCCAGCAGGCGACCTACGAGCTGACCCAACGTAGCCATGCGTTGGGCGGTTCCTCCGGACTGGCCCTGGCCCAGGCGCAGACCACCGTGGAGTCGGCCCGCGGCGATGCGGCGGTGTACGCCAGCCAGATCCTCCAGGACCGCAACGCGCTGCGCCTGCTGGTGGGCAGCGAGATCCCCGACGAGCTGCTGCCCGGCGCCAGCCTGCAATCGGCGGCGCTGCTGGTGCGGGTGCCGGACGAGTTGCCGTCCAGCCTGTTGCAACGCCGTCCCGACGTGCTGGCGGCGGAACATACGCTGAAGTCGGCGAACATCGATATCGGCGCGGCGCGGGCGGCGTTCTTTCCCAGCATCAGCCTGACCGCCAACGCCGGCTCGGCGAGTTCGGCGCTGTCCGGGTTGTTCAAGGCCGGCAGCGGCGCCTGGACCTTCGCCCCGAGCATCAGCCTGCCGCTGTTCGACGCCGGCAGTAACCGTGCGACCCTGGACGCGGCCAAGGTCGAGCGCGAGATCCAGGTGCAGACCTACCAGCAGACCGTGCAGAGCGCCTTCAAGGAAGTTGCCGATGCCCTGGCCGAACGCAGCACCCTGGCTGAACGCCTGGACGCCCAGCAGGCCCTGACCGACGCCAGCCGCAAAAGCTTCGAACTGGCCGACGCGCTGTATCGCGGTGGCTCGCAAAGCTACCTCGAAGCCCTGGACGCCCAGCGTTCGCTGTACAGCGCGGAGCAGGACCTGATCAGCCTGCGCCTGACCGAGCAGAGTAACCGGGTGACCCTGTACAAGGTGCTGGGCGGCGGCTGGCAGTGAGCGCACGGCCTATATCAGGTGGGCGGCGAAGCCTTGCTGGCCGGTGGCGATCTCCGGCTGCAAGGTAAGCTCCGGGATCCGGTAGGCGCCGGCGTTCTGTGGGCGGAAGGCGATGGGCGCGGATTGTTGCAGCTGGTCGAGGCGCTGCCCGAGCTGGTCGCAGATCGTGGCGAAACGCGCCGCGTCGATGCGCCCGGTGCGGTAGATCACGAAGGGCGGCAGCACGTCGAAGCCCGGGTAATAGAGGATGCCGTGGTGGATCGGGAACAGCAGGTCGTCCATCGGCCCGTTGATGCCCCGCGGGCCATAGTGGGATTCCCAGCCGCCGGCGCTGACGATCAGCATCGCCCGCTTGCCCGTCAGGGTGCCTTCGCCGTAGCGGTCGCCCCAGCGCGCATCCGAATGCTCGCCCACGCCATAGGCAAAACCATAGGCGTAGACCCGTTCCACCCAGCCCTTGAGAATCGCCGGCATGGAGAACCACCACAGGGGAAATTGCAGCAGCACGGTGTCGGCCCAGAGCAGTTTTTCCTGCTCGCGGGCGATGTCCGCCGACTGCAGGCCTTCTTCGAAGGCGCGCTTGGAGTCCAGGGACGGATCGAAGCGGCTGTTGTCCGCCCGGCCCAGGCTGTCGTCGGCATCCAGCGGCGCCTTCCAGTCCATCGCATACAGGTCCGAAACCTGGACCGCGTGGCCGGCGGCCCCCAGGCGCTTGATCGTGAAGTCCTTGAGCGAGCCGTTCAAGGAGCGGGGTTCGGGGTGGGCATACACCAGAAGTACATTCATCACAGGGTCTCCAATGTCGGGAGACAGCAGGATCGGTCGCTGCCAGGTATATTGGAAATGAATATCTAATATCCCAGGTATTGTCGTGAATAATTTAAGGCGCTTGGACATCAACCTGCTGCTGACCCTGGATGTGCTGCTCGCCGAGCACAACGTGACCCGCGCGGCGCAACGCCTGAACCTGTCGCAACCCTCGGTCAGCGTGCATTTGGCCAAGCTGCGGGAGATTTTCGGCGACCCGTTGTTGCTGCCGGGCCCGCGCGGCATGCGGCCCACCGCTAGGGCCGACGAGTTGCGCGAGCCGTTGCGCCGGGCGCTGGAGGCCCTGGAGCTGGCGGTGTCGCCGGCCAGCCCGTTCGACCCGGGCGCGGCGGCCAATACCTGGAGCGTGTCGGCGTCCGACTACGGCGAGTCGACGGTGATCCTGCCGGCGCTGGCCGGCTTGCGCGCGGCGGCCCCCGGAACCCGGCTGGCGGTGCTCGAATTGGAGCCGGGGCGTCTGGTCCAGCAGGCTGAGCAGGGCATCATCGACCTGGCCCTGCACACCAGCGAGGACTCGCCGCCGGGGCTGCGCCGCCGCGTGCTGTTCAGCGAGCGTTACGTGCTGGTGGGCCGCGCCTGCAACGACGCCCGAGCCTGGCGCAGTTCGCCAAGCTGGAACATGTGGTGGTGTCGCCCGATGGCGGCGGTTTCCACGGCGCCACCGACAGCGCGCTGGGCGAGGTGGGCCTGACGCGCCGGGTGGTGCTGTCGGTGCCGCATTTTCTGTTTGTCCTCTCGGCGCTGGCGAGCACCGACCTGGTGGCGATGCTGCCGTCGCGCCTGGTGCGCGACAACCCGGCGCTGAAGGTGGTCGAGCCGCCGCTGGAAGTCCCGGGTTATGACATGGCCATGCTCTGGCACGAGCGCTGCCACCGCGACCCGGCCCATCAATGGCTGCGGGAGTTCATCGTCGCCTCGCTGTGAACGCTGCTACGGCTCTTCCCTGGCCGGCGTTTCCCAGGGCGCGCCCTGGGCAAAGCGCGCCTCGATCCAGTGCTTGAAGGCCTGGGTGGTGGCACTGCTGAAGCGCGCCGACGGGCGCAGCAGGAAGATCCCCGAGTCGCTGTCCAGCTGCCACTGCGGCAGCACCCGGACCAGATGCCCCGAGGCGAGGTCCTGGTTCATCAGCCAGTCGCCGCCGGCAAGAATGCCGACGCCGGCCCGGGCCGCGGCCAGCAGTGCTTCGTTGTCGTTGCTCTGCAAGGTGCCGTGGATACGCACGGTTTCCAGCCGGCCCTGGCGGGTCAGCCGCCAGTCGGGCCAGGAACGCAGGCCGGTAAAGCCCAGGCAGTTGTGGCTGGCAAGATCGGCGGGCAGCCGCGGTTCGCCATGGCGTTGCAGGTAGTCGGGCGACGCGCAGAGGATGCGCCGGTGCGCACAGAGTTTACGCGCCACCAGCTGGCTGTCGGCCAGTTCGCCGATGCGGATCGCCGCGTCGAAACCTTCGCCGACGATGTCGACGAAACGGTCCGAATACTCGGTCTCCAGCGTCACCCCGGGATGGGCCAGGGCGAACTCGGCGAGGATCGGGCTGAGCCAGCGCCGGCCCATGGCGGCCGGCAAGGCCAGGCGCAGGCGCCCGCGGATCTGCGCGGCGCCCTGGGAGGCTTCGTGTTCGGCTGCGCTGATCAGGCCCGCCGCCTGTCGCAAGCGCTCCACTAGCCGCGCGCCTTCGTCGGTGAAGCGCAATTGCCGGGTGGTGCGTTGCACCAGGCGAATGCCCAGGCGGCTTTCCAGCGCCGCCAGGCGCTTGGACAGCACCGAAGGGTGGCGCTGCAAGGCCCGCCCGGCGGCGGCGAAAGAGCCGTGCTCGAAGAGCGCCATCAAGGTGGCGAGTTCATCGGCCTGTCGGCTGTCGAACGGATCCATGTGCCTGGGCTGCCTCGTGGTGCGGCCAAATGGCCGGAAGGGACGGAAAGGATCGGCTTCAAGGTATCAGCACGATGGCGCCTTGCGCGCGTCCGTCGTGCAGGTCGGCGTGGGCCTGGGCCACGTCGGCCAAGGGGTAACGCTGCCAGATCCGCGGCTGGATGATACCCGTGGCGAAGGCGTCCAGCACATCGGCGGCGCGCGCCTGGTACTCGCTGGCGCTGGCGGTGTGGGCGGCGAGGGACGGGCGGGTGAGAAATAGCGAGCCCTTGGTGTTGAGCATGCCGACCTGCACCGCCTCCGGAGCGCCCGACGCCGCGCCGAAGGACACCAGCAGGCCGCGGGGACGCAGGCTGTCGAGGGAGGCTTCGAAGGACACCCGGCCGATCGGGTCGTACACCACATCGACCTTGTGCCCTTGAGTGACCTCGACGACCTGTTGGGCGAGGGTCGCGGCGTCGAACACCAGCACCTCGTCGCAACCGGCGGCCCGGGCCCGCTCGATGCTTTGCGCCTTGGAGACGACGCCGATGACCGTGGCCCCCAGGTGCTTGGCCCAAGGCACCATCAACTGGCCCAGGGCCCCGGCGGCGCCATAGATCAGCACCCGGGTGCCAGGGCCGACGGGGTAGGTGGTCTTGAGCAGGTACTGGGCGGTGATGCCCTTGAACAGCAGGGCCGCGGCGGCGTCCGAGGCCAGCGCCGGCGGCAGCTTGACCAGGTGCTCGGCCGGGTACAGGCGGGCGCTGGCATACGCGCCGAGGGGCCCGGTGGCATAGGCGACGCGGTCGCCCACCTGGACCTGGGTGACGCCAGGGCCGATCACCTTGACCAGCCCCGCGCCCTCCAGCCCGAGCCCGCAGGGCAGGGCAACCGGCACCGCGCCGCTGCGCTGGCTGAGGTCCAGTGGATTGACGCCGATGGCCGTCTGCTCCAGCCAGACCTCGCCGGCACCGGGCGCCTGGACTTGCACCTGCTCGAACTGCAGGACCTGGGGGGCGCCGACTTGGTGAAGCTGTACGCGGGTGAGCATGCTCGATCTCCTTGGAAGCTTTGCGGTAGGGCGCAGGGTGTAGGAAACGAGGATAGGGCTGTGCTACAGGCTCAACAATCTGGTCTGTTTGCATTTGACTGCTGCATGCGGTGCAGCAGTTGACAGGAAAATCCCGGCGCGAGGCCGGGATTCCCGGGGGTAAGGCAGGCGCTTGCGCAGCGTTACGTCACGGCGCTGCAGAAGCGGCGGATGGCCTCGCAGGCCTGGCGCAACGATCGATCGTCCAGGGCATAGGCGATGCGAATGTAGGGGCCCAGGCCAAAGGCGCTGCCATGCACCACCGCGACATCGGCTTCGTCGAGCAGGGCGTGGGCCACGTCCTCGTCGCTGGCCAGTAAACGCCCGCCGGGCGAGGTGCGCCCGATCAGCCCGGCGCAGCTGGCGAAGGCATAGAACGCCCCGGCCGGCCGGGCGCAGTGCAGCCCGGGCGTGTCGTTGAGCAACTCGACCATCAGGTCGCGGCGGCGCTGGAACACCGCGCGGCTGTGCTGGATGAAGTCCTTGGGGCCGCTCAGCGCGGCCAGCGCCGCCTGCTGGGAAATGGCGCTGGCGCCGGAGGTCTGTTGGCCCTGGAGTTTTTCCATGGCGTCCAGCAGCCAGCGCGGACCCGTGGCGAAACCGATGCGCCAGCCGGTCATGGCGTAGGCCTTGGACACACCGTTCATGGTCAGGGTGCGCGCGGCCAGGCGCGGCTCGACCTGGGCCAGGGTATGGAACGGCTGGTCGTCGAAGATCAGGTGCTCGTAGATGTCGTCCGCGAGGATCAGCACCTGCGGCTGGGCCAGCAGCACCTCGGCCAGGGCCTGGAGTTCGCCGCGGCTGTACACCGCGCCGGTCGGGTTGGAGGGCGAGTTGAGGATCAACCAGCGGGTTCGCGGACTGATTGCCGCGGCCAGGGCCGCCGGGGTCAGCTTGAAGCCACTCGCGGCGTCGCAGGTGACGATGTTCGGCGTGCCGCCGCACAACTGGACCATCTCCGGGTAGCTGACCCAGTAGGGCGCCGGGACTATCACTTGATCGCCGTCGTTCAGGGTCGCGGCCAGGGCGTTGTAGATCACTTGCTTGCCGCCATTGCTGACGATGCTGTCCTGCCAGCCTGCTTCCAGGCGGTTTTCGTCGCGGAACTTGGCGGCCACCGCTTCGCGCAGCGCACGCACGCCGGCCACCTGGGTGTAGCGGGTATGGCCGCTCTCGATGGCCTGTATGGCGGCCTGGCGTATGTGCTCGGGGGTGTCGAAGTCCGGCTCGCCGGCGCACAGCGAGATGATCTGCGCGCCTTGCGCCCGGCGTTCCGCCACCCGATCCATGATGCGGTAGGTCGCCGAAGGCCGGGCACTGGCCAGGCGCTGGTTGAGGCGCTGGATATCGTTACTCATGCGCGGCTTCTCCACTCGGTCAGGTTCATCAGTTCCAGGGTCGAGCGGCCTTCGCTCAGCGCCTGCATCATCTGCGCCTCCTTGTGGGCGCGGGCCTCGCCTGCGGCCAGGGTGCGGGCGGCGTCGGCCTGGGGAATGACGATCACGCCGTCATCGTCGGCCACCAGCAGGTCGCCCGGCGCGACCCAGGCACCATTGAAATTGAACGGACGACCCACCGAGGGCGCGCTGGCCTTGAGGGTGCCCTTGACCGAGATACCGCGGGCGAAGACCGGGAACCGGCGCTTTTTCAGGGCGGCGATATCGCGCACGCCGCCGTCGATCACCAGCCCGACCACGCCGGCCGCTTCGGCGGCCACGGTGAGCACTTCGCCCCAGTAACCGGCGATGAAATTGTCGGTGCCCACCACCAGCACACTGCCGCGGGGCACCCGCTCCATGGCCAGGTGCAGGGCCAGGTTGTCGCCCGGCGAGCATTGCAGCGGGTAGGCCGGGGCGGCGATGAAGGCGCCGTCCCAGACCGGACGGATCGCGCTGTCGACGGCGCAGGGCAGGTGCGAGGCTTCATACAGCGTCGAGCTGCCGAGTACTTTGGCCCGCTCGTGGAAGTCGAGGGGCAGGGGGAGCGTGGTCATCGGACTTGCCTCTGCAGGTGGTGGTAACCCAGGGCGGCCCGGGCTTCCTTGAGGGTCTTGCCTTGATCGATCAAGGCACGGATATCGGCTTCGACCGCTTCGATCTGGCGGGCACAGGCCGCCACTTCGGCGGCGCGGGCGCGGGGCACCACCACCACGCCGTTGGCGTCGGCGACCACGATGTCGCGGGCACAGACCCGGGCGCCGCCGATGGACACCGGCTGGTTCACCGACTGCACTTGCACCCGGTCCTTGCCGGTGCGCATGAAGCGGCCCTGGCTGAACAGTGGATAGCCGTCGCCCAGGGCCTTGCTGACATCGCGGCAGACACCGTCGATCACCGTGGCGGCGATCCGTCGGCTGCCGGCGTACTGGGTCATGATGTCGCCCCAGACGGTGCAGTCGGTGCGGCCGCCGTTGGCAATCACCACCACGTCGCCCGGGGCCACGTCGTCGATGAAGTCACCGACGGTGCCGGGTGGCACGCTGGCCGAGACGTACTGCACGGTGAACGCCGGGCCGACCACCACCTGGCGGTAGTTGTCCAGCGGCGCGATGCCCAGGCACTGGCCGGGCAGGCCGAGCTTGTCCAGGGCATCGGAGACGCCGGGGGTATCCAGGCCGGCGAACAGCTCGACCAGTTGCTGATCATTCATGTGCGTGCTCCACCGCGATGGCTTCGAACTGGCGGTCATGCATCACCTCGGCGACCGAGCGGCCAGCGCGCACCGCCTCGACCATGGCGTGCTGGCGACGGTCGATGCGCTCGCCCAGGTCGAGGACTTTTTCGATATGCCGGGCGGCGACAAACACCGTGCCGCAGCGGTCGGCGATCACGTAGTCGTCTTCGCTTACTTGGACCCCGGCAATCTGCACCGGCACGCCGGCGTCGAGCTGGATCACCCGGTTGCGCGCGCTGATCATGGTCACGCCACGGCCATAGACCGGGTAGCCGATGGCGGCGCTGCCGTCGATGTCACGGCTGTAACCGTCGATCACGCTGCCGCGGATCCGTTTGTGCTGCGCCGCGTTGGCGAGGATGTCGCCCCAGCAGGAAATGCCTTCCAGGCCGCCGGCGATCACCAGGATGCGATCGGCGCTGGCGATCCGTTCGACCACCGGGGAAATCAGGTGCACGGTCGGTGCGCTGTCGGTCTTGGCGCCCAGCAGCACGGTGCTGGCGCGGCCGACGATCTTCGGGCAGTCCCACAACGGCCGCAGGCCGACGGTGGCGCCGGGCAGGCCAAGGAAATCGAGGGCGTCGGACACCGTGTTGGTGTCCAGCGCCGTCAGGCGATCAAGCAAGGTGGCAGTGCTCATGGGGTAACCCCTGTGGTGACGGAGGGCCCCAGTGTCGACGAGCGCATTTGATAGGTATATTACGAATCAAGTAAGCCTTGCATACGAAAAACCTATGGTGCCGCCATGATCAATTTTCGCTTGATTCGTCATCTCTGGCTGTTCCTGGCAGTGGCCGAGGAACAGAACTTCAGCCGCGCCGCCAAGCGCCTGGGCATGTCGCAACCGCCGCTGACCGAGCAGATCCAGGTGCTGGAGCAGGCCCTCAAGGTCAAGCTCTTCGACCGTTCGCGCCGGGGTGCCAAGCTGACCCCGGTGGGCCAGGCCATCCTGCCGGCGGTGCGCAAGTTCGCCGAGCAGCTGGAGCGCCTGGAGATGGCCGTGCACGAGGCGGTGGCGGGGCAGTCGGGGGTGCTGACCATCGGCGCCATCACCACGGCGATGCTCGATGTGCTGCCGGCGCTGATCGAGAAACTGAAGACCCAGTATCCGCAGCTCACAGTGTCGGTGCGGGAGATCGACAGTGTCGAGGCAATCCCGGCCCTGGAGGCCGGCGACATCGACCTGGCCTTCGCCCGCGTGGAGGGTGAGCTGGGCAGCAGCGTACGCTCGATTGCGCTGACCGAGGATCGCCTGGCGGTGGCGCTGCCCAGCAACCATCCATTGGCCGCGCGTTCGCGCATCAGCCTGGCGAGCCTGGCGGGTGAGCCACTGGTGTTGTCGTCGCGCAAAGTCAGCCCGATGTATTTCGACAACCTGATCGCCACCTGCCGCGCCAGCGGTTTTTCCCCGCGGGTGTTACACGAGGTGCGTTCGGTGGCTTCGCAGATCGCCTTTGTCAGTTGCGGGCAGGGCATTGCCCTGGTGCCGGCGTCCTTGAAAAAGGTCGCGCCGAGCAATGTGGTGCTGCGCCCGCTGAGCCAGCGGCTGAACGTGGTCACCACCGCGCTGGCCTGGAACCCGACACGCACCAACCCGCTGGTGGAGGAACTGGTGGCGCAGTTCCAGGGCAAGGGCCGGGTCAACGTTCCATAGGTTTGCCGTATGGGTGCCTTCTTGAATCCGGAATTTACATAAGTCCCGCGTCCCCGGAGAGTGCGCGATGCGCCGGCCGTTACCGTCTGCCGGCGGCGATTCGTCAGAGGAGCGTTCAACGTGGCTGCGCAAGCAGAATTCATCGCTACACAGGTGCCGCTGACCGTGCAGGGCGTCGAGCTGAGTATCGCCAGCCTGCATCGCGCCGGCGAGCGGGCGCCGATCCTGTTCCTGCACGGCTTTGGCTCGACCAAGGAAGACTACGCCGACATCGTGCGTCAGGCGGCTTTCGCCGGGCGGCCGTTCGTGGCCTACGATGCGCCGGGCTGCGGCGCGAGCCATTGTGCCGACCTGGGGAGAATCTCCATCCCGTTCCTGCTCGACACCGCGCTGCAGATCCTCGAACACTTCCAGATCGAGCGCTTCCATCTGGTCGGGCATTCCATGGGCGGCCTGACCGCGCTGATGTTGGCCCATAAGCTTGCGGGGCGGGTGCTGAGCTTCGTCGATATCGAAGGCAATATCGCCCCGGAAGACTGCTTCCTCAGCCGGCAGATAGTCGACTACCCCGAGGTCGACGCCGAGCGCTTCTTCGACGATTTCATCGAGCGCGCCCGACAGGCGCCAGCCTACGCCAGCGCGCTGTATGCCGCCAGCCTGCGGCACAAGGTGCGCCCCGGCGCGGTGCGCGGGATCTTCGAGTCGATGGTCTGGCTCTCGGATCATGGCGAGCTGATGGACACGTTTCTCGGCCTGGGCTGCCCGCGGATGTTCATGTACGGCGAGCAGAATGCCCATCTGTCCTACCTGGCGCATATCCAGGCCCAGGGCGTGCGGCTGGCGCAGATCCCGGCCTGTGGGCACTTTCCGATGTATTCCAACCCCATGGCGATGTGGCAGCACATCGCCGAGTTCCAGGCCGGCGCGCACGCCGGTTGAAGCCTGTAACCTGCCGCGCTTGCGCTACAGCGTTTTTACGAGGAGCCGCCCCATGCTGATCGATCACCTTGACCATCTGGTCCTGACCACCGTGGACCCCGAGGCCTGCCAGGACTTTTACCTGCGGGTGCTGGGCATGACCCTGGAAACCTTCGGCAACGGCCGCATGGCGTTTCGTTTCGGCAACCAGAAGATCAACCTGCACGTGCGCGGGCAGGAGTTCGAGCCCAAGGCGCATCTGCCGGTGCCGGGCGCGCTGGACCTGTGCTTTATCAGTGCCCAGCCGCTGGAGGCAGTGGTCGCCCATCTGCAGCGGCACAACTGGCCGATCGTCGAAGGGCCGGTGCAGCGCACGGGCGCCACCGGGCCGATCCGTTCGGTCTACGTGCGCGACCCCGACCTCAACCTGATCGAAATCTCGCAATACCTGTAGCGCAAACGCTTCGCCCCGTTGGCTCGGGGCCTTGCGTATCCCCATCCCTCTGGCGGCATTAGTCTTGAACGATCATTCACGGTTACCGGGCGTCCCCGGCATTGTTGTCCTGGGGCTGTTGCAGATCCTGGTCTGGGGCGGTTCGTTCTTCCTGATGGCGGTGATGGCCGGGCCGATCATCAAGGACACCGGCTGGGCCAGCCAGTGGGTGTATGGCGCGCTGTCCCTGAGCATCCTCGTCTCGGCGTTGCTGGCGCCCCTGACCAGCCGGCTGATCGCCCGGCATGGCGGGCGCGGGGTGCTGGCCAGCAGTGGCCTGGCGGTCGCCGCGGGTCTGGGTCTGATGGCCGCTTCGACAACACTGGCGATGTTCCTCCTGGCCTGGGTGGTGATCGGCCTGGGGATGGCGCTGGGTTTGTACGAAGCCTTGTTCGCCAGCCTGGGCGCGCTTTATGGCGAGCGGGCGGGCAGCGCGATCACCGGCATCACCTTGATTTCCGGGTTTGCCAGCACCCTGGCATGGCCACTGGTGGCGCTGCTGATCGAGCACATCGGTTGGCGCGCCACCTGCCAGGTGTATGCCGTGCTGCTGGCGCTGACCGTGGCGCCGCTGTACCTGTGGGCATTGCCGCGCGGGCGCGGGTCCCTGGCGAAACAGCAAACCGCCGTTGCCGCCGTGGTCGCGATCGACCGGCGTATTTATGGGCTGCTGACCACGATCTTCGCCCTGGGCGCGGTGATCATGACGGCGATCTCCGTGCAACTGGTTTCCCTGCTGCAGGGCCTGGGATATTCCCTGGCCGCGGCCATTGGTTTTGGCGCGTTGCTGGGGCCCAGCCAGGTAGGCTCGCGGGTGCTGCAAGTATTCGCGCGCAAGCGGCACCCGGTGTGGACTGCCTTGATCTCCGTCACCCTGGTGGCCTCGGGGCTGCTGCTGGTGGCGCTGGCGCCTGGCGCGACGGCGCTCGGCCTGGTGCTTTACGGCGCCGGCAATGGCCTGCGCGCCATCGTTCGCGGCCTGCTGCCGCTGGCCCTGATGTCACCGGCGGACTATGTCCTGCTGATGGGGCGCATGTCACGGCCATCGCTGATCGGCCAGGCCCTGACGCCGCTGGCCGGCGGCTTCCTGTTGCAAGCGCTGGGGGCGGGCGGGGTGCTGGCAACACTCTGCTCGCTGGCGCTGCTGAATGTGCTGTTGGTGGGGTGGTTGATCAGGCTGGTATCACACGCTCCGCAAAGACCGTCATGACAGTCCTGTTAGTCTGTCGATGCCCGCCACAGGATAAAAGAAGCAGGGAAGGGGGCTTGCGCCAGACACGACGGATGCCGGCGCCGGGCATTGAATTATTTTATTCCTGTTCTTGACATGCCCGGCGAACAAGTCCAGAATTGCGTCCATTCCTGATTCAGGAACGCGAAAAATCCCTTAGAATTCAAAGGGTTGGAAGCTAGATCAAGTTCAGGTTTCCAGCTTCGAGTTGTATGCCTTTGATGCGGTTGCAAAGCATCGAAAGTTTGGCCGAGTAGCAAAATGGTTATGCAGCGGATTGCAAATCCGCCTACGCCGGTTCGATTCCGACCTCGGCCTCCAAACTGAAAAGCCCGTAGATCAATGATCTACGGGCTTTTTTATTGGCTGGAGGAAAGTGAAGTTGGGCACTGTGGAGCTTTGTCCTCCCAGAAATCCCTTGGATGAGTTCAGCGGGACTCTTTTGTGACCTGCTAGCGCCATCAAAATGCGTCCTCTCTTATCCGCCTCCCTGTAACGAGCCTGTTGCGCCAACGAGCCTGCTGCCTCCGGCACCAGGCGTGTCCGGCTGAGTGCTCAACGAACTATCGGAATCACTGGCGACGGCGATCAAGGACTGATTGTTTTGATTACGTATCAGGCGTTATCGCAAAGTTTCCAGAGATAATCAGTGAAGTGATTTTGTCTAGATGTCTTGAAATAAGGACTCAACTAAATATAAGTGACTCTGGTGCTCGTCAGCCGGATGAGTGGTTAACTTTTTTCTCCATACGAAAGTGGCCAGCATCTTGTACGATACTGGCCATTTTTTACATGCACTTACCGAGGGGTGTTACGCATTTGCCACGTTCTTCTGCCCGGCCGAAATGAGTGGGTTAAGAGTTCGACCGTGATCCTTGACAAGATTGTCTTCGATAACGATGGCGCTGTTGCAGGAAACGTAGTATTCAGTTGTGCGGGACTTGTCTTGTACGGCCATCAAGTAGCCCCTTGGGTCGCTACGTTTCCAGGTATCGCTTGCGCCTTGATCTAATGACCAGAAATCGTCATTGCCGTCTTTCTGCCATGTGCTAATGGCTACTTTAACTACTGCACTTGCACCGTTTGTGACTGTGATACTCATGTTCATATTCCTTTTTGATTGTACATTCCATGAGTTGGCTCCCTATTTAAAATCAAGTTGCAGACTTGCCACTGCTACTGAAAAACAGCAGTTAGGTTAACTCATTGAGATGTTGTGGAGTATTATGGCAAGGCGATTGATATCGGCGTCAAGGACGGTACCAGTTTCTTGCGCCAATATGTTTTATTTCCTCCTTTCGATCATGGGTAGGAATACAGTCAAACCTGTAAACAGGTAAAAGCAAGGTACCTTCACCTTTATAAAATGGCGGTTCCGACGAGTGGTAGAGTTAGTGTCTTAGTCGCTTGTTTTTTATTGTTTTATCGCGTTTATTTATGTGGGTTCTGCATCGAGACTTTCAACCTGGCGTAAAGATGTTCCATCGGTGCGAAGGCCTGGCTATCGAACCCGACAGACGACATGCTCTTGCGGCGGTCGTTCGTTGCGCTTGGGCACATCTTCCAACTGGGTTTTTACAGCGCTAAGGTCATGCGGTTGAGTCTGGGTTGGCGGGGCGAATTTACTGAGGATCTGTCGCTGCATCACCGCCAGTCGAAGGGGTGAGCATGACGAATCGAATCGGTGGAAGCTGAGAGGCACGGATGTTTCGGTCTGCCAGCATGCCCAGGGCAGGAGCAGGGCGGTGAGAGAGGAAGAGTTCGGCTTGGTAATGGAGCACTAAACGCAGCTCAGGAAATAGAAGGTTTTGTCTGTCGAGCTGTAAGTTTTCCTGCGCCGGTTCGATTCCGACCTCGGCTTCCAAACTGAAAAGCCCGTAGATCAATAATCTACGGGCTTTTTTATTGGCTGGAAGAAAGCAGGCGTTATAACGAGCGGGAAGGGTTACCGATAATCCAGAAACACGGTCATTGCTCCGTTTACCGTTCCGGGTGTAGCCGTCACGTCAGTCCTGATGTAGGACGCCTGCATCGGAATGGCAAACGAGCCACCTGCCGTTTTGTTGTATCCATCGACCGTTACCGAGGAGCCCATGGTTGCCGGAGCGCCCTGGGCGTTTTCAACCCGGATCTTTATGCCGCTCGCGCTTGAACCGCCAGTAAGCGGCAATACCCCAGGCGAGTTCGCAATCACGCCGCCAACCGGGTCAAGGGTATAGCCAATCCGGTTATAGCCCTTGGGGCAGTTGTTGATCTGTATCTGGAAGCTCTGGGTGCCGGCTGTCGAGCCGATGCGGTCCAGGCGATTCAGCAAGGTCTTGGGTAGCTTTACCGTTTGGTTCGGCACCGAGCAGGTGCCGTCGATCGGGGTGATAGTGCCTTTCAGATAGATATAAAGTTTGGTCGTTTGTCCTTGAGTTACGAGAGAGTAGTAGAACGGTGAAGCGTTGAAGCCTGCCAGGGAGCCGCCTAGATTTGCTCGACCATCGCCGAGTAACTGCACTTCGATTGGCTGGCTGAACTCGATCGAGAAATCTCCAGTTCCGTAGGCTGTTCCATTGATCAACAAACGAGTCGATATGCCCGAGACGTTCGTGGTGATTACTGATGAGGTTGAGGTTGATGCGCCGCCATTTGGGAAGCTGGCAAGCCTTGTGGCTGTGCACTTCGATTGGCCGCATATCTGCGACGGAGTGATGTAATGTCGAGCCAGTATGGTTCCACTGGCCGTGTTCTTCGGGATCGACAGTTGCTGTCCAAATGCATCCACATCCGCAGCCCTCGCCGACGGCGACACGGCGAAGGCCATGAGTGCAATGATGCAAAGTTGCGGCGCGCTGAACAGGGCGCTGATCATTTTTCTTGCTGTGGTTTTCATTGCCTGTTTCTCTCTGATCGACCTTGAATAGGGGTCGTGGGTGAATCGCTCTTGCGCACCCTGGTTCCATGCGTTCGGAAATGAATCTCTTTGTTTAGGCGAAGATTGTTGGCGACGTGTGTATTTCACTAAGCATTCAGCCGATAACAAGACGCGGGTTCAGCGACAAACAAAGAGTTCTGATCTTTAACCTGGCTCAACTGGATAGGTCGCCTGAGTGCTGTACCGCTACGCCATCGTCGTTGATGCTTTCGAACTCGATCTTTGTTGCTCCGCCTGGCGCCAGGGAAGATGCCCCCTCGATTGCGAATGATTGGCTTGAATAGGGGGGCAGCATTGTCGCGGGAACCGGATAGCTGTTCGAACCGCTCTTGACGTTCACCGTGCCGAAAGAAATGTGAAACGCGGAATCATTCCTTATTTCCAGGCCGGGCTTGCCCTCCTTGGGCACCCTGCGCCATTGCAGCCTGGAGGGGGCCTGGTCAACGTCGCCTGGCAAGCCGGCGGGCCGGTAAAACAACTTGATGCGCTGGCGCACGGCAATCTGCAGGATGTTTTCATCCTTCGACTTCTGGGGGATTTCCTGCACGCTCAACCAGAACACCGACTCCCTGTCCGCGGGTAGCCCCATGCCTTGGTAGAGAATGCGCAACTGCTGCCGGGCGTTCCCGTTCAGGCGTTTCAGGGGAGGGGTGAGGGCAAAGGGGACGTCCTGATCGGTGCTCGTGCCGAAGGGCTCGATCCAGGACTGGATCATGATGGGTGTCGATTCATCGTTCAGCACCAGCATGGAAGTTTCTTTCTTCGGTCCGGTCAGTACCACTCGAGTTTCATTCAATGAGATACCGGCATGGGAGGGCAGGGCAAACAACGACAGAAGTCCGGCAAATGCCACACTCATGGCAAGGGGCTTTTTCATGGAGTTTCTCGAAAGTGTTGAAAGAGACATCGGTGCGCTTCTTTCTTATGGCGTGTTCATTAGTCAATGCGGGTGATTGTGGGACTTTCATCGCATGCCTTTATAAATGCCTGGGGATACTAGTGGCACTGGACTTTCCCAGGTATCAGTCGATTCTTAAAACGCTGGTGACCCCTGGGGCCCTGGGATAGAAGTGCACAATCGGGAGTATTCCGTGACTTTTGGCAGGTATAGCGCGACCTACTCGCTATATTGATGGCGTCCCATCCACCGGCTCGCTATCGCAGTCCGTTCAAGATATTGGCTTGGCGGGTAAGGGAGTTCTGTGCCCTGTTCGCCGAGTTGGATAAGCAGCAAGCCAGCCCCGCCTCGAACGCTTGCGTCGATACGCTAGCCCGTCCGATCACCGCTCAACCGAGGTGCTCGCACGCGTGCTTCTGCCGGCTACGTCCAGGTTTCTTCAAGCCGTTCAGGTTTCTTCAGAATTGTCTTCGAGACATGCGCGGCCGCTCTGATTAGAGTGGTCCCGCTTGCCCGGCCAGGTGTGTTTACGATGGATTGCTGAACGGCCAACAGCTGGTCAGGGTGGGCACCAATTCAGATCCGATATTGTGCCGGGTGATGTTGCGGTGCCTTTGAATAATCCCTCGCTGAAAAAATCCGGAAGAGTGATGCAGCTCTTTCTCTGTCCTTAGGCTTCGTTGATCGCTCCTTCGCGGTTTGGCCTATGGCCTGTGTCTTCGGCTCCGCTGGCCCATGAGTTCAGCCATCCTAGGATCCCTGCGCCGGTTGGGCAAAATCTGCCTTTGCCTGTCTCTTAATTAATAATTCTTTTAAAATCATATGGTTATGATTTTTTTGGTGTGATAGCCTGCTGGCATCTCTGGTTTTATCAGTGGCATGCAGCTTTCTTCTGCGCCGGTTCGGTTCCGGCCGTAGCCCCCACCGATAGAAACAGCTCTGTAGATCTATGATTTACGGAGCTTTTTGTTTATGGGCAGGCTCGATATTCAGTCTTGAATTTGACGCCAACGAACTTGCTTCAAAGGGAGGGGATGTATATATTTCACCCCCTTGCCGCAAGGCACTGAAACGGCTCAAGCCTTTCAGACTGCAACACCGCGCTACCGCCCGAATGGCGAAACTGGTAGACGCATGGGACTTAAAATCCCCCGCTCGTAAGGGCGTGCCGGTTCGATTCCGGCTTCGGGCACCATCTATTTCAAGGGTTTGCTGGCGAAAGCTGATGCAAACCCTTGTTCGTTTCCGGCCCGCAAATTCAAATCCGGCCTGCGATTTACGCGGTTGGAGAGGCTTTCTTGCCTTTCTGCTGGCGGAGGTATTTCTCTGTCATTGCCATTGGGCAAAAGTCACTGGCGTATTGCAGAGACGTCTACGCAGCTCTGCAGATGGATGTAATAAGGACATTAGGTGTTTCGGAAAGTGATTCTGTTGGTGTTGGTCAACTGCCTGAGCGCCTGCGCCGCGGTGGCGATGCGCATGGACTACGACCACCCTTGCCCCTACAAGGGCGTGCGCCTGGACTGGTGGTTGGTAGGCACCTCCCATGGAAAGCTGATTCCCTTTTTACTGATCGATGCACCGTTTTCCTTGGTGGTCGATACGGTGTTTTTTCCATTCGAGTATCAGTACAGCTGCAATGACTAATCTGTTTTTGGCTTTCGTCTGCAAAGCGGGAGCCCTGCGCAATTTGTCGATGGCCTGGGGTGATGCGTATTCGCCATTAGCACACCAGCCCTAATCGTCTGCTGCCGAGGCCGGGCATATAGTGCGGATGACCATCCTCGTCGGGGTGGCTCTCACAAGAAAGTGCCGATACGAAAAAGGAGATTCACCATGTCATTCAAGAAAATCGTCTACGCCTCCGCAGTGGTTTTGGCCCTCACCGCCTCGAACGCCCACGCATTCGCCAGAGACTGTAACGACTCGCTGTGGAAGTTCAGCGGCATCGAAGCACTGACCTGCATCTTCTCGGGCCAATGGTAATCCGCCGTTTCCCGGGTTGAAGCTGTCCCAACGACAAGGCTGACTGTGAATGGCCGCTCAATCCGGTCAGCCTTGTTGTTTTTCCATTCCTGCGCATTCATCGCGCGGTTCTCAATCCGCCATCCGGCCATTGGTCGATATTTGCCGGTTGCGCAGGGGACGGTTCTGCTGGCTGGCAAAACGCAGCAGTCTGTATGACTGGTAATGAGTACGCGGTGAACTGGGAGACACCACAGTTCTACTTTCACCTCGTCACGGCCTACAACATCCTGCGACATAACGGCGTGCCGCTCGGTAAAGCCGACTATGTGCAGCACATGTTCGCCTACTTGCGGCAGTAAGCGACTGTCTGATTTCCCAGGCGGACTAAAAGAAAAGTGCTGAACCGGGCGTCAAGGCTCGGTTTTATCGCGTTTGTCAGGAGGGTTTTTTCTGTTGAAGCGCGCCGATATGTCTTGGTAGGTCTCGTTATCGGTTGCCGCGAGCAGTGTCTGGCCATCCTTCAAGGTGGCCAGAAATGTCACTTCGGTATTGTGGCCCGCCAGAAGATAGCCGGCGACGGCTCCTACCGGCCCAAGAAACATGGCACCCACCACTCCAAGGCCTATGGCACTCTTTATGTTCTTGTTCGAATCGGTATTTTCGACGATGAGTTCCTTGAATTCGGAGACGAGAAAGCTTTTCCCTACTAGAGGTTTATTGGGAGTCTTGAGCGTGATGGTTCCGCGCAGATACTCCGCATCACCCTGGGGGAAGTCACCGGCCAGCACTATGATCTTTGCCATCTGGAAAGGCCCCAAGGCGATCATTTTTAGGGGGCCATTGCGCGCCTTAAGGGGTAGAGCGTCAACGCTGCGACGACGACTGGCGGCACCATTGGTCTATGGCAGGGCGAAAACACTGCCAGACCTGGGCATGGACAGTCATGCGCGGCAGCTTAAGGCTGCGCTTGAGCGGCGTGGCTTTCCAGGCCCGGATGCGCCAGGTATCGATAAAAAGAAGATATTGAGTATCGATATGCTCAAGCGCTGGCCGGATGAGTTGGGACGGGCGCGGAACAGGGGATACACTTGCCGCCAAGCCTCTGGTGGGCTGGACGGATGAACCAAGGAAGAGCCTCAGTGATAACTATTCAAAACGCGGCACCCAGACTGTCTTATGCAGAACTTGCCAAGATGGTTGAGCAAAAGAGGGCGGTAGAGCAGGTCAATCTGCTTGAAGCCAAATTGAACCCAGCCTTCCTGGCCAAACTTGAGGCCGCGATAGAAAACGCGGATATGGAGCAGGAAGTTCAGCCGATTTTCCCTATCGAAGTTTGACCGACCTGGTGCCGGGTGATACTCGGCCAGATCCGACAATATTGCTCAGTTTCAAGACAAGGACGAAGGATGCGAATTTTTACCGGTGAGTGGGCTCGATGGCTGATGGCGGCTGGTATCACCGCCTTGGCAATGGCGACTAACGCGCAGGCGCAAACGACGCCTCAGGCAGCCCGGGAGATAAAGGGCTTGCTAGACTTTGTCGAGCACAGCCAGTGCCAGTTCGTGCGTAATGGCACCGAGTATCCAGCCCCCCAGGCACGGCAGCACCTGGAGAAAAAACTGAATTACCTCGAAGGCAAGAACATGGTGAGCAGCGCGGAGGACTTTATCGACCTCGCGGCCACTAAAAGCAGCATGAGCGGCAAGGCCTATGAGGTGCACTGTGCTACGGGATCGCAACCGGCTAGCGCCTGGTTGAAGGCCGAGCTGCAGAGGCTGCGTCAGCCTCACTGAGTCGTTCTTGCGTTAAAACAAGCCCAGCTCATTGCTGGGCTTTTTGTTTCTGAAAAACAGGAAAGCGCAGCTCATCGATATGGAAACAAGCGACCGACTGGTCCAACGTTCAGCCGGTCGCGGCAGGGGGTGAGGTCAGCTACTCCGGAATGAATCACTCAGGAGATGACCGGAATATCCTCGATAAACTTGATTCGCTCACCGTTATAGAAGATCTCGATAGCGGTATAGAGCGGTGAGTTGGGAGGCATTACCCGGGTGAACCTGACTTGTGCGCAGCTGAGTTGCTGAATCCACTGTCCCGGCCTTTGCACCAGGTGCAGATCCAGCAAGAGTATGGTCGGGTTGATACCTTGTGGCGTTCGCATCGTCAGATAGGCTTCGACCCCTGGGTTGGCAACTTCAACGTCTCCAACGACATGAAGCTCGTCCGGTTTGGGTGGCATGGCGTTCAACCAGGCATGCCAGTTCGTGCATTTCGTAGTCATTTTTTCGTTCCTTGAGAAATGAAGCCCGAAGCTTGGGGTACTGCGGTTTCGTATGGCGCTTCGTGTGCCATCGAATCGAATACCGGCTGCCCGATCCTCTCTATCCATATCCAAGAGCGGTGCTGAAGAGGTCGGATGAATACGACCGGAAGTCCATGCTTAAAGGTGTAGATGAGGAACGGGGCAGGGTCCCGTGGTCTGGACGAGTGGTACCCACTGGTGGCGCCTGAGCCAGAGCTGAGCGGTTCTGTAGAAGCAAGAAAGCAGAAGCCCGGACATGGCCGGGCCTCGTTGGATGGGTGCCTGTTCAGCGCGAAGAATAGGGCTTGCCTTCACGCCCTGCGTTTTCTACCGACAACCTGCGTCTACGCCTTTGAACCCAGCTCCAGAGTGCGTGCACAGGATGAATGAACATCGCCAGCACGCACAGCAGCAGGACAATGAAGATGGACATCAGACCGAGACCTTCATGGGAAAACATCGTGGGTTACTCCTGTAGTTCACTTTGTCGGTCCCGCAAGGGTAGGCACTCAGACGCTTCGCTTCATGAAGGTTGCTTAAAGATAGTTTCATCTGTGTCCGAGCCATGGGGGCAGAAGAGGGCGCCGCCGGGCGAAGGCAGGTACGAAAAAGCCCGGCGCTGGACCGGGCTTTTCATGCGGGGCGATGCTGACCAAACGAGGGTGTTGAAACCGATTCAGCTGGAGAGCATGAGGCTGGGTCTATCGATCATTCTTGCTCGAGGAGACGCTGGCGTTGCCCAGGCCTTTCGAGTTGTGGTCCCCGGGCGTGGTGTCCGAGATCGCAGTGGCTTTTGACAGTCCGCGGGTATCTTTGGAATGAGCCACGCCGGAAGTGGTCGAGCCATGGCCGTTGCTGTCATTACGAATGCTGCCGTAATGGTTGCCATTTTCTCCAAGATTGCGAACCGATTTGCCGGCTGGGTCGCTTTTCAGGCCGCCGTTATGGCCCTTGCTGCTGACCCCTCCCGAGTGACCACCTGCCTGGCCACCATGACCACCACTGTTACCACCGCCATGCCCCCCGCCGTTGCCACCGCCATTTCCGCCACCATGGCCACCACCGTCCTTGGCATAAGCGGACGTCATGGGGAGCAGAGGAGCTGCAGCCAGCATCAGTACACAGGTCACGGCAGTCACGAGATTTTTTTTCTTTAAAAGCATGATCGCTTCCATAGATAAGGAGAGGTTTGCATGAACTAAGACGCAATCGGCTGTCTATAGTTCGGGTGTCATGACGAATGGCACCACGGCTGGATTCATGCAGAGGATTGCAGAGATGACGACTCGTTCGGTTGTAGCTGTTTTAGCAAGCGCCGCGTTTTTATTCGGCTCGACTGCCTTGTATGCGGACCCAGGGAACGGCAAGGGCAACCCCCATGGCAATCAGGGCGGACATGGCAATAAAGGCAACAAATCCCAGGACTACAAGCAGGGCGGGAGGTATGACGGCCCTCAAGTCGATGTCGGCGGTGTTCGCGTGATCATTGGCGACAGTCGTGACTACTGGTCACCCGGGCCGGCCCTGCCGCCGGGCATCCAGAAAAACCTGGCCCGAGGCAAGCCACTGCCGCCGGGCATCGCGAAAAAACTCGATGGCCGGATGCTCGGTCGCCTACCGCACTATGACGGCTATGAGTGGCAACAGGCCGGCACTGACTTGATCCTGGTCGCCATCGCGACAGGCATCATCTACGAAGTCCTGCACGACGCCCTGGACTGATTCCGGGCCGGCCCACCAGCAAGCCCGGTGCAAGACCGGGCTTTTTGCTTGACATGCGGCGTCCGGCACTCCCCTAACATCCTGATGCTGGTTCGATTCCAGTGCCCCCTGTTTTTTCGTTGGCTCAAGTACGGATAACCGCCTTGGCGGAGATTTTGCCGAGCCACCTCTTTCAGCAACATTCCAGCGCGATCTGATAATTGAGTGGAGCGTTTCGGAAGTGTCCTAGGGACGCCGATTTGGCGCCGTTCTAAGGTTTCAGCGTTCGCCGTGTGCGCTTTTTTGACTGGCATCGACTATCGAGCCGGCTGCGTTTCGCCCATTGAAAAAGTGCATGGCGACAGGCAGGGAGAGCGGCCTGGGTGGCTGCTCCGGACTGAACCGATCGCATGTTTGCATTCAATTAAAGGAATAAATAATGCCCACTCAAAATGTTGGTAAGTTCTTTGATTTTCGCGCCAGGGTTACCGCACCCGCGTGGACGATCGATCCTGATAATGGCCTGGGGGCGAGTGGTATTCCCGGCGCCTCACGTCGGCGCTCCAGCGGCATGGAGCAGGTGGTCGAACTGGGTACATCGAGCCTTGATGTGCTTCAGGCGGGTGGCAGCCTTCCGCAGTTTTTCAGCGTCGAGTTGAACGAAGACAGGCTCAAGGGGGCGAGCAAGGTCCAGGTCTACTTTGATGGCATCACCAGTGATGGTGTGATCTTGATGAATGACTATGAAGAGGCTGGCTCCGCACGCAATGTGGGCGTTCAACTGCTGGACAGCGAGGGAAAAGTCGTGCTTCTGGGCCATGAAGGGCGTGCCGAATACCCGGTGGCACCGGGTTTCAGGCTGTCCTTCGCGGCAAGGTTGGTCAGCGCCAACGGGCCAGTGGAAGCCGGTGAGTTTTCCTCGTTTTCGGAGTGCGTGATCCTGTATGCCTGATGGCAGGCAAGCGGTTCACGCAGGCGTAGTCATGCGAAAAGAAGGGCGGTGGCGCTTTTTTGCTGGCGCCAACAAGGTGACGAATCGGCCATTGCCAGAAAAAACATGTGGTTATTTAAGGGCTTAGAAAATATTTAGGGTAAAAATAACCTCAAAATATATTGTTACATGTTCTTCGGGACGTTAAGATAGCCCCGCGTTCACCTACCACGGTTTATGCATTTTTAGCCCCAAGTGTCCATCAGCTACTTGGGCTTTTTTTTGCCTGGAATTTGCCTTCGGCGGGCCTTCCCGCCACTCGATGCCACTTTGGCTCCTTCCTCAAGGGCCTCCTGCAAGGCAAAAAAAAGCCCGCGGGGAGCGGGCCAATAGTTGAATGAGCAGGGTGGAATCTACCCGCCTGGTGCTCGGCTCACAGTGAAAGAAATTTCATCTGGCCATGCCCACCCGCAATCGCCGCCAATTCTGGCCAGCGCAGCTCAATAGCCGCCACCCATACCGCCCATGCCACCCGTGCCGCTGCCTGGCGCCCTGGCTTTCTGCTGGGCGTGGCTCCATTCGGCGCAGGTGAGGAAGCTTTTGTGATCGACTTTGCCGTTGCCGTCGAAGCTGACATTGAACGGCTGTTTATGGCCGGCCTGGGTCAACACATAGTCGAAGCAGGTGCCGAGTTCCACGGTGCGAGGGGTGACGGCCACAGGTTCGCCGCCGATCTGCCGGACTTGTTCCTGGGTCATGCCGGTCTCGACCTTCGCCACCAGCGGCTGATTGCGGTAGACATGAGCGTCGCTGGTGCAACCGGCGACGGCTGACAGCAGAGCGGTCATGACGATAAGTGTTTTGTTCATGGCAGGGCTCCCGATGGTAGGTGTCATGAAGAGACACCTGGGTGCATCAGTTGAAGTAAAGCCGAGTGACGAGGGCAGCGGGTCGTATTCGCGAAAGACGGGACGCGGGGAGGGCAGATAGACAAAAAGCCCGCATGGGCGGGCTTTTTGCAGAGGGGGAGCTGATCCGTCAGCTGCAGCCAGTGTGCGCTTGCGCTATGGCCCTAGCAACGACAGGGCGACGAAACGCAGGCCTGGGTACGGGCTGATAACGCAGCTGATGATTCGGCTCTGGCAGACCTGCCAAAACGCCATAAGCACGGCAGAAAACGCTGTTTGATCGATTACCATTCGTCAGCTGTTTTGCACCCTGCATGAGAATGGCCCTCTCATTGAAAGACATTCCATCGTGGTCGGGAGGTATCCATGAGTACGAACAGGCCAACGGGCCCGCGTTCATCCGAGCATGCTTCCGGCAAGGACGAACTGGGCTTCGACCCTGACTCTCCGGATCTGGCCGATCCGCAGGTGGACCCGATAGGTCCGGCGAAAGCGCCCAGGGACAACAGGCCGGAGAAAGAACCCAAGTCCCGGGCGTATGACCCTCTGGGAAACCTGAAGCCCAAGTGAAAGACCGGCAGCGCGTTCCCGCCCGGTGGCGATGGATGGAACCCCCACCCGCGCTGACCGGGTGTAAGGTGTTCGCGACAACCTCGGCCGATCTCTACCGAAAGGGAGGCGATTATGAGCGTTCCAATGCTGAACAAGATGCACATGAACGGCTATGACGTGGTCAGCGTCAACAGCGGCCCCTGGCGGGTCTGCACCAAGGGCGACCGTCTTGGCTCCTTTGGCACCCGGGAGGAGGCCCTGGCCTACGCGGCAGCCTTGCCGGCCTACAAGGCGAAGGCCAAGAAGGCGGCGCGAGGGGCCAATACCCGATAACCCCATCCACGACCCTGCCCGGCAGCCTGGCTTGTTTTCTGGCTGTCGGGTTTTCTTTTGCCCTCAGGCCGGCGACTGGGCCTGGGCGGATTTCCAGCCCTTGAGCTCCTCGGCGATGAAGTGTTGCACCAGGTCGCTGTAGAGCTTTTCGATGGCGTCGGCGCTCAGGCCCTCGGCCTGGGCCCATTTCCGGCGTTGCAGGAGCATGGCGCGAAAGCGCTCGGGGGCGCGCACGGCGGTTTCCGAGGTCTTGAATTTCGACGCGGCCAAGACGTACCGGAAACGTTCGCCCAGCAGCTTGATGACAGCCTGGTCGAGGCGATCGATCTCGCGGCGGATATCCTCCATGCCTGCGCATTGTTCGGGGGTTCGCGACTGAATGACATCCATGTGAATACTCCAGGTGGGAAAGGATCTGCGGTTATCCGCTGGCGGATTTAATCACGGACAGGCTCGCCCTTGGCATCGCCTTGCAGGCTGCTGCGGCAACCGCGTCCGGCATGCTCCCCGTGGCCACCCGCGGAGGGTCTGTTACCATCGCGTTTTTTTTGCGGCCCCGCTCGGGTTCAGGGCAGGGTCGCGCCGGTCAAAGGAGAATGCCGTGATTATCACTACCACCCACGCGATCGCGGGGCGAGAGATCGCCGAGTACCTGGATATCGTAAGCGCCGAGTCCGTGCAGGGGATCAACGTCGTGCGGGATGTCTTTGCCGGGATGCGCGATTTTTTCGGTGGGCGTTCCCAGACCCTGGAGCGGGCGCTGAAAGAAGCCCGGGTGCAGGCGACCGACGAGATCAAGGAGCGCGCCCGCGATCTGCGCGCGGATGCGGTGCTCGGCCTGGACTACGAGATCAGCATGCCCAGCGGCCGTGGCGGCATGGTGGTGGTTTTTGTCACCGGCACCGCTGTCAGGCTCAAGTAAGCGACGGCTACCCGCATCGCGCAGCCCCGCCCGTGTGCGGGGCTTTTTTATGCCTGGCATCCTCTGCCAGAGCGCCGACCGGCCCTTGCTGATCGCCCATAAAAAAGACCCACCGGGGGAGCGGTGGGCCAGTCGGGAGTCTTCAATAAGCGTGAGCCACTTTAGCGAAGCCTTGGCGGGTTCACAGTGAAAGAAATTTCATTATTGCCAGCGAGTGGCCGCAGCCCCCGGTTGTCCACGGTTTCAGGCGCGACGGCTGGCGGCATTGAGCCGGCGGCACTCGCGCACGGCGTCCTCTTGCAGGTCGTAGCCATCGCCGATGAAACCATCGGTGCGGGTGTCGGCGATGCGGTACCAGTGGGCGGCGATCGGCGCGCCGTGGGCGGCTTCCCCGGCGCGTCGACCCTGGATGATGATCTTGTTGCAGCGCTTTACGACAAAAATGTCTTCCATGGCGCTTCCCTGGTTGATAGCTGCTCAGAGCAACTATAGAAGCAACTTTGAAATTCGTGCAAAAGCCTGTTCATTGGTTTTCCTCGTCCAGCCTCCAGCCGGCTGGCGTCCATTGCAGCCGGTGGCTGGGCGCCATGGCGGCGAGGAACTCGCGGTCGTGGGACACCACCAGCATCGCGCCGGGGAAATCGCGCAGGGCGCTTTCGAAGGCTTCCACCGATTCCAGATCCAGGTGGTTGGTCGGCTCGTCCAGGAGCAGCAGCTTGGCCTGTGTGTTGCGCCACAGGGCAATCGCCAGCGCGGCTTTGAGCCGTTCGCCGCCGCTGAGCCGGCCACAGGGCTGGGTCACGCGCTGGGCGTCGAGTTGCAGCAAGGCCAGGCGGCTGCGCAGCAGGCCTTCCTGCAGTGGCCGGTCGAGGGCTCCCAGGTGTTCGAGGATCGAACGCTCGGGATCGAGCAGCGACAGGCGCTGGTCAAGGCAGGCGCTGGCCACCCGCACTTCGCATTGGCCGCGCAAGGGCTGGATCTCGCCGGCCAGCATCTTCAGCAGGGTGGATTTTCCGCAGCCGTTGGGCCCGCTGACCGCGATGCGCATGGGCCCGGTGACGGTCAGGTCGAGGTGGCTGGCAGCGGCCTCGGGCGGCAGCCAGGGCAGTTGCGCTTGGGTCAGGCAGAACACCTGTTGCCCCTGGGGCACCGCGGTGCCGGGCAGCGTCACCAGGGTTGGCGCCTGCGGCACCAGCCGCGCGTAGGCGTCGCGGACCTGCTGATCGAGACTGTCTTTGTGGCCCTGCTGGCGGTTGCGTACATGGCCCATGATGTCCCGGGCGGCGCCCTTTATCTTCATCCGTTCAAAGCTGGCTATGTTGGCAGTGTCGGCATAACGCCGGGCGCCGGCGGCGTGGCGCTGGATAGTGTCGTGCTCGCGCTGCAGGCGCTTTTGTTCGCGACTGCGTTCGGTTCGCGCGTGCTCCAGGGCGGCTCGCGCTGCGCCGTGCTCGGCTTCGCGCTGGGCGCGGAACGCCGCGTAGTTGCCGCCGTAGATTCGCGCGCCCTGGGGCGTGAGTTCGACGATGCGCTGCATCTGCGCCAGCAGCTGGCGGTCATGGCTGATCAGCAGCAGTCCGCCGCGCCACTGCCAAAGCTGCGCCAGCAGCCACTGGCGACCGGGCTCGTCGAGGTGGTTGCTCGGTTCGTCGAGTATCAGCAGCTGGGCATCGCTGAGCAGGGCGCCGATCACCGCGATCCGCGCCCGTTGCCCGCCGCTGAGGCTGGCGGCCGGATCGTCGGGGCCCACCGTGCCGAGACCGGCCTCGTCCAGCAGGCGGCGCAGGCGTTCGCCAAGGTCCCAGCGCTCGTCTACTTGCGCCAGGTCGGCCATCGAGGCCTGGCCCGCGGCGAGGCGCCCGAGGGCGGCCAGGGCCTCAGCGATGCCGGCGACCTGGGCGACGCTCTGGCCCTCCTGCGCCAGATGCTCCTGGGCCACATAGGCCACGCGGGCGAAGCGCGTGACGCTGCCCGAGGACGGTGAAAGTTCGCCGGTGATCAGGCGCGCGAGCACGCTCTTGCCGGTGCCATTGCGCCCGACTATGCCGGTGGGCAAGGCATCGAATGTCAGGTCGAGCGAATCGAACAGGGTTTCGCCATGGGCGAACTGGAAGGTCAGCTGGTTCAGGGAGACCAGCGCAGGCAGCCGTGTGACGTGAGTCATCAGCACCTCCGGAAAATGTCGTAAAAGGCCAACAAGCGCTGCAAGGCGGCTTGTCGCGAGTACATTTTTGGAAGGCTTAGTTGTTCACGTCGGCAATCGTCCGGTGACGGGGAAGGGCGGCTAGCCTAACGCGCGGGAGGACCGGATGACAACCTGCGGCGCGGCTATCGCGAGCCAGCTCGCTCCTACAGATCCAATGCTCGCCCTTGTAGGAGCGAGCTTGCTCGCGAGAAACGGTTGCGCCCGGCTCAGGCGAGCACGGCCACCGCCTTGATCTGCGCCCAGAGTTGCTGGCCCGGATGCAGCTCCAGCTGGTCGCGGGAATAGCGGGTGATCCGTGCCAGCAGCGGGTTGCCGGCGACATCCAGGAGCACCAGGACATGCGCGGTGTTGTCGGCGGGGATTTCGCCGCTGACCGTCACCGGCAGGCGGTTGAGGATGCTGCTGTGCTCGCCGGCTTGCAGGCTGAGGCTGACGTCCCGCGCCTGGACCTTGAAGCGCAAGTGCTTGCCGATGGCCATCGGCGCATGGGCGACCCGCACCCGCAGCTGGCTGCCGGGCAGTTGCAGGGCCAGCAGCTGGTAACCGGCATCGTAGTGGCTGACCTGGCCTTCGATCACCACCCCGGCGTCGTCGCCCAGGGCCAGGGGCAGGTCGAGACGGGCCAGGGTTTCGCCGATCGGCCCGCTGGCCAGGGCGCGGCCGTTTTCCAGCAGGACGATATGGTCGGCCAGGCGCGCCACTTCATCCTGGGAATGGCTGACGTACAGCACCGGGATTTCCAGCTCGTCATGCAGGCGTTCGAGGTACGGCAGGATCTCGCTTTTGCGTTTGCTGTCGAGGGCCGCCAAGGGTTCGTCCATCAGCAGCAGCCGCGGGCTGGTGAGCAGCGCGCGGGCAATGCCGACACGCTGGCGTTCGCCGCCGGACAGGTTGTGCGGGTGGCGCCGCAGCAGATGGCCGATACCCAGCAACTCGGTGGCCTGGGCCATGTCCACACGACGCTGCGCACGCGGGATGCGCTTGAGGCCGAACTCCAGGTTGGCCTGCACCGACAGGTGGGCGAACAGGCTGGCTTCCTGGAACACATAACCCAGGGAGCGTTTGTGCGGCGCCACGAACAGTTGGCGCTGGCTGTCCTGCCAGACTTCGTCGTTGATCCGCACCAGGCCCTGCTCGGCCTGTTCCAGGCCGGCGATGCAGCGCAGGCAGGTGGTCTTGCCGGAGCCGGAGTGCCCGTACAACGCGGTGACGCCACGGCCCGGCAACTCCAGGTCGAGGTCGAGGCTGAAATCTTTATAGGTGCGCTTGAGGCGCACATGGATCGATGCACTCACGATTCAACTCCAGCCAGCGCGGGTTTTGCGGCTGGAGTACAGCGCCAGCAACACCAGGAACGAGAACACCAGCATGGCACCGGCCAGCCAGTGGGCCTGGGCGTATTCCAGGGCTTCGACATGGTCGTAGATCTGCACCGAGACCACCCGGGTCTTCTCGGGAATATTGCCGCCGATCATCAGCACCACGCCGAACTCGCCGACGGTGTGGGCGAACCCGAGAATGGCCGCGGTAATGAACCCCGGCCTGGCCAGTGGCAGGATCACGCCGAAGAAGGTGTCCCAGGGATTGGCGCGCAAGGTCGCCGCCACTTCCAGCGGACGGCTGCCGATCGCGGTAAAGGCGTTCTGCAGCGGCTGCACGACAAAGGGCATGGAATAGATCACTGAGCCGATCACCAGGCCGCTGAAACTGAAGGTCAGGGTGCCCAGGCCGAGGGCCTGGGTGAGCTGGCCGATGGAGCCGTTGGGGCCGAGGGCGAGCAGCAGGTAAAAGCCGATTACCGTCGGCGGCAGGACCAGGGGCAGGGCGACGATGGCGCCGATCGGCCCCCGCAGCCACGAGCGCGTGCGCGACAGCCATAACGCAATCGGCGTACCGACGATCAGCAGGATCAGGGTCGTCAGCGACGCCAGTTGCAGGGTCAGCCAGATGGCGGAAAAGTCGGCACTCGATAGCGGCATTTAGCGTTGGTAACCGTAGGACTGGATGATGGCAGCGGCTTTCGGTCCCTTGAGGTAGTCAACCAGGGCCTTGGCCGCCGGGTTGTCCTTGCCCTTGTCGAGGATCACCGCGTCTTGTTTGATCGGGTCGTGCATCTCGGCCGGGACTATCCAGGCCGAGCCGCTGCTGACTTTGCCGTCTTTGTAGATCTGCGACAAGGCGACAAAGCCCAGTTCGGCGTTGCCGGTGGAGACGAACTGATAGGCCTGGGTGATGTTCTGGCCTTCGACGAGCTTGCCCTTGACCTGCTCGGTCAGGCCCAGCCTGGCCAATACATGGGTGGCGGCCAGGCCGTAAGGCGCGGCTTTCGGGTTGGCGATGGACAGGTGCTGGTACTGGTTGGCCTTGAGCACCTGACCCTGGCTGTCGACGTAGCCAGCCTTGGCCGACCACAGCGCCAGGGTGCCGATGGCGTAGGTGAAGCGCGAGCCTTTGACGGTGGCGCCTTCGCTGTCGAGTTTTTCCGGGGTGCTGTCGTCGGCGGCGAGGAACACTTCGAACGGCGCGCCGTTCTTGATCTGGGTATAGAACTGCCCGGTAGCGCCATAGGCGGCCACCAGCTTGTGCCCGGTGTCTTTCTCGAAGTCGGCGGCGATGGCCTGGATCGGCGCGGTGAAGTTGGCGGCGACCGCCACCTGCACTTCAGCGGCCTGGGCCGGGCCCAAAGCGCAGGCGGCGAGCAAGGCGGCAAGGCAGGTCGGGGCAAAACCTGAGAGACGACGGTTCATGAACAGCTCCATTGGCGAAGGGACGTTGGGCGGTTGGCGGTATTGGAAATGGACGGCACCGGGGGTGGGTGAAACGCTGTATACGGAAATATATAGCGAATCGCCAGCGAACGGAACTGCAAAGGTTGCGCGGCCTTGAGGGCAAATGGAGGTTTTGCGCAAAACGCCGCGACCGCAGTCGCGGCGTGCTGGGTTTAGCGGCCGGTCAGCTTGGCCAGGGCCTGGGCGGCCAGGGTGCGGGTCAGTTCCGCGGTCGGCAGTTCGACCCCGAGGCGCAATGCCTGGCCGGACCAGAGGCTGGCGAAGTCGGCGTCGTCCTTGGCGCGCAACGGCATCAGCGCGCCACCGGCGAGGGGGAAGGCCGGCGCCAGGGGGCTGATCGGGCCGATGTCGCGCATCACCCGGTTGAGAATGCCCCGCGCCGGGCGCCCGGTGAACAGGTTGGTCAGGGCGGTTTCGCTCTCCTTGGCGGTACGCAGGGCCTTATGGTGGGCGGCACTGATCTTGGCTTCCGGGGTGAACAGGTAGGCGGTGCCCAGTTGCACCGCCGAGGCACCGAGGGCAAAGGCCGCGACTATGCCGCGGGCGTCGCCGATCCCGCCGGCGGCGATCACCGGCACCCGCACCGCATCGACGATCTGCGGCACCAGGGCCATGGTGCCGACCTGGCTGTTGAGGTCTTCGCTGAGGAAGATCGCCCGATGGCCGCCGGCCTCGTAGCCCATGGCGATGATCGCATCGCAGCCGTGCTGTTCCAGCCAGACGGCTTCATCGACAGTGCTGGCCGACGACAGGATCTTTGCCCCGGTGGCCTTGACCCGCGCGAGCAGGGCCGGCTCCGGCAGGCCGAAGTGGAAGCTGACGATTTCCGGGCGCAGTTCTTCCACCAGTTCGCAACTGACGGTGTCGAAGGGCGCGCGGCTGCTGACCGGGGTCGGTGCATCGAAATCGACGCCGAGCTCGCGGTAGTAGGGTTCCAGGGTATTTTTCCAGCGGGTTTCCCGTTCCGGGTCGGGTGTCGGGTTCTGGTGGCAGAAGAAATTCAGGTTCAGTGGCGCGCGGGTCGCCTGGCGGATGCTCTGGACATCCTGGCGGATCTGCTCGGCCGTCAGCATGGCGCAGGGCAGGGAACCCAGGCCTCCCGCCTGGGCGGCGGCGATCACCATGGCGGTAGTGGTCGCGCCGGCCATCGGCGCCTGGATGATCGGCAGCTCGATGCCCAGCAGGTCGAGAATACGGGTGTCAGGCCATTGACTCATGTTGAATGATTCTCCGACGTCAAAAAAAAGAAGGACGGCAACCCGGGGTTTGTATCAGGAGACAGGCGATCAAGGCCAGTCGACTTTGGCCGCTACCCGGGTTGCCAGTGATAACGCTATCGCGGACAAGCCTCGTTCCTACAGACAGGTCAGGGCGCGAGCGTCCTACGACGAAAAGAGCGTGGATTTTTTGCGCCCGGACTGGGAAGGTGGCGACTTTGTAACCTGAAACTCAAGTTCACGGCCCGGCCATGGGCCTGGTGGGAGGCAGTGATGTTCAAGGGTATTTTGATCGAGAAAGACGACGCCGGTTATCGCGCGGCGCTGCGTGATATTGGCGAAGAGCAGCTGCCCGAGGGCAACGTGACGGTGCGGGTGGCCTACAGCACCCTGAACTTCAAGGACGGCCTGGCCATCACCGGCAGCAGCCCGGTGGTGCGCAAGTTTCCCATGGTCCCGGGGATCGATCTGGCAGGCATTGTCGAGTCCAGCAGCCACCCGGACTATCAGCCCGGCGACTCGGTGCTGCTCAACGGTTGGGGCGTGGGTGAAGGGCATTGGGGCGGCCTGGCGCAGAAGGCGCGGCTGGACGGCGACTGGCTGATTCCCTTGCCCCAGGCGTTCAGCGCGGCCGAGGCCATGGCCATCGGCACGGCGGGGTACACGGCGATGCTCAGTATCCTGGCGCTGGAGCGCCATGGCCTGACCCCGGACCAGGGCGAGGTGCTGGTCACCGGGGCCAATGGCGGGGTCGGCAGCTTTGCCATAGCCCTGTTGGCCCGGCTGGGTTATCGGGTGGTGGCGTCCACCGGGCGCATTGCCGAGCAGGACTACCTCAAGCGCCTGGGCGCCAGCGAGGTCATCGACCGCGCCAGCCTGTCCGCGCCGGGCAAGCCGTTGGCCAAGGAGCGTTGGGCGGCGGTGATCGACTCGGTGGGCAGCCATACCCTGGCCAATGCCTGCGCCAGCACCAAGGCCAACGGCACCGTGGCCGCCTGCGGGCTGGCCCAGGGCATGGACTTCCCGGCGTCGGTGGCGCCTTTCATCCTGCGGGGTGTGACCCTGGCCGGGATCAACAGCGTGACCCAGCCCAAGGCCCGGCGGATCGAGGCCTGGCAGCGCCTGACCCGCGATCTGGACCCGGCCCTGCTGCCGTTGATCAGCCATGAGATCGGCCTCAGCGAAGCCATCGCCGCCGCGTCGCGCCTGTTGGCCGGCGAGCTGCGCGGGCGCGTGGTGGTGGATGTGAATCGCTGATACCGTGCCCGCCGATCACCCAGATAAACGCCAGACAGGAGTACCCAGCATGGATGTCAAACTGCGAGAGGTTCAGCCGTTCTGTGTCTCGGGCTTGCAGGTACGCACCTGCAATGCCGACGAGCAACAAGCGGACAGCGCGCGGATCGGGCCGATGTGGGAGAGGTTTTTTGTCGAAGGCTTGTTCGACAGCATCGGTCACCGGCAGTCGGACTCGTTCATCTATGGCGTGTACTCCAACTACGAGTCCGATGCCTCGGGGCACTTCGATGTCACCGCCGGCGTAGCGGTGGGCGAAGGCAACGCCGGTTATCCGTTGGTGCAGGTGCAGGGCGGCGAGTACCTGGCGTTCTCCGCCAAGGGGCCGATGCCCGACGTGGTGATCCAGACCTGGGGCCTGGTCTGGGCTTACTTCGAGGACAACCCGCAGGTCCGCCGGCGCTTCGCCACGGACTTCGAGGTGTACACCGGGCCGGAATCGGTGTCGGTGTACATCGGCATTCAGGCCTCGGACGAGTTCTCGCGTTCGAGCAACTGACGCTTGCGCTCCACGCCCCAGCGGTAGCCGGACAGGTTGCCGTCGCTGCGCACCACCCGGTGGCAAGGGATCGCCACCGCCAGGCTGTTGGCCCCACAGGCCTGGGCCACGGCGCGAAAGGACTTCGGCGCGCCGATGCGCTGGGCGATCTCGGCGTAGCTGGCGGTGCTGCCCGGCGGAATCTCCTTGAGAGCCAGCCACACCCGCTCCTGGAACGCCGTGCCTTGCAGGTCCAGCGGCAGGTCCAGGCCAAGCGCCGGCGCTTCGATAAACCCCACCACCTTGGCCACCAGTTGCTCGAAACCCTGGTCGGCGCCGATCAGGTTGGCCCGTGGGAATTTGTCCTGCAGGTCCTGCACCAGGACATTGGGGTCGTCGCCCAGCAGGATCGCGCAGACCCCGCGGTTGCTCTGGGCGACCAGGATCGCGCCCAGGGAGCACTGGCCGACGGCGAAGCGGATATCGGCGTTCAGGCCGCCGGCGCGGTAGTCGCTGGGTTTCATGCCGAGCAACTGGTCGGCGGTTTCGTAGAAGCGGCTGTTGGAATTGAAGCCGGCGTCGTACAGCGCGTCGGTCACCGAGTGGCCGTGCTCCAGCTGGCGCCGCACCCGCCGCGAACGGTGGGCGCTGGCGTAGCCTTTCGGGGTCAGCCCGGTGGCGGCCTTGAACACCCGGTGAAAGTGGAAGCTGCTCATGCCGGCTTGCTCGGCCAGCTGTTTCAGGCTGGGCAGCGTTTCGGCCGACTCGATCTGCCGGCACGCGGCGGCCACCAGGCTGGCATGGTGCGCGGCCACCTGGGTCTGGTCGCTGGCGCTGCGTTTGCTCGGCCGGTAACCGGCGGCTTCGGCTTGCTCCGCGGTGTCGAAGAATTCGACGTTCTCCGGCCGTGGCAGGCGCGACAGACTGCTGGGGCGGCAGTAGACCCCGGTGGTTTTTACCCCATAGACGAACTGGCCATCGGCGCTCGCATCACGGGCCAGGACGGCGAGCCAGCGTGGATCGCTGGCGGTGGTGGGCTTGGGCTGGACCATGGTCATGGGCTCTACTCGGTGGCGGATGTCGCTCAGATTAACCAAGGGCAGGGTGCCTGGCACTCCGAGTCTTGCGCTTGAATTCTCGCGGGATCAACCGGCCCGGCGAAAGGTCAGGTTGATGCGCCGTGGGCCCAGCAGCGGGTGCGTGCCTTCCTTGAGTGGTAGCACGCCGTGATAACGCAGACGGTCGACACCGCCCCAGACCACCACATCGCCATGCAGCAGCGGCAGCCGCAACGGGCGCTCGCTGCGGCGCTCGCCACCCAGCTGAAACACCGCCGGCAAGCCCAGGGAGACGGAGACGATCGGTGCATCGTAATCGCGTTCGTCCTTGTCCTGGTGCAGGGACATGCGGGCGCCGGGCACATAGTGATTGATCAGGCAGGCGTCCGGTTCGAACCCGGCAAAGCCGGCCTGGGTCGCGGCGGCCCGGGCCAGTTCGCGCAACACCTCGGGCATCGCCGGCCAAGGCTGGCCGCTCTGCGGATCGATGGCGGTGTAACGGTAGCCACTGCGGTCGGTGGTCCAGCCCAGCTGGCCGCAACTGCTCAGGCCCACCGACATGGTGAAACCGCCCGGCGTGACCATCTGCCGGAACGGCGCGGCGCGTAGCACGCCACGCAGGGCCGGCAGCAGGCGCTCGACCCAGGGCAGGGCGAAGCCGTGAAGCACAAAGGACTGCGGGCCGACCTGTTCGGTGCGCGGGGCCTGTTGCAGCTCGGGTTCGCCGAACAGCTCGCCAGTGAAATTACTGGGCATCGTGGAAGATCACTCCTAGCGTATGGCGGCGACCGCTGTGCAGGCGGCTGACGCCATGGCGCAACGTCACCCGGTAATGGCCGCGCACGCCGGCTACCGGACGATGATGCACGGCGAAGATCAGCGCATCACCCTGCTTCAGACCGATGACCTGCGGCCGTGACTGCATGCGCGGGCGCTGTTCGGTGATGACGAATTCACCGCCAGTGAAATCGATCCCGGGACGGGACAGGAGGATCGCGACCTGCAAGGGGAATACGTTGTCGCCATACAAGTCCTGGTGCAGGCAGTTGTAATCCTGCGGGCCATATTGCAGCAACAAGGGCGTCGGCCGCTGCTGACCGGCGGTGTGGCAGCGCTGGAGAAAATCTTCATGCCGGGGCGGATATTGCACGGGGATATTCATCAGCTGGTTCCAGCGATTGGCCAGCGGCACCAGGCGCGGATAGAACTGGCCGCGCAATTCGGCGACCCGTTGCGGCAAGGGGTAGGCGAAATACTGATACTCGCCGCGGCCGAAACCGTGCCTGGCCATGACCACCCGCGAACGAAACAACTCGCTGTGGGGATACAGACTGCCGAGCTCATGACATTGGTCGGCGCTGAGCAGGTTGCCGATCACCGCGCTGCCGTCCTGGTCGAGCTGCTGCTCGATCGAGGCCCAGTCCAGGCAGGCGAGGCGTTGTTCGAGGGAGGAGGCGGACATGCTGGCGGTTCCCGGAGTAGAGGCTGAGGTCCGCCATTCTGGGAAGTGCGCGGGCCGCTCACACTCCGCCGCTTGCGCTCGAATTCGTCACAGGCTCTACGAGCAGGGACTTACAGCGCCTTGCTCACGCTGACGTCGCTGATGACGTCGTCGGTCTGGCCATGCAGGGCTTCCAGCGCGGCCTTGGCTTCTTCCTGAGTGCCGCTTTCCAGCTGGGCGAACTCGAAACGGCGCTCGCCGTTGAGTTTGTATTTGATGACGTACTTGGTCGTTTGGGCCACGGTGATACCTGTTGGTCGCGGGCTGGGGCGGGGTTCAGCGCAGTTTCGAGCTGGACCGGCGGATGATCTTGATCGAGTGGGTCAGGTTCGGCTTGCGGGTAACGCTGATGGGCCGGCGGTTGACGGTGTCGATGGTGATATTCCAGAAGCCGGTGCTCGGCGCGGTGATCCTGGCCGGGAACTTGTCGAACGCGCCGCCATGATAGGTGTGACGTCCGCCGTTCTTGAAGCTTCGGAAGTTGGCGTCGTTCATCAGGCGGATGTTGCAGACCTGGGAGCATTCGATGACGACGATATCGTCTTCGTTGAGGTGCTCGCGCTGGTGGATAAATTTCATGGGCGCCTCCAGAAGGGCTTTTGCTACAAAATCAAAACGATGGCGCAGTTTATCAGGCCGCGGCAGGCGGCTTTGACAATTTAAAACAGTTATTTGCCGATTATTTAGGATAAATCTGACTGATCCGGAGAAAAATGCCATTTCTGCGGTCGGACGGTCTTTATCGGAGGAAATGTATGAAGTGGGGTGTGTTGATTCTGGCTTTGGCGATCAGTGGCTGTGCGACGGTCTCGGATATTAACCAGACATTGCCCACCCTGAACGTGATTTCAGGGAAAAAGCCGCAGGAGTACGCCAAGTGCGTCAGCGACAAACTGGCTGACAGCCGTGGCCAGTTGCAGGTCGAACCGCATAAGGACGGCATGCGCATTATCGTTCCGCAGAAAGTCTCGTCGGGCCCGACCGCGGTATTCGATATCGAGGAGCGTTCCGGCGGCAGCAGCATCAAGCTGCATGAAAGCATGTCCAATGTGCCCATGCGTCCGGGTGATATCCGCAAGGCGGCGGAGGACTGCATTTCCGGCTGATGGCCAAGCGATTTTTCAACAGCCCGCCCTGGCCCGGATTCCGTGGTGAGGGCGGGTTTTTTTGTGCCCGGTGGCAAGGCAGGCCCGGCTGGTTTCGCGTTGTAGCCAAAGGTCTATTGGCCTACTCTTTGTAGGCTTATATAAAATAAGCCTAAGAATATAACTAGAAAAATGGAGTTCGCCATGATCCCCGTGGATCGAATACTGCTGAGCAGCCTGATGCTGTTTTTTGTCGCCAATGCCCAGGCCGTGGATGGGCAGAAAGTCTTTACCCAGGGTGGGGCGCAGCCCGGCGCCACGGCGTGCCTGGCCTGTCATGGTGGCGATGGCCTGGGCCTGGCGGCCGCCGGGTTTCCGCGCCTGGCGGGATTGTCGGCGGGTTACCTGCGCAAGCAGCTGGAAGATTTTCGCAGCGGTGCGCGCAGCAACCCGGTCATGCAGCCACTGGCCAAGGCCCTGAGCGATGACGAGATAGACGCGGTCAGCCAGACCCTGGCGGCCATGCCGGCTGCGACGCCAGCGCCGATCAACCGCAGTTCCCTGGCTGAAGGCGTGGGGGCGAGGCTGGCCTTGCGCGGCGCCTGGGAGCGGCAGGTTCCGGAGTGCGTGACCTGTCATGGGCCGGGTGGCGTGGGCGTGGGAGATGCCTTTCCGCCGTTGGCCGGGCAACCTGCGGCGTACCTCGCCGGGCAATTGAATGCCTGGCGCGACGGCACGCGCCGCAACGACCCGAACGACCTGATGGGACACATCGCCAAGGCCCTGAGCCCCGAGGAAATCACGGCGGTGGCCGATTATTTCGCCAAGGTCGGCAGTCAGTTGGCCAAGGCCGATAACCAGGAGTCCAAGCCATGAAGCGTGATCTTCTATTGGGCTTTTCCCTCGCCTTGCTGACGGCCCAGGCTTATGGCGCTGCGGTCGCCATAGAGGACCAATCACAGTTGCGGGAACCGGTGGTGAACGCTGCCCATCCCGGGTATTTCCAGCCACCGGCGGAGAGCGAGCTACCGGACAATGCCTACGGCAAGATGGTCCGCGACGGTTATGCGCTGTTCGTCGATACCAAACGCCTGGCACCGAAGTTCGTCGGCAATGGGCTCAATTGCAGCAACTGCCACCTGGATCAGGGGCGGCTGGCCAACTCCGCGCCGCTGTGGGGCGCCTATCCGATGTACCCGGCGTATCGCAAGAAGAACAACAAGGTGAACACCTACGCCGAACGCTTGCAGGGCTGCTTCCAGTTCAGCATGAATGGCACGCCGCCGGCCGCCGATAGCTACGAGATCACCGCCTTGTCGGTGTATTCCTACTGGCTGGCGAGCAAGGCGCCGATCGCTGTCGAGTTGCCCGGGCGGGGTTACCCCGAGGTGCCGCAGCCGGCCCAGGGCTATGACCTGGCCCGTGGCGAGCAGGTATACCGGGCGCAATGCGCGGTCTGCCATGGTGATAACGGCCAGGGCCAGAAGGTCGGCGCGGACTATGTCATGCCGCCGCTCTGGGGCAAGGATTCCTATAACTGGGGCGCGGGCATGCACCGGATCAACACGGCCGCGTCCTTTATCAAATACAACATGCCCCTGGGCAAGGCCGGCAGTTTGAGCGACCAACAGGCCTGGGACGTGGCGGCGTTCGTCAACCGCCATGAACGACCGCAGGACCCGCGGCTGGTGGAGGGCTCCATCGAGAAGACCCGGCTCAAGTTCCACGCCAACGACGGGGTCAATCTGTATGGCCAGACGGTAGATGGCGTGCTGATTGGCCAGGGCATCCGATAAACTGTCGGCCATTGTCAAAGATGCCGTCGAAACCCAGGTTTCGGCGGCATCGTTTTTTGGGAGAAAGCATGAAGCGCGAAACAGTCCGGGAGAGGCATGCAGAGGGGCATATCTCTGCGACCCATGTGATTCAGAATCCGGCGAATTCCGGGGAATGGATCGTATTCTTCAAGAAAAGCGCGGGGCGCAGCTATTTTCTGGTGGATGACAACGATGAAGTCGAGTCATTCGACCGACTGGACGACCTGATCGAAACCATTCGCAACCTGGGCATCAAGTTTGCCGAGATTCATATGTAGGCCGTGCGCCTGCTACTTGCAGACCACCACCACGCTGCGGCTTTTGTAGTTGCCAACGTCCGCCCCCAGGGTCTTGTCGCTTTCCTTGAGCGACGGCGTGCCGTCGGTGCCAACGATCCGATAGCCGGTGCCGGCACAGGAGGCGTCGGCCTTTTCATAGCAGCTGGCCCAGGAGCTGGCTTCGCCGGAGCAATCGATGCTCAGGCCTTGCTCGCCGTTTTCCAGGTAGGTATCGGAAACGGTGGCGCATCCGCTCAGGGCCAGTACCGCGGTCAGTGCCAGAAGTTTGTGCATGGGTGTGGTCGTCGTCGAGAAGTTTGAGCCCCGGGGGAGGGCTGGACACCCTTGGCGAGCGTCTGGGACGAGATGCTATAGCGAACCGCCACTGCGGTATAGATCGGCATGAAAAAGCCCTGCGCGGGGCAGGGCTCTTCAGTGCAGAGGCCGTCTCAGGACTTGGGACTGCGACGTGCCGACGCGTGGCCTGCGGAATCCTCGAACACCGATGCCACTTCGACCGCCATCGCTTCGCTGGCGAAAGGTCCCGCGACGTTCTCGCCCTGGGCGCTGACCAACCACCACTGGCCGTCTTTCAACTGCTTGATCTGGTAACCGTTTACGCTTTTTGTTGCCGACATCTATCTGCCTCGTTGGCGGGATTCAAGGGTGCCATGATAGCGGTAAACGAGTTCCTGTAAGAGTGCGGACAAGGGCGGGACGCAGAAAATTAAGGCTTTGCAGCCAGATGGCGGTTTACGGCGCGGGCTATCTGTACGATGCTGCAGGGCCGTGTTTGCAAGCCTGTTCGAAACTATGTGCGGAGCGTGCAGAACAATGTGCGCAGCTATGTGCAGAACAAGGTGGGGAGCTATGAGGGGAACTATCCGCGGCAATATTTCTCTTAGATGGCAGCGGTTAGCCACTGCGACCCATTGTAAGGCGCGCGCGGCCTGATTAGACTGCGCCGAAATTCGTACGTACAGCCCTTTTAAGGACTCATATGATCAAGAAATGCTTGTTCCCAGCAGCCGGTTACGGTACTCGCTTCCTGCCAGCGACTAAAGCCATGCCCAAAGAAATGCTGCCGGTGGTGAACAAGCCACTGATCCAGTACGGCGTTGAAGAAGCACTGGATGCCGGTCTGAACGAAATCTCCATCGTCACCGGTCGCGGCAAGCGCGCCCTGGAAGACCACTTCGACATCAGCTACGAGCTGGAAAACCAGATCAAGGGCACCGACAAGGAAAAATACCTGGTCGGTATCCGCCGTCTGTTGGACGAGTGCTCGTTCTCCTACACCCGCCAGACCGAAATGAAAGGCCTGGGTCACGCGATCCTGACCGGCCGTCCGCTGATCGGTGACGAGCCGTTCGCCGTGGTGCTGGCGGACGACCTGTGCGTCAACCTCGAAGGTGACGGCGTGCTGAAGCAGATGGTCAAGCTGTACAAGCAGTACCGCTGCACCATCGTCGCGATCATGGAAGTCGACCCGCAAGAAACCAGCAAGTACGGGGTGATTGCCGGCGACCTGATCGGCGATGACCTGTACCGCGTACGCAACATGGTTGAGAAGCCGAAGCCGGAAGATGCGCCGTCGAACCTGGCGATCATCGGTCGCTACATCATGACCCCGGACATCTTCAAGCTGATCGAAGAAACCGAGCCGGGCAAGGGTGGCGAGATCCAGATCACCGACGCCCTGATGAAGCAGGCCCAGGACGGCTGCGTGATTGCCTACAAGTTCAAGGGCAAGCGTTTCGACTGCGGTGGCGCCGAAGGCTACATCGACGCGACCAACTTCTGCTTCGAGAACTTCTACAAGACTGGCAAGGCTTACTGATAGCCCGCTTGGTCCTTGTACTGAAAAGCCACCTTCGGGTGGCTTTTTCGTTTTATGCCCCTATGTAAATCCTCTAGCGCTGACCGGATACGCATCTGCGGTTATGCTGTCAGCCTGCCTGGGAGAGTGAAATGGCCTACGATTTTGATCTTTATGTAATTGGCGCCGGTTCCGGCGGTGTGCGTTCGGCGCGGTTCGCCGCGGGTTTTGGCGCGAAAGTCGCGGTCGCCGAAAGCCGCTATCTGGGCGGCACCTGTGTCAACGTCGGCTGCGTGCCGAAAAAACTGCTGGTGTACGGCGCCCACTTCGCCGAAGACTTCGAGCAGTCCGCAGGCTTCGGCTGGAGCCTGGGCGAAGCCGACTTCGACTGGGCCACGCTGATTGCCAACAAGGATCGCGAGATCAATCGCCTGAACGGCATCTATCGCAATCTGCTGCTCAACAGTGGCGTGACCCTGCACGAAGGCCACGCCAGGCTGATCGACCCGCACCAGGTGGAGGTCAATGGCCAGCGCTACACAGCCAGGCACATCCTGATCGCCACCGGCGGCTGGCCGCAGATCCCGGACATTCCGGGGCGCGAACACGCCATCAGCTCCAACGAGGCGTTTTTCCTCAAGGAACTGCCCAAGCGCATCCTGGTGGTGGGCGGCGGTTATATCGCGGTGGAGTTCGCTGGGATCTTCCATGGCCTGGGCGCGGACACCAAGCTGCTGTATCGCGGCGAGCTGTTCCTGCGTGGCTTCGATGGTGCGGTGCGCAAGCACTTGCAGGAAGAGCTGACCAAGCGTGGGCTCGACCTGCAGTTCAATGCCGATATCGAGCGCATCGAAAAGCAGGCTGACGGGAGTCTGAAGGTCACGCTCAAGGATGGTCGCGAGCTGGCCACCGATTGCGTGTTCTACGCCACCGGCCGGCGGCCGATGCTCGACAACCTGGGGCTGGAAAATACCGGGGTGAAGCTCGACAAGCGTGGCTTCATCGAGGTCGATGAGCAGTATCAGAGCGCCGAGCCGTCGATCCTGGCGATTGGCGATGTGATCGGGCGCGTGCAGTTGACGCCGGTGGCCCTGGCCGAAGGCATGGCCGTGGCGCGGCGTCTGTTCAAACCGGAGCAGTATCGTCCGGTGGACTACAACATGATCCCGACCGCGGTGTTCAGCCTGCCGAATATCGGCACCGTTGGCCTGACCGAAGAGCAGGCGCGGGAAGCCGGGCACAAGGTGCAGATCTTCGAAAGCCGCTTCCGGCCGATGAAGCTGACCCTGACCGAATGCCAGGAGCGCACGCTGATGAAGCTGGTGGTGGATGCCGAGACCGACAAGGTGCTGGGCTGCCATATGGTCGGCCCCGACGCCGGCGAGATCGTCCAGGGCCTGGCGATTGCCTTGAGGGCCGGCGCCACCAAGCGTGACTTCGACGAAACCATCGGGGTGCACCCGACGGCCGCCGAAGAGTTCGTCACCATGCGCACGCCGGTCGCCGGTTAAGCCTGCTCTGGCGGCTCCGGCCGCTGCTCTTCTGTTTCTGGCTGCGCCTCGGTCTTCGCGGCGGCAGCCAGTTGCAGGGCCTCCAGGCTGGCCTCGGCCTTGGCGGCGCGTAGTTCCAGTTGTCGATTGTCCTGCAGCTGCTGCTCCAGGTTCTGCTTGAACTCATGACTTTCCAGCAAGGCGACGCGCAGACGTTCCTGGAGGAGGGTGTGTTCGCTGTTCAGGCGAGTGGATTGCTCCAGCAACTGGCCAAGCTTGCTGTCGGTTTTCTGTGCCTGCTCCTGTGCCTGGCGCAGCTCCTTCTGGGTAGCGCGTTGCTCGCTGGTCAGGCGTTCGTTGTCGCGGTGCAGTTGGGTGATCTCGTCCTGGCGCACCAATGCGCTTTGCTGGGCCTGTCGCAGTTCCTGTTGCGCTTGCTGTAGCTGGCCTTCATGGCGGCGCTGGTCCTGCTCGCGCTGCTCCTTGACCGCACTGCGGTAATGCTCGAGGGCGTCCCGGGCGTGCAGGTGCTTTTCTTCCAGTGAACGAATCTGCTCGTCCTTGTCTTTCAGGCGCAATTCGAAGTCGGCCAGGGCCTGGTTCAGTCCGGCATTGCGTGTCTGTTCGCTCTGCAGGATGGAGCGGGTTTCCTGCAGCAGCGTGCTTTCGCTGGCCAGGGCTGCAGCCTGGGTCTGCAGTTGCTGCCGCAACTGGGCCTGTGCCTGCTCGGACGCGGCCTGCTGCGCCGCCAGTTCCTGGTTCATTTCCTCCACTTGCGCCTGGGCCTGCGCCACGGGCTCCTGAGCCTGTTCGCGCAGGCGCTGGGCCATGCGCTGGATCAGTTCCGTCAGTTCTTCTTCCAGGGCTTCCTGTGGCGCGGCGCGGCGGGCTTCGCTTTGCTCCAGCTCCTTCAGGTAGCGGTGAATGGTGGTTTTCGAGCCGGTATTGCCCATTTCGATGCGCACCGCATCGATGCTGGGGTGTTCGCCGCGAGCGAGGATTGCCGAACGGGCGATTTGCACCACCGCCTTGTTAACGCCGCCACGAGCCATGGGATCTCCTACAATTACGTACTTTTTTACGTGGTATGTATAAAGTGTAATTGTACAATAAAATCAAAGATAAATATTCGAATTGTTGACATGGGATATACTGGTATTACCCCGTGTCATGACCAGAACGCCCTGTTGCAACCCGCCATTTCCGTACGCAAGACGAGTCGAGCAAGCCATGAGTGATCTGGATCGTTATCTGCACGCCGCGACCCGCGACAACACCCGACGCAGTTACCGGGCGGCCATCGAGCATTTCGAGGTGACCTGGGGCGGGTTCCTGCCGGCGACCAGCGACAGCGTGGCGCGTTATCTGGTGGCGTACGCGGGGGAGCTGTCGATCAACACCCTGAAGCTGCGGCTCTCGGCCCTGGCGCAGTGGCACAACAGCCAGGGTTTCGCCGACCCGACCAAGGCCCCGGTGGTGCGCCAGGTGTTCAAGGGCATTCGCGCGCTGCACCCGGCGCAGGAGAAACAGGCCGAGCCTTTGCAGTTGCAGCATCTGGAGCAGGTAATCGCCTGGCTGGAGCAGGAAGCCACCCAGGCCCGGCTCGATGACAACCAGCCGGCGCTGCTGCGGGCGCGGCGTGACAGCGCGCTGATTCTCCTGGGATTCTGGCGCGGCTTTCGCAGCGACGAGTTGTGCCGGCTACGGATCGAGCATGTGCAGGCGGTGGCGGGTTCCGGCATCAGCCTGTATCTGCCCCGCAGCAAGAGCGATCGCGACAACCTCGGCAAGACCTGGCACACGCCGGCGTTGCGCCGGCTGTGCCCGGTCCAGGCCTATATCGAGTGGATCAACGTCGCCGCCCTGGTGCGTGGCCCGGTGTTTCGTGGCATCGACCGCTGGGGCCATCTGGGCGAGGAGGGGCTGCACGCCAACAGTGTGATTCCGTTATTGCGCCAGGCCCTGGAGCGCGCCGGGGTCGCCGCCGAGCAATACACCAGCCACTCCCTGCGCCGCGGTTTTGCCACCTGGGCCCATCGCAGCGGCTGGGACCTCAAGTCGCTGATGAGCTATGTCGGCTGGAAGGACATCAAGTCAGCCATGCGTTACGTCGAGGCCAGCCCGTTTCTCGGCATGGCCCTGACCCAGGAAAAGCCGGTCGGCGAGTAAATACGTATTTCTTCTATTAATACTGCGCGCTAATAGCCAAACCTAATCAGCAGCATCAGCTTTGCCAATGAGCCTTGGCTGGGAGCATTGGTTAGGATTCTCCCCATCAAGTTTTCAACCCAAGTTTTTACCCACTGATGGAGAATCACCGATGCCTATCATCAACAGCCAAGTCAAACCGTTCAAAGCAACCGCCTTCAAGAATGGCGAGTTCATCGAAGTGTCGGACGCCACCCTGAAAGGCAAATGGTCCGTCGTGTTCTTCTACCCGGCTGACTTCACCTTCGTTTGCCCAACCGAGCTGGAAGACCTGGCAGACAACTACGCCGAATTCCAGAAACTGGGCGTGGAAATCTACAGCGTTTCGACCGACACCCACTTCGCTCACGCTGCCTGGCACAACACTTCGCCAGCCATCGGCAAGATCCGCTACACCATGATCGGCGACCCGACCCTGGCCATCTCCCGCAACTTCGACGTGCTGATCGAAGAAGCCGGTCTGGCTGACCGTGGCACCTTCGTGATCAACCCTGAAGGCCAGATCAAGATCGTTGAAATCAACGACGGCGGTGTTGGTCGTGACGCTTCCGAGCTGCTGCGCAAGATCAAGGCCGCTCAATACGTCGCTGCCCACCCAGGCGAAGTCTGCCCAGCCAAGTGGAAAGAAGGCGAGGCTACCCTGGCTCCTTCCTTGGACCTGGTCGGCAAGATCTAAGCCTGTGACTCGCTACAGCAGGGCGGACCGCCGCACCTAAGTCAGCTGCACCGCCCTCAAGAACGCCCGGGCGAGATTCGCTCGGGCGTTTTTTTTCGATCTGAATAAAAGGAAATCGCCCGTATGTTGGACGCCAATCTTAAAGCCCAGTTGAAGTCATACCTGGAACGGGTCACCCAGCCGATCGAGATCGTTGCCTCTCTCGACGACGGTGCGAAATCCCAGGAAATGCTCGAATTGCTGAAAGACGTTGCCAGTCTTTCCAGCCAGATTACCTTGCTCGACAACGGTAGCGATGGGCGTAAACCATCGTTCTCGATCAATCGCCCGGGAAGCGACATCAGCCTGCGTTTCGCCGGTATCCCCATGGGCCACGAATTCACTTCCCTGGTGCTGGCCTTGCTGCAAGTCGGCGGCCACCCCTCGAAAGCCAGTGTCGAAGTGATCGAACAGATCCGCGCCCTCAAAGGCGAGTTCAACTTCGAGACTTACTTCTCGCTGTCCTGCCAGAACTGCCCGGACGTGGTCCAGGCGCTGAACCTGATGGCGGTGCTGAACCCGAACATCCGCCACGTCGCCATCGACGGCGCGCTGTTCCAGGACGAAGTCAACGATCGCAAGATCATGGCGGTCCCCAGTGTCTACCTCAATGGCGTGAACTTCGGCCAGGGCCGCATGGGCCTGGAAGAGATCCTCGGCAAGCTCGACACCGGGGCCATCGAGAAACAGGCGGAAAAAATCAGTGCCAAGGATGCTTTCGACGTCCTGGTGGTCGGCGGTGGCCCGGCCGGTGCGTCGGCGGCGATCTACGCGGCCCGCAAAGGCATCCGTACCGGTGTCGCGGCCGAGCGTTTCGGCGGCCAGGTGCTGGACACCATGGCCATTGAGAACTTCGTCTCGGTCCAGGAAACCGAAGGGCCGAAACTGGCCAGCGCCCTGGAAGAGCACGTTCGCCAGTACGACGTCGACATCATGAACCTGCAGCGTGCCAGCGCGCTGGTGCCGGCCAAGGAAGTCGGCGGCCTGCACGAAGTGCGTTTCGAAAGCGGCGCGAGCCTCAAGGCCAAGTCGCTGATCCTGGCCACCGGTGCCCGCTGGCGCGAAATGGGTGTGCCCGGCGAGCAGGAATACAAGGCCAAGGGCGTGTGTTTCTGCCCGCACTGCGACGGTCCGCTGTTCAAGGGCAAGCGCGTGGCGGTGATCGGTGGCGGTAACTCCGGCGTCGAAGCGGCCATCGACCTGGCGGGTATCGTCAGCCACGTGACCCTGCTGGAGTTCGACAGCAAGTTGCGCGCCGATGCCGTGCTGCAACGCAAGCTGTACAGCCTGGCGAACGTCAACGTGATCACCAGTGCGCTGACCAGCGAAGTCAAGGGTGACGGCCAGAAGGTCACCGGCCTGGTGTACAAGGACCGCGATTCGGGCGAGTTCAACACCGTCGACCTGGAAGGCATCTTCGTGCAGATCGGCCTGCTGCCGAACACCGACTGGCTCAAGGGCACCGTCGAGCTGTCGCCTCGTGGCGAGATCATTGTCGATGCCCGTGGCGAGACTTCGCTGCCCGGCGTGTTTGCCGCCGGTGACGTGACCACCGTGCCGTACAAGCAGATCGTGATCGCGGTAGGCGAGGGCGCCAAGGCCTCGCTGAGCGCCTTCGACCACCTGATCCGCACCTCCGCGCCGGCCTGAGCCGACCGCGGAAAAAACAAAACCCCATGAGCCTTGGCTCATGGGGTTTTTTGTTGGTGGCTTCTGTAGGAGCGAAGCTTGCTCGCGATCAACGATGACGCGCTGGATCAGCCAAGTCGCTGCCTACCGTGGGCGCGTCCCGCTCCCGCAGGAAGCGCGAGTTACAGCGGTGCCGGCTGGATGATTTCCACCCAGTAGCCGTCCGGGTCCTTGATAAAGGCCAGGCTCTTCATGCGGCCGTCGTTCAGGCGCTTCTGGAAATCGCAGCCCAGGGCTTCGAAGCGCTCGCAGGCGGCGACGATATCCGGCACCGAAATGCAGATATGGCCAAAGCCGCGCGGGTCGGTGTTGCCGTTGTGATAAGCGAAGTCCGCATCGTTCTCGGTGCCGTGGTTGTGGGTCAGCTCGAGGATGCCGGGGATCGACTTCATCCACTCGGTACGGGCCGCGGCGTCGGCCGGGATCTGCGCCTTGTCCACCAGGGCGAGGAAGTACAGGCTGAATTCGGCTTCGGGGAAGTCGCGTTTTTCCACCAGCGAGAAACCCAGGACCCGGGTATAGAAGTCCAGGGACCTGGTGATGTCCTTGACCCGCAGCATGGTGTGGTTGAACACGAAGTTGGCGGTGGCGGTGTCAGGCTGGGCGGTTACGCCGGGGAAAGTATTGAGTTCGTGCAGGCTCATGGGCCCTCCGGAAAAGAAGTGGGCAAGAACACTCATGCTAATGAGCCCCTTGGCTTGCAGGGCGTCGGGCGTCCTTGCGGTCGGGTAATGATACGCAAGAGCGGCAGGGCGCACCAAACACAAAGCTACGAATCTGTTGCTCGATACTCGTGCCAGCCTCAGACTTCAAGGCTCGTCCCTTACGTGTTCATGACCATGCGCTTATCGTTCAAAACCCTGTGTCTGCTTGCCCCCTGGCTTCTGGTTCCGGCCCTGGCCGAGGCGGCGGACCCGGTGATCACCTGGCCCAGCGGCTGGCAGATCGAAGAGTTGCCACAGGCGCAAGAACAACCGGCCAAGGTATTCCGCCAGCGCGCGGTGAAGAACGATGCCGGCGGCACGCCGCTGATGGTCATGGAGTTGACCATGACTCAAGTTGAAAGCGGACATCAGGTCAATCTTCAGGCGGTCTTGCTGGAAATGCGCAAGTCGGTGCAGAAGGACTTCGGGCGCGGCGGTTATCAAAGTGTATGCACGCGTATTCATGACACGACATTGAGTCGCCTGGTGGCGCTGGAAACCACTTGCACCATTACCGAAAACGGCCGCCATGTGTTGTCGCAAACACTGGTGGCGGCTGTCGATGGCGATAAGGCCTATGTATTGTCTTATGCCGGACAGGCTGCGGTTTATGCCGAAAGTCAGGAGGAAATCCGCGGGGTGAGAAGTAGCCTGAAACTTTAGCGGGGTGCGATTGTGCTACGTCGGCCAGCACGACTCGTGCATTTGAACTAAGTACAAAGTTGTAGGGTCGAGCGCGGGATTGGGTGCGTAGCTGCAGTTCAGGCTGGGTGTTTATGGCCGCTCAGGCAATCTAGGGGTTGCAACTTATTCGATTTCGAAACAAAGAGCCTTGGCTTAAAGGTAAAGACCCTGCATTGGCAGGGTCTTTTATATACATCGGTTGCTTAACCGCGCAGCCAGGAATCTACAGTGGCGGCGCCGTACTGTTCTTTCCAGGCTTTAAGGCCACGGTGATTGCCGCCCTTGGTTTCGATCAACTCGCCGGTGTGCGGGTTCTGGTAAACCTTGACCACGCGTGCACGACGGGTTTTCGGCGCGCCCGAGAGCGGCAGAGCGGATTTGCCCGGATTAGGATCGAGAATGGCGATAATGTCGCGCAGGCTTTTGCCGTAGGTCTTCATCAGGCCCTGGAGCTTTTCTTCGAACTCGATTTCTTTCTTGAGTCCGGCGTCGTTCTTCAGGGATTCCAGCTGGGCGAGCTGTTCTTGAAGGGCCTTTTCTGCTGCACGAAATTCAGCGAGTCTGGACAATATCTTTACTCCAATAGTGTATTTGGCTGATACCAACCGCAAACAAAGCTATAAGCCAAGAGCCTTAGAACGACTCGATTATAATGGCCCACCTGTGAATCTTGTACAGGCTTGAAAAATTGTAGTAGTTAATCTGGCGCAAGTAAATCACGTCGTTGTTGATGCACGCAATTTGTCATCTTCTGATTCAAATTGGTGCGCGAAACAATTACCGAGTTCAATAAATCTTCATGAAAAATGGCTATTTAGTGGCGCGCCAGTGCTTGTAGGAATTCTTCCCCGGGCATTGGCCTGCCGAATAAGTAGCCCTGCAGGAAGTCGACGCCATGGGCGGCCAGATAGTCCTGTTGTTCCACTGTTTCCACACCCTCGGCGACTATCCCCAGTTCGAGCTTGCCCGAGAGTTCGATGATGCTGTCGAGTATGTGCCGGGACAGGGCGTCGACTCCAATCATGGCCACGAAGCTCTGGTCGATCTTCAGGTAATCGACATTGAACTTGCGCAAGTAACCCAGGCTTGAATGGCCGGTACCGAAGTCGTCGATGGCGATCATTACCCCCAACTTGTGCAGTTCCTCGAACAGGTTGTGGGTGATCGCGGTCGGTTCTATCAGTTCGCGTTCGGTCAGTTCCAGGACCAGCCTCACCTTGCCCGGCGGGAACATGCCGAGAAACTGCCGGCAGTCCTCCAGCAACTCCAGGTCCTGGCAATGGCTGGCGGTGATATTGATGCCGATATGAAAGTCGTCGATGAAGGTCGGGGCGTGGGGCGCCAGCAGCAGGGCGGTCTGCTGCATCAGCAAACGGGTCATGGGCACGATCAGGCCGGAGTGCTCGGCGAAGGGAATGAACAGGTCCGGACGCACCAGGCCTTCCCGGGGATGTTTCCAGCGCATCAGCACTTCGATGCCGGCCCACTGTTTCGTGTCGCCGCGCACCACGGGCTGGAAGTACGGGATGAACTCCGCCGCTTCCAGGGCACGCTGCAGTTCATGGCTGGGCGACGACGAGCGTTTTTGCAGCCAGTGGCCAAGGGCCGCCGCCAGCACCCCGAAGAAGATCAACAGGCTGAACAGGGCAGGGTACTGGGACTTCATGTAGAGCCAGATATCGCCTTCGGGGAACCCCGCGTTGACGCTGTAGGGGTAGCGCGAAGAGGCCATCTGATAAGGGGTGACCGGGGGCGGCGGAGCGATGGATTCATGGACCTGGCCATCGTCGGCCAGCCAGTAGGGGCCGACTTGCAGTTGCAGTTCGGCAAAGCGGCTGATCAGGCGCAAGGCGTTGCTCAGGTGATAGCCGTCGATGGTGGCCAGGACCGCGCGTTCACCCTCTTGCAGGCGATAGACCAGCAGCGCGGTGTTGGGCGTGACCTGGTTGCCGTCCATCAACCACAACTTGCCGTCGACATAGTCCGCCGGGTCCAGTAGGAACGAGGATTGGCCGAGCAGCGAGCTGCAGTAATTGTCATTGCGCCACACCAGATTGGTCGAGCGCACGAACGGGCGGCGGGTCACCTGTTCGCGCAGGGCCAGTTGCCGGAAGTCGTCGCAGGGCTGGCCGACTTGCGCCATCAGTGCCCGGGCGGCGAGGTCGGCGTTATCGAGCATCAGGTCGAACTGGCGGATCGCTTCCTCGGCAGTCTGCTGGCTGCTGTGAGTCAGCGTGCGCTCGGCCTGCATATAAAGGATCGCCACGCCCAGCACCACCGGCAGCAAGCCGATCAGCATGGTTCGCAGGTTGCGGGTGGAGCGTTTCAACGGGCCTTTGGCGGTCAATGGCATGGAGGAAAAACCTGTGGCGAAGTGGGGGCCAGAGAACGCTCAAAAGCCGCTGGACGGTATGGCGGCAGGTCCGGCGGCATCCGGTCCATGGGCATGATAGACGGCGCCTCCGGGTTGCGCTCAGTCACCGCGATACAGACTCCGTGCCTGCTCGATAAAGGCCAGAGTCGCTGGTGACGATTGCCGCCGGTCCAGCACCGCCAGCCCTACCTGGCGCCGGGCGGGAGGTGACAGCGGCTTGATCAGGTAGCGCGGGTCGCTGGCCTCGGGCAGCGACAATTGTGCGACCAGGGTCAGGGCCTCGCCGCGGGCCACGGTCTCCAGGGTGCTGAGCAGTTGCGAGCTGCGATAGCGGATGTTGGGGCTGAGCCTGGCCGCGAGGAACAGCCGGGAAACCAGCTCGGCGGAACCGGCCTCGGTGAGGATGAACGGGTCGTCGCAAAGCTCGGCGAGACTCACCGAGTCCTTGCTGGCCAGTGCATGCTGGCTGGGGATCAGCGCCACCATCTGGTCTTCCACCAGGGCGAAGCAGTCGAAGCGTTCCTGGGGCAGTACCACGAAACCGACATCGATACGCCGTTCCTCCAGCCATTGCAGTACCTGGCGGTCGGGCCCCTCGTCGATGTGCACCTCGATACCGGGATGAGCCTGGCGGTAACGCTGGAGGATTGCCGGCAGCAGTTTCATCGACGAAGTCGGGCCGAACGAGCCGATGCGCAAGGTGCCGCGTTTCATGCCGCGGGCGTCGGCGGCTTCCTGTTCCATGGTGGCGGCCAGGCCGAGAATGGCGCGGGCCCGCAGCAACAATTGCTGGCCGATATCGGTGAGTTCCACCAGCGACTGATGCCGGCGGATCAGCTCGACCCCCAATTCCTGCTCCAGGGACTTGAGCGCGTGGGACACCGCGGACTGGCTGATGCCCAGCCGGCTGGCGGCGCTGGTGAAGCCGCGCAGCTCGGCCACCAGGGAGAAGATCTGCAGTTGGCTCAGGGTCATGAGTAAAAGCTCATTTTACGATGATCAGGCATTAGTCGAAGAATACCCGAACCTTCCTTTATCCGCGCCTCGGGGCCTTATGAAAACTGTCGATCAAACCTGTACCGGGTCTTCCGATTGGCCGGTGTATTGCAAACTGGCGGCGGTCACCATGATCTGGGGCGGCACTTTCGTCGCCGGGCGCCTGCTGGCCGGCACCCTGGAGCCTTTGCTGGCCGCCAGCCTGCGCTTTCTCCTGGCCAGCCTGGCCTTGCTGCTGTTCATGGCGATCGCCCGGATTGCCCTGGTGCGCCCGAGTCTGGCGCAGTTCGCCCAGCTGGCGCTGCTGGGGTTTTTCGGGATCTTTTTCTACAACCTGTGTTTCTTCGAGGGCCTGCAGTCGATCAATGCCTCGCGTGCCTCGTTGATCGTCGCCCTCAATCCGGCGGTGATCGCCCTGGCATCCTGGGCGCTGTTCAAGGAGCGCTTGAGTGGCGCCAAGCTGTTCGGCATTGCCTTGTGCCTGGG
>NZ_JBWKZA010000028.1:0-78323 GCF_059424045.1 Pseudomonas sp. GW456-L12
GGGTTGGGGTTGCGGGCGCGACCGCCTTGGTCGTGCTCATCAGCCACAGGCTGCGAATGAAGATCCAGATCATGGTCAGCACGGCGATCACCGCGATCAGCATGAACACATCGTTGTAGGCCAGCACGTTGGCCTCGCGGGTGGCGGCGCTGGCCAGGCTGCGGATGCCTTGCAGCTCGCGCGCCTGCGGGTCGGCAATGACCCGGCCGACGGCCGCCCCGCCGCTCTGCACCCGGCCCAGTACCCGCGGGTCCATCAGCACCAGTTGCTCGACGATATGGCTGGAATGGTATTTCTCACGGACGATCTGGAAGGTCCCCAGCAGCGCCGAGCCGATCAACCCGCCGAGGTTCTGGCAGATGCCGAACAGCACCGAGAAGCTCACCAGGTTGCGCGGGTTGGTCAGCACGTTGCGTGTGCCCAGGACCATGGTCGGGCCGAGAAAGAAGGTGCCGCCGAAGGCCAGCAGGAACTGGCTGAAATACATGTTGGCCGGGCGCGTGAGGTTACTGGAGAAGCTGTCCATCACCGAGCCCACGGCCATCAGCGCCAGGGAGATGATCAGCGGCATCAGCAGGTGCGCCGGGTTGATGGTCAGGGCACTGGTGGCCAGGCCCGCGATGCTGCCCAGCAGCATCACCCCATACAGCAGGCGCATCTGCTGGCTGCTCATGTTCAGCGCCTGGAGAAAACCCACGGCGCCGGTGGACTGCTCGGACAGCACCATGCGGATCAGGATTACCGCCAGGGCCAGGCGGATCATCGCCCCGCTGCCCAGCCAGCGGGTCATCAGCATCGGGTTGCTGCGGTTATGTTCGATGGCCAGGCCGGCGAGGATCAGCACGATCGAACCGGCGCTCGCGTAGCCGATCCACGGCGCCTCCAGCCACCAGTCGATGCGCCCCAGGGACAGCACGGCGCAGAGCAGCGCGACGCCGCTGGCGAGGATGGCGAAGGTCAGGAAGTCGAGTTTCTCGAAGGTGCGGAAACGGTCGCCGGGCGGCAGCTTGAGCAGGAACACGCAGCCCAGGGACGCCAGCGCCAGGCCCAGTTCGAACAGGTACAGGCCGCGCCATTCGGCGATCTGCAGCAGGTCTTCGGAAAACAGCCGGGCCAGGGGCAAGGCCAGTTGCGAGGCGCCCAGCCCGAGCACCAGGGCTTTCATCCGCCACTTGGCCGGAAACGCCTGGACCATGTAGTACAGGCCCAGGGAGCTCAGGGCCGCGCCGACCATGCCGTGGGCCGCGCGCACGGCGATGGCTGAACTCAGGTCGTTGACGAACAGGTGGCCGAAGGTCACCAGCGCATAGAGCACCAGGAACACCTCGGTAAAGGCGCGCAGGCCGAACTGCTGGCGAAACTTCACCAGCAGCAGGTTCATCGACACGTTGGTCATCACGTAGGCGGCCGGCAGCCAGGCCATTTCCGCGGTGGTCGCGCCCAGGGCGCCTTGCAGGTACGGCAGGTTGGCGATCACCAGCGAGTTGCCGAGGCCGCCGGTGATCGCCACCAGCAAACCGACCAGGGCATAGGCCAGGCGCTTGTGGGTGGGGTGCAGCGGCGTCGAGGGGGAACCGGGCAAGCTGGGCTTTTCGTGGGGTTGCCAGTTGCGCGGGGCGTAACTATCCATTTATTGACCTTGCCATTGCGTGAGCTTGTCCCATGTCCGCCCAAGTGGCGGACGATCCAGAGTTGTTCCGGGTTGCCCGGCAGTTTGCCGGAACCTGAGGCGTCTTTGTAGGAGCGAGCTTGCTCGCGATAGCGGTGTGCCTGGCTGGCCGCGGTACCCGTATCGCCAGCAAGCTGGCTCCTACGGACCATTTCTTGTGACGTCGCATTTACCATTGCCGCCCCTGCCCCTCTAGAATCAACCTCCCCTTGCGCTCCAGCCGCGGAGACCTCTATGCCCCTGCCTTTTCAGAAGCTGCATGCCAATGGCGACGACTTCATGCTGGTCGATGCCCGCGGGCGCGACAACCCGATCACCGCCGAGCTGGCCAGGGCCCTGGGCGACCGCCATCGCGGCGTGGGTTTCAATCAACTGGTGGTGCTCAGCGATTGCCCCGAGACGGCGGCGCAACTGACTTTCTGGAATGCCGATGGTTCCAGCCTGAGCACCTGTGGCAGCGCCACCCGCGGCGCGGCCGACCTGCTGATGCGCGAAAGCGGCGCAGACTCGGTATGGGTGAAAACCGTGCGCGGCATCCAGCACTGCACGCGCCTGGACGATCAGTCGGTAGCGGTGGAGATGGGCGTGGCGCAATTTGCCTGGCAGGACATTCCGCTGGCGAAGGCCCTCGACAGCCTGGCCCTGCCCCTGCCCGGCGAGCCGGCGGCGTGCAGCATGGGCAACCCGCACTGCACATTCTTCGTCGAGGATGTGCAAGCCATCGATGTGGCCACACTCGGTCCGCGGATCGAGGCGCACCCGCTGTTCCCGCAGAAGACCAATGTGCATTTCGTCCAGGTCATCGACCGCCAGACCATTCGCCTGCGCATCTGGGAACGCAACGGCGCCATCCCTCTGGGCTCCGGCTCATGCTCCTGCGGCGCGGCGGTCAACGGCATCCGCCGCGGCCTGCTGGACAGCCCGGTGCGGGTGCTGTGCGACGGCGGCCCGGTCACCGTCAGCTGGGACGGCCAGGGCAAGGTGCGGCTGGCCGGCAATGTGGTGCAGGTGTTCGGTGGGACGCTCTGCGGCTGATGGTGCCTGGACGGAGCTGTCGCGATGACAGACGGTTCGCAGCAGAACTTTACAAACAGTCCAGAACTGGATAATTTGTCTTAACCCTTTAGAGTGCCAGCCACGCAAGCGGAAATGGGTGACCTGCTGACGGGCAAGTCGAACTCATCCGCAGGGCGAATGACATCACTCTTTTCGTTATGACGGGGTTAGCGCTACAAGACCTGACAGGTGCTCAACTGCTGTTCAAGCAAGCCAATATCGAAGGTATTGGCCACGATATTTCTTGGCCGTGGTAATTCTTTGAGGACATTTTGTTATGCACATCACTCTGCCCACTTATCAAGATGTAGTCGATGCCTCGACGCGACTTGAGGGAGTAGCAAACGCTACGCCAGTCCTGACCTCGCGCACGATCGATGATGAAATCGGTGCCAAGGTTTTTTTCAAATGTGAAAACTACCAACGTACCGGCTCTTTCAAATTCAGGGGGGCATACAACTCCCTCGCGAAATTCAGCGAAGCGCAACGCCGAGGCGGTGTTGTGGCGTTCTCCTCTGGAAATCACGCGCAAGGCATCGCATTAGCAGCATCCCTGTTGAAAATTCCGGCCACTATTGTCATGCCCACTGATGCGCCTGCCGCCAAGGTCGCGGCGACCAAAGGCTATGGCGCCGAGGTGGTCTTCTATGACCGTTACACCGAAGACCGCGAGGCTATCGGCAAAGCCCTGGCCGCCAGGCACGGCATGACGTTGATCCCCTCCTACGATCATCCCGACGTGCTTTGCGGCCAGGGAACCGCCGCCAAGGAACTGTTCGAAAGCGTGGGCCAACTGGATACGTTGTTTGTGGGCCTGGGGGGTGGAGGAATGCTGTCTGGAACAACCCTTGCAACACGCGCGCTATCACCCGGCTGTACCTTGATCGGGGTCGAGCCTGAAGCCGGTAATGACGGCCAGCAATCGTTCAATTCAGGTGAGATTGTTCACATCGACACCCCCGACACCATCGCTGATGGGGCGCAAACCCAGCACCTTGGAAATTACACTTTCCCAATTATCCTGAATGGCGTTGACCGGATTGTAACCGTTACCGACGAAGAGCTTATTTGTGCAATGAAGTTCTTTGCCCAGCGCATGAAAACTGTGGTTGAACCCACCGGATGCCTGGGGCTTGCCGCCGCAAGAAAGTTAAGGAATGAACTTCAAGGTCAACGTGTCGGCATCATCATTACCGGCGGTAACATTGATATCGACAAGTTTGGAAAGCTTCTCCAGCTTTAAGACAGCGCGCTTTATCCATTGAAGAACATCAGGCGTTCAACAGCGCCTGACGGCATCGTCTTGCCGAAATTCAATGAACATATTCAGCCCAATAACATGGCTATAGATATAGCCACAATAAAAAAGAGGTGCACATGAAAAGCCGTCTTCTCGTTAAAGCAATTGTCATTGCGATGATTTCCGGCGTCGTCCTGGGGGGCATGCTTCATAGTCAACTCGATACGGCGGCCGCCAAAGAAGTTGCCGGATACCTGAACCTGGTCACTGACGTGTTTTTACGCCTGATCAAAATGGTCATCGCCCCCCTGGTACTGGCCACACTGGTTACCGGCGTGGCGAGCATGTCGGGAAACGGTTCGATGGGCCGCGTTGGCTTCAAAGCCATTACCTGGTTCATGATCGCGTCCCTGGTATCGCTGTCCATTGGCTTGCTCCTTGCCAACTTTTTCCAGCCTGGAACGGGTCTGAACCTGGCGGTTAGCGGTGACGCAGTGAATAGCGGCCTGAACACTTCCGCCTTTAGCCTGCCGCTCTTTCTCACCCATGTATTCCCTCGAAGCATCATTGAGGCAATGGGTAGCAACGAAGTGCTGCAGATCGTTGTGTTTTCCCTGTTCTTCGGATCCGCACTGGCGTTCGTCAAGGGCAAAGGCCAGTTCATCGTGGATATCCTCGAAGAGCTGGCCAATGTCATGTTCAGGGTCACTGACTACGTGATGTATGTGGCTCCCCTGGCCGTTTTTGCAGCCATCGCCGCCACTATCACCGTGCATGGCCTGGATATGGTCGTGACCTTTGGCAAGATGGTGGGACAGTATTTCCTCGGCTTGGCGCTACTCTGGACGCTGATCACGCTTGCCGGCTATCTGGCCCTCGGGCCCCGTATCAAGGACCTGTTCAAGCACCTGCGTGAACCGCTGCTGATCGCGTTCTCCACGGCTAGCAGCGAGGCCGCGTACCCGAAAACCATTGCCGCCCTGGACAAGTTCGGCGCCAACAAGCGCGTGAGCAGCTTCGTCCTGCCGCTAGGTTACTCATTCAACCTGGACGGCTCGATGATGTACCAATCCTTCATCGTGATGTTCATCGCCCAGGCGTACAACATCGAAATGACGTTCTCCCACCAGATCATGGTGCTGTTGACGCTGCTGGTTATCAGTAAAGGAACTGCGGGGGTGGCGCGTGGCTCGCTGGTCGTCCTGGCTGCGGGCCTGCCGATGATCGGCCTTCCGGAAGCGGGCCTGTTGCTCATCCTCGCCGTTGATCCAGTCCTGGACATGGGGCGCACCGCCACCAACGTCTTTGGCTGCGGCGTCGCTACCGCTGTCATCGGGCGACACGGCAATGAGGACCCGATCGAGACAGCAAACGATACCGAGAAAAGCCTGCAAGCCGTTTAACCGCCCCTTACAAAAAACCATACCCCGCCATTCAATCGAACACCGGGAGCGGATGGGTTGCATCGCCTACCGCATCGGCTCCCCTCTACATAAGGTTACTCATGAAAATTGTAAGCACCGATACCGCTTCCCCTCCTGCCGGCCATTACTCGCAAGCGGTCATTCACCAAGACTCGCTGTACATTTCGGGTCAGCTTCCCGTCAGTCCCGATGGCACTCACAACATCGAAGCCTCGTTCACCGAACAAGCACACATAGCCCTCAGCAATCTGTTGGCGATTCTCAATGCCGCAGGCCGCACTGCCTCTGACTTGGTCAAGGTCACTGTGTATGTGGCGGGCATAAAGCATTGGCCAGCCTTCGACGAGATCTATTGCGAAATGTTGGGCAGCCATCGTCCGGCGCGCGCCGTAGTGCCGGTACCAGAACTGCACCATGGCTATCTGGTCGAGATTGAGGCTGTGGCCCGCATGTAACCCACCGGAGTCGAGGTGCGAAGGCACCTCGATGCCTGGCGCCAATCGCTGGATCGGGAAGCGCCGACTTCCCAAAGGATTGAGGACGATACGTCTGACGCTGATCGTTTCAATCTACCGATCGGGTCAATGCTACCCCGTGTGGCCAGGAGCGGATGAGGTGTCAATCACTTCGTATCGCTATACACCGTTGCGCGCGATACGCCGAGGTGTGAAGCCACCGTCTCCATGGCCTTTCTGATGTCCAGCAGACCGCACTCCTTCAGTTCCTGGAGCAGAGCCCTTCGATCGCCTGCCTTCAGGGCACGGGGAGTAGTGGCCATGCGTGCGGCAAACTGATCGATGCGCGCTCGAATCGACTCTGCCCCGCTCGACTCGAGCGACTCATGGGGACGTTCGCCGCTGAAGGCCCCGAACTGATCGAGCATGCCCTGCAGGCTTCTGAACAGGGTCAGGTCGATATTCATACAGAGCGCGGCCACATAGCGCCCTGTGGAATCCTTGATGCCAATCGATGTGCTTTTGGCCTGGCGGCCATCTTTGAAATGATTGGGATAATTGGCAATTACCTGGGGGTAAGCGGGGTCGGCAATTCGAGCAAGTCCCAATTCGGTAGCGGGATGTCCAACCATCCTGCCGGAAAGATTATTGTGAATAGCCAGTATGGCGTGCTCGGGATCTCGCAGGTCGTGCAGTACCACTTCGCAAAATGGGCTGAAGGTCTGGCTCAAGCCTTCTGCAATTTGCTCCAGCTGACTGATCAGCGCCTGTTGCTCGGGGGTCGTGTTTTTCTTCATAGCGAAGATGTCCAGCAAAGTAGAAGATTTCAATGAGAAGACAATAACAGCCTATGCATGGCTTTTATCAGTGCCTTGGGCTTTGAATGATTCGCTCGAGAAAGAGGCAAGCGCCTGTATTTTACGGGACCTGTTTTTCCTGGTCGGTAGCAGCAGAAGAATCGGAGCGTTCTCAAACGCCCAGTCCGCCAATACGCAGACCCGTGTTCCTTGCGCAATTGAGTCGACCACGGCCCATTGTGAACGGAGAACCAGACCTCGGCTATGGCTCGGTGTGCGACTCAACGGGCAAGCTCATCGCGCTTGAACTTGAACACGCACAGGAAGACCCATCCCGGCTCGATTGGTAAATTTTCTTTAAAGGTGATCTGGCTTCGAGGGGATGTTTCAGGAAAAAGCCTAATGCCAGCCTATCGGCACTTTTTCCTCAAGGAGTGCCACCATGTCCCCCCACAAACACTCGCGCTGGCTCAAGCGCCTGCTCGCCCTCAGCCTGCTGGCGCCGGCCCTGGCGTTCGCCCAGGAGCGTCCTTGGCCGGACGGCTCGCAACTGGTGCTGTCGTTTTCCATGCAGTTCGAGACCGGTGGCCAGCCGGAGGGCGCTGAAAGCCCGTTTTCCGCAAGCCCGCTGCCCAAGGGTTACCCCGACCTGCCGGCCAACACCTGGTTCGACTACGGCTACAAGGAAGGCCTGTGGCGCCTGCTCGATCTGTGGGACCGCACCGGCATCAAGGTCACCTCCCATGTGGTCGGCGAAGCCGCGCTGAAACACCCGGAGCTGCTCAAGGCCATCGCCGAGCGTGGCCACGAGGTGGCGGCCCATGGCATGCGTTGGGCCGACTCTTACAACATGAGCTACGCCCAGGAAAAACAGTTCATCGGCGATGGCGTGGACGCGGTGCAAAAACTCACCGGCCAGCGCTCGGTCGGCTACAACGCCAACTGGCTGCGGCGCAGCCCCAACACCCTGAAGGTCTTGCAGGAGCTGAACTTCACCTACCACATCGACGACGTCAGCCGTGACGAACCTTTCGTTACCCTGGTACGTGGCAAGAAATTCGCCGTGGTGCCTTACACCCTGCGCAACAACGACATCGTGCTGATCGAGGGCCGGCACTTCTCCGCCGAACAGTTCTATCAGCAGTTGGTGTTGGAGTTCGATCGCCTGTACGCCGAAGGCGCGAGCCGGCGGCGGATGATGTCGGTGAGCTTGCACGACCGGATCGGCGGCACGCCGGCGATGGTCGAAGCGGTGGAGCGTTTTATCCGCTACGCCCAGTCCCATCCGAAGGTCAGCTTTATGCGCAAGGACCGGATCGCGCAGATCGTGCTGACGGAGAAGAATCCGCTGATCGATAACACCGAGGCGGCTTACAACGATTGAAGCCTTATGGTTGGGCTCAAAGACGGGGGTCAAGGCCAGGTTCGATGGCGCCCCGTCGATTGTCATCGCGAGCAAGCTCGCTCCTACACACCCCTTGTAGGAGCGAGCTTGCTCGCGAGAGGCCGGGCCTGCCGTTCCCCCATCAACTGCCCAGGGTCAACCCATTGGCCGGCAGCGGCAGCGCGGTCTTGTAGCGCACCTGCTTGAGGGCGAAGCTGGAGCGGATGTTGGCCACGCCGGGGACCTTGGTCAGGAAGTCCATCATGAAGCGCTCCAGGGCCTGGATGGTCGGCACCAGCACGCGGATCAGGTAGTCCGGATCGCCGGCCATCAGGTAGCACTCCATGACTTCCGGGCGGTCGGCGATGGCCTCTTCGAAATGCTGCAGCGCCTCTTCCACCTGCTTCTCCAGGCTGACGTGAATGAACACGTTGACGTGCAGCCCCAGCAGGTCGGCATCCAGCAGGGTCACCTGCTCGCGGATCAGCCCCAGCTCCTCCATGGCGCGCACGCGGTTGAAGCACGGGGTGGGCGAAAGGTTCACCGAACGGGCGAGGTCGGCGTTGGTGATGCGGGCGTTCTCCTGGAGGCTGTTGAGAATGCCGATGTCGGTACGGTCCAGTTTGCGCATGAGACAAATCAACCTGTTTTTTATGTTTATGCAGATTTTTTATCTGCAAATCATCCTGAGCGCAACGAAACAGAGATAAATATTCTCCTTGGCCCGGCCTATGATTGTTGTAGGACAAGATTTCCCTTACCCAGGGAATGACTGTCAGCTAAGCGCGCCCACTACAAGAAATTCACAAGATCGAGCGTAGACAAGCCATGACCCAAGCGTACGAACCGCTGCGCCTGCACGTGCCTGAACCCTCAGGCCGTCCCGGTTGCAAAACCGACTTCTCCTACCTGCGTCTGACCGACGCCGGCACGGTGCGCAAACCCCCAATCGATGTAGAACCCGCCGACACCGCCGACCTGGCCCGTGGCCTGATTCGCGTGCTTGACGACCAGGGCAACGCCCTGGGCGAATGGGCCGAGGGCGTGCCGGCCGAGGTCCTGCGCCAGGGCATGCGCGCCATGCTCAAGACCCGGACCTTCGACAACCGCATGGTGGTCGCCCAGCGCCAGAAGAAGATGTCGTTCTACATGCAGAGCCTCGGCGAGGAAGCCATCGGCAGCGCCCAGGCCCTGGCGCTGAACATCGACGACATGTGCTTCCCCACCTACCGCCAGCAAAGCATCCTGATGGCCCGCGACGTGCCGCTGGTGGACATGATCTGCCAGCTGTTGTCCAACGAGCGCGATCCGCTCAAGGGCCGCCAGCTGCCAATCATGTACTCGGTGAAAGAGGCCGGTTTCTTCACCATTTCCGGCAACCTGGCCACCCAGTTCGTGCAAGGCGTGGGCTGGGGCATGGCCTCGGCGATCAAGGGCGATACCAAGATCGCCTCGGCCTGGATCGGCGACGGCGCCACCGCCGAGTCGGACTTCCACACCGCCCTGACCTTCGCCCACGTGTACCGCGCGCCGGTGATCCTCAACGTGGTCAACAACCAGTGGGCGATCTCCACCTTCCAGGCCATCGCCGGCGGTGAAGCCACCACCTTCGCCGGACGCGGCGTCGGTTGCGGCATCGCCTCGCTGCGGGTGGACGGCAACGATTTCATCGCGGTCTACGCCGCGTCCCGCTGGGCCGCCGAACGCGCCCGGCGCAACCTCGGCCCGACCCTGATCGAATGGGTCACCTACCGCGCCGGCCCGCACTCCACCTCCGACGACCCGTCCAAGTACCGTCCGGCCGACGACTGGAGCCACTTCCCCCTCGGCGACCCGATCGCCCGCCTCAAGCAGCACCTGATCAAGATCGGCCAGTGGTCCGAAGAGGAACACGCCGCGGTCAGCGCCGAACTGGAAGCCGAAGTCATCGCCGCGCAGAAACAGGCCGAGCAGTACGGCACCCTCGCCGGCGGGCAGATCCCCAGCGCCGCGACCATGTTCGAGGACGTCTACAAGGAAATGCCCGAGCACCTCAAGCGCCAACGCCAGCAACTGGGAATCTGACATGAACGACCACAACAACAATATCCAGTTGGAAACCGCCATGACCACGACCACCATGACCATGATCCAGGCCCTGCGCTCGGCCATGGATGTGATGCTAGAGCGTGACGACAACGTGGTGGTGTTCGGCCAGGACGTCGGTTATTTCGGCGGCGTGTTCCGTTGCACCGAGGGCCTGCAGACCAAGTACGGCACCTCGCGGGTGTTCGACGCACCGATCTCGGAAAGCGGCATCGTCGGCGTCGCCGTCGGCATGGGCGCCTACGGCCTGCGCCCGGTGGCGGAAATCCAGTTCGCCGACTACGTCTACCCGGCCTCGGACCAGATCATTTCCGAAGCCGCGCGCCTGCGGTATCGCTCCGCCGGCCAGTTCACCGCCCCCATGACCCTGCGCATGCCCTGCGGCGGCGGCATCTACGGCGGCCAGACCCACAGCCAGAGCATCGAGGCGATGTTCACCCAGGTCTGCGGCCTGCGCACCGTGATGCCGTCCAACCCCTACGACGCCAAGGGCCTGCTGATCGCCTCCATCGAAAACGATGATCCGGTGATCTTCCTCGAGCCCAAGCGCCTGTACAACGGCCCGTTCGACGGCCACCACGACCGCCCGGTAACCCCCTGGTCGAAACACCCCTCGGCCCAGGTGCCGGACGGCTACTACAAGGTGCCGCTGGACGTCGCCGCCATCGCCCGGCCGGGCAAGGACGTCACCGTGCTGACCTACGGCACCACGGTGTATGTCTCGCAAGTGGCCGCCGAGGAAACCGGGATCGACGCCGAAGTCATCGACCTGCGCAGCCTGTGGCCGCTGGACCTGGAAACCATCGTCAAGTCGGTGAAGAAGACCGGCCGCTGCGTGGTGGTCCACGAAGCCACCCGCACCTGCGGGTTCGGCGCCGAGCTGGTGTCGCTGGTGCAAGAACACTGCTTCCACCACCTGGAAGCGCCTATCGAGCGCGTGACCGGTTGGGACACCCCCTACCCGCACGCGCAGGAGTGGGCGTATTTCCCTGGCCCGTCCCGAGTGGGCGCGGCTTTGCAACGGGTCATGGAGGTCTGAATGGGCACGCACGTAATCAAGATGCCGGACATCGGCGAAGGCATCGCAGAAGTAGAACTGGCGCAGTGGCACGTCAAGGTCGGCGACCTGGTGGTCGAGGACCAAGTGCTGGCCGACGTCATGACCGACAAGGCCATGGTCGATATCCCCTCCCCGGTGCACGGCAAGGTCCTATCCCTGGGCGGCCAGCCCGGCGAAGTAATGGCGGTGGGCAGTGTGTTGATCAGCATCGAGGTCGAAGGTGCCGGCAACCTCAAGGCCTCCGATCAGCTGGTCAAGGAACCCGCGGCTATTAAAGAAGCAGCACCCGCAGTAGCAGCGCCCAAGGTCGAAGCCGCGCCAGTGGTCGAAAGCAAACCCGCCGCCGCTTGCCGCCCCGCGCCACAGGCACCGGTAGCCCGCGAGGCCGACGAGCGCCCGCTGGCCTCCCCGGCCGTGCGCAAGCATGCGCTGGACCTGGGCATCCAGCTGCGCCTGGTGCAGGGCAGTGGCCCGGCCGGCCGCATCCTCCACGAAGACCTGGACGCCTACCTGGCCCAGGGCAATCAGCGCGCCCAGAGCGGCTCGGCGCCGTCCGGCTATGCCCAGCGTCATGACGAGGAGCAGATCCCGGTGATCGGCATGCGCCGCAAGATCGCCCAGCGCATGCAGGAAGCCACCCAACGCGCCGCCCACTTCAGTTACGTCGAGGAAATCGACGTCACCGCCGTGGAAGAACTGCGCGCGCACCTCAATGAAAAACACGGCGCCACCCGCGGCAAGCTGACCCTGTTGCCATTCCTGGTGCGGGCCCTGGTCGTGGCCCTGCGCGACTTCCCACAGATCAACGCGCGTTACGACGACGAAGCCCAGGTCATCACCCGCCACGGCGCGGTGCATGTCGGGGTGGCCACACAAAGCGACGTCGGCCTGATGGTGCCGGTGGTGCGCCACGCCGAAGCCCGCAGCCTGTGGGACAGCGCCGCGGAGATCGCGCGCCTGGCTACAGCCGCGCGCAGCGGCAAGGCGGCCCGCGACGAACTGTCCGGCTCGACCATCACCCTCACCAGCCTCGGCGCCCTGGGCGGCATCGTCAGCACGCCGGTGCTGAACCTGCCGGAAGTGGCGATCGTCGGGGTGAACAAGATCGTCGAACGGCCGATGGTGATCAAAGGCCAGATCGTGGTCCGCAAGATGATGAACCTCTCCAGCTCCTTCGATCACCGGGTGGTCGACGGCATGGACGCGGCGCTCTTCATCCAGGCCATTCGCGGCCTGCTCGAACAACCCGCCAGCCTGTTTCTGGAGTAACTCATGCAACAGACTCTGAACACTACCTTGCTGATCATCGGCGGTGGCCCTGGCGGTTATGTGGCGGCGATCCGCGCGGGCCAGCTGGGCATCTCGACCATCCTGGTGGAAGGCCAGGCGCTGGGCGGCACCTGCCTGAACATCGGCTGCATCCCGTCCAAGGCGCTGATCCATGTCGCCGAACAGTTCCAGCAGACCCGCCATCACAGCCAGGGCTCGGCCCTGGGCATCAACGTCTCGGCGCCGACCCTGGACATCGGCAAGAGCGTGGAATGGAAGGATGGCATCGTCGACCGCCTGACCACCGGCGTCGCCGCCCTGCTGAAAAAGCACAAGGTCCAGGTGATCCATGGCTGGGCCAAGGTCGTCGATGGCAAGACCGTGGACATCGAAGGCGCCGACACCCGCATCCAGTGCGAGCACCTGCTGCTGGCCACCGGTTCGAAAAGCGTCAACCTGCCGATGCTGCCGCTTGGCGGGCCGATTATCTCCTCCACCGAAGCCCTGGCGCCCAAGGCCCTGCCCAAGCGTTTGATCGTGGTCGGCGGCGGCTATATCGGCCTGGAGCTGGGCATCGCCTACCGCAAGCTCGGCGCCGAGGTCAGCGTGGTCGAGGCCCAGGAACGCATCCTGCCGGCCTACGACGCCGAGCTGACCCAGCCGGTGCTCGAATCGGTGAAGCAACTGGGGATCAAGCTCTACCTCAAGCACAGCGTCGAAGGTTTCGATGCTGCAACCCACAGCCTGCAGGTGCGTGACCCGAACGGCGACAGCCTGCAGCTGGAAACCGACCAGGTGCTGGTGGCGGTCGGGCGCAAGCCAAACACCCAGGGCTGGAACCTCGAAGCGCTGAACCTGGAGATGAACGGCTCGGCCCTGCGCATCGACCAGCGCTGCCAGACCAGCATGCGCAATGTCTGGGCCATCGGCGACCTCGCCGGCGAACCGATGCTCGCGCACCGGGCCATGGCCCAGGGCGAGATGGTCGCCGAGCTGATCGCCGGCCAGCACCGGGAATTCAACCCGACGGCCATTGCAGCGGTGTGCTTCACCGACCCGGAACTGGTAGTGGTCGGCAAGACCCCGGACGAAGCCAAGGCCGCCGGCCTGGACTGCATCGTGTCGAGCTTCCCGTTCGCCGCCAACGGCCGCGCCATGACCCTGGAATCGAAAAGCGGTTTCGTGCGGGTGGTGGCACGCCGTGACAATCACCTGATTGTCGGCTGGCAGGCGGTGGGCGTCGGCGTGTCCGAGCTGTCCACGGCCTTCGGCCAGTCCCTGGAAATGGGCGCGCGCCTGGAAGATATCGCCGGCACCATCCACGCCCACCCGACCCTGGGCGAGGCGGTGCAGGAAGCGGCATTGCGGGCCCTGGGCCACGCCTTGCATCTGTAAACGCCACACCGGGAGGCAACCCCTGTAGCCGCTGCCGCAGGCTGCGATAAGGCCCCCAGGGCCTTCCAGGATCTCAAGAGCACGTCCTCTTCGAGGCCGATCGCAGCCTGCGGCAGCGGCTACAGGGAACAGCAATATTCGTAGGCGCGAGGCTTGCCTGCGATAGGGCCAGTGAGCACGGCGGGGAAATCGAGCCGTCTGTGCCGGCGCCATCGCGAGCAAGCTCCGCTCCTACAGAAACAGCTCGCCGCGGGGCGACAGGAGGGTTCATGAGCAGGCCAGGTTTTTTTGCTGCCCCTCCCATCGCCCGGGATGCGGTGCCCCCCCGGAATGCAGTATTGTTGTGCCCATCCAAAAAACGTCAGAAGCCTTGAGCCGTTGCGACGGTTGTTAAGCGATAGAGGGTGTCATGGGTAACGAAAGCATCAATTGGGACAAGCTGGGTTTTGACTACATCAAGACAGACAAGCGCTATCTGTCGCACTGGCGGAACGGCGAGTGGGACAAAGGCACCCTGACCGAAGACAACGTGCTGCACATCAGCGAAGGCTCCACCGCCCTTCACTATGGCCAGCAGTGCTTCGAAGGCCTGAAGGCCTACCGCTGCAAGGACGGTTCGATCAACCTGTTCCGCCCGGACCAGAACGCCGCCCGCATGCAGCGTAGCTGCGCGCGCCTGCTGATGCCGCAGGTGTCCACCGAGCAGTTTGTCGAAGCGTGCAAGCAAGTGGTACGCGCCAACGAACGCTTCATCCCGCCTTACGGCACCGGCGGCGCGCTGTACCTGCGCCCGTTCGTGATCGGCGTGGGTGACAACATCGGCGTGCGCACCGCCCCCGAGTTCATCTTCTCGATCTTCGCCATTCCGGTCGGCGCCTACTTCAAGGGCGGCCTGACCCCGCACAACTTCCTGATCTCCACCTACGATCGCGCGGCGCCACAAGGCACCGGCGCGGCCAAGGTCGGTGGCAACTACGCCGCCAGCCTGATGCCAGGTTCGGAAGCCAAGAAGAAGCACTTCGCCGACTGCATCTACCTGGACCCTTTGACCCACTCGAAGATCGAGGAAGTCGGTTCGGCCAACTTCTTCGGCATCACCGTTGATAACAAATTCGTCACGCCGAAGTCGCCGTCGGTACTGCCGGGCATCACCCGCCTGTCGCTGATCGAACTGGCCAAGACCCGCCTGGGCCTGGAAGTGATCGAAGGCGACGTGCTGATCGACAAGCTGTCGGACTTCAAGGAAGCCGGCGCCTGCGGTACCGCCGCGGTGATCACGCCGATCGGCGGCATCGAGTACCAGGACAAGCTGCACGTGTTCTACAGCGAAAAAGAAGTCGGCCCGATCACCCAGAAGCTCTACAAAGAGCTGACCGGCGTACAGACCGGCGACGTCGAAGCGCCAGCCGGCTGGATCGTCAAGGTTTGATCTGACGCCCCCCGGCAGCAAAAAGCCCGCCTTTCACTTGCGTGATCGGCGGGCTTTTTTCATGGGCGCCGAAACCTGTGCCCCTAGCCGAGAGCCGCCACTTCCGGCGGCAGCAGAATGGCGCTTGCCTTGTCCTTGCCGTGATATTTGTCGATCAGGGAAAACAGAATGGCAGCCGTGCGGATATCCACGATCCCGCTGACATTCTCCTGGTTAAAGCGCATCTGAAAGGCTTCCACCACCCTTTCCGGTTGTTGGTCCAGATAGCCATAACCATAGGTTTGCAGCGCCTTCGTGACCTGGACCATGCTCGGCGGCGCCACGCTGAAGCGAGTCAGGTAGTCGTCAATGGTGCGCTCGTCGGGCCAGGCGCCAATGCCGGCTTCGGCAAGCCGTTTCCAGGGAAAGAACGGCCCCGGATCGATCTTGCGCCCGGGGGCGATATCCGAGTGCCCGACGATGTCCGTCGGCTGTATGTCGTACTTCCTGACCAGGTCCCGGGTCAGGCTGATCAGCAGTTCTATCTGGCGCTCGTTGTAGGGCTCGCCCAGCAACTGGCCGGTGTCCTGGTCCCAGCCCGCGTTGACGATCTCGATCCCGAGCGAGGTGTCATTCAGGTTGCTGCGGTTCTTCCACTGGCTCACTCCCGCATGCCAGGACCGGTCGTGGTCATCGACCAACTGGTCGGCCACCGGCAGGCCCTTGTAGGTCTTCGGCCGGTCGGGAATCAGGTAGTTGGCGCTGACGTGTTCCGATCGCGTCAGCGTTTCGAAGGACTGCGCCTGATCGAGCGCGGTGTAGTGCAGGACCAGGAAACGGATCCGATGGTTCTTCGCCACCGCCCTTTCGCCTTTCGAAAGGACGTAGCCCTCTTTCTCCGTAAGCCTGGCCTCGGAGGTGTCTTGGTTGCTGCTGGTACAACCGGTCATCGCCAGCAAGAGGCTTAAGACCGTGGTGTATTTCTTCATGACTTGCCCTTGAACGTTGCTTTCCTTTCCCCGCCTGGCTTGCTGCGTTGCAGGCCTGCGGAGCGGCGCATGCTAGGGACCGGGAGGAAAGACTGTCTTTAGGAAAAGTCCGAAAGTCGCTGAGAAAGTCCGACAACAGAGAGCGCGGATGATGGGCCACGCAGGGCTACTACGCCCCAAGGGGTGGGCATGCCGGGGCCGGCATGCCCGATAGTGCGGGAAAGGTCGCGGCTACTGGTGCTGGACCTGGAACATCGAGTTCACCTGGACCTGTGCCAGCATGTGCTCGGCACCACCGCCGCGACGCATGCCGCGCACCGGGCAGGCGTCGAGGTAGTCGAGGCCGACCGCCAGCTTCAGGTGCCGTTCCGGCCGCGCGAGGCGGTTGGTCACGTCGAAGCTGTACCAGCCGCCGTCGATCCAGGCCTCCGCCCAGGCGTGGCTGGCCAGGTGGCTTTCGTCTTCGGTGCACAGGTAGCCGGAGACATAACGCGCGGGAATCCCCAGGCCGCGGGCGCAGGCCAGGAACGCATGGGTGTGGTCCTGGCAGACCCCGACCCGGCCGGCGAAAGCCTCGGCCGCGGTGGTGTCCACCGTGGTCGCGCCCGGGCTGTAGACCATGTGCGCGGCCAGGGCATGCATCAGCTCGATCAGCGCCGCGCGGTCGCGCCGGGTGCCGCAATGCTGCGCGGCAAAGGCGCCGAGAGCCGCGTCGGCCTTGGTCAGCGGGCTGCTGCGCAGGAACGGCAGCGGCGACTGGCTGTCGTGTTCCACCTCCCGGGCCTGGTCGATTTCCACCTGGCCATAGGCGCTCAGGACCAGGGCGCCATGGGGTTCGTCCATGGTCAGCACGTGCAGGATATTGCCGTAGGGATCGACCTGGCTGCGCACCAGGCGCGGCAGTTCCAGGTGCCACTCGAGGATGTGCTGGCGCTCACTGTTCTGCGGGGTCAGGCGCAGGAACTGGATGCTGGTGCAGACTTCGTCGGCGTAGCTGTAGGTGGTGTCGTGGCGTATGGAAAGTTTCATACAACCTCCAGATAGGATTCGTGGACGGTCTGCCCCAGGTGACGGATCTGCGCGATGAAGTCACTCAGCCACAGGTGCAAGCCCGACGCGAGGATCTCGTCGATCCCGGTGTAGCGCAGGCGCGCGTTCAGTTCGGCGGCCAGACGCTGGGCCGGACGGCCGTTGTTGCCCGGCAGGCTGGCGAGGATCTGGTCCAGTTCCTCGACGCAGGCATGCAGCGAGCGTGGTACGTCGGCGCGCAACAGCAGCATCTCGGACACCTGCTCGGCCCCCGGCGCGTTGCGGTAGATCTCGTTGAACGCCTCGAACGAGGACAGGGCGCGGAGCAAGGCGCTCCACTGGTAGTAGCCGCGGGCCGAGTTGTCGCTGACCTCCTCCGACTCCTCGCCGAACATTTCGTAGCGCGCGTCCAGCAGGCGCAGGGTGTTGTCGGCCCGCTCGATAAAGGTGCCCAGGCGAATGAAGCAATAGGCGTCGTTGCGCATGATGGTGCCCGAGGTCGCGCCACGGAACAGGTGCGAACGCTCCTTGACCCACTCGCAGAAATGGCTGATGCCGTAGCGCCCCAGGCCGCTCTTGGCGATGTTGCGCATCTCCAGCCAGGTGGCGTTGATGTTTTCCCACATGTCGGCGGTGATGCGCCCGCGCACCGCGTGGGCGTTGGTCCGCGCCGCCCGCAGGCAGCAATAGATACTGCCGGGGTTGGTCTCGTCGAGGGCGAAGAAATGCAGCATGCGTTCGGTGTTCAGCTCGCCATAACGCTGGTTGTAGTCGTCCAGGGTGCCGGCGGCCAGCAGCGACATCGCCAGCTCGGCATGGCCGTCGCTACGCCCCGCCTGGGGCATCAGCGACAGCGAGTAACTGACTTCGAGCATGCGCGCCAGGTTCTCGGCGCGCTCCAGGTAACGGGACATCCAGTAGAGGTCTGCAGCGGTTCTTGAAAGCATCGGTCAATCCTCCACGACCCAGGTGTCTTTGGTGCCGCCGCCCTGCGACGAGTTCACCACCAGCGAGCCTTCGCGCAAGGCCACGCGGGTCAGGCCGCCCGGCACCAGGCGGGTTTCGCTGCCCGACAGGACGAACGGACGCAGGTCGATATGCCGCGGCGCGATGCCGTTCTCGACAAAGGTCGGGCAGGTCGACAGGCACAGGGTGGGTTGGGCGATATAGGCCTCGGGGCGGGCCTTGAGCCGGGCGCGGAAGTCTTCGATCTCCGCCGCGGTGGCCGCCGGCCCCACCAGCATGCCGTAGCCGCCGGAACCCTGGGTTTCCTTGACCACCAGGTCCGGCAGGTTGGCCAGTACGTGGGACAGTTCCTCGGGTTTGCGACATTGCCAGGTCGGCACGTTCTTCAGGATCGGTTCCTCGCTCAGGTAGAAGCGGATCATCTCGTCGACATAGGGGTAGATCGACTTGTCGTCCGCCACCCCGGTGCCCACCGCGTTGGCCAGCACCACGTTGCCGGAACGGTAGGCGGCGATCAGCCCGGGCACGCCGAGCATGGAATCGGGGTTGAACGACAAGGGGTCGAGGAAGGCGTCGTCGAGGCGGCGGTAGATCACGTCCACCGCCTGGGCGCCGGAGGTGGTGCGCATGAATACGCGGTCGTCGCGCACGAACAGGTCGGCGCCTTCCACCAGTTCCACGCCCATCTCCCGGGCCAGGAACGCATGCTCGAAATAGGCGCTGTTGAAGCGCCCCGGGGTCAGTACCACCACCGTCGGGTTGTCCAGCGGGCTGGAGCTTTTCAGGGTATCGAGCAGCAGGTTCGGGTAGTGGTCGATGGGCGCCACGCGCTGCGCGGCGAAGAGTTCGGGGAACAGGCGCATCATCATCTTGCGGTCTTCGAGCATGTAGCTCACGCCGCTGGGAGTGCGCAGGTTGTCTTCCAGCACGTAGTAGCTGCCGTCGCCGTCACGCACCAGGTCGACGCCGGAGATGTGCGAATAGATATTGCGGTGCAAATCCAGGCCGCGCATCGCCACCTGGTAACCCTCGTTGGCCAGCACCTGCTCGGCCGGGATGATGCCCTCCTTGAGAATGCGTTGCCCGTGGTAGATATCGGCCAGGAACATATTCAGGGCCTGGACCCGCTGGATGCAGCCGCGCTCAACGTTCCGCCATTCGCTGGCCTTGATGCTGCGCGGGATGATGTCGAAGGGAATCAGCCGTTCAGTGCCTTGCTCGTCACCGTACAACGTGAAGGTGATGCCAGCGCGGTGGAACAGCAGGTCGGCTTCGCGCCGACGCTGGTCCAGCAGCTCCACTGGAGTGTCCGCCAGCCAGCGGGCGAACTCCTGGTAATGTGGGCGGCAGCCACCACTCGCATCATACATTTCGTTAAAAAAAGCACGGGACATACCCCAACTCCTCGCCGTGGTTTAAACGGCTTTTTTATTTAAACTCTCTGTTTCAATAAATCGGGCCTTACGCTGTGCGATAGAAACTGTTCTGTTGAGCACCTCATTGTGCGGCTTGAATTTTCCGCTCGATGCTGGCGGAAATACCCCCACTTATTGACGCCAGTCGTCTGGCGAAACTTCCCGTATGGATTTTCGGCAATGGAGCGCCCGCGATGACGTCCATTGGTTGTGGAACTCGTCACCTCCTTTTTCGTTTTAATGTGAACTTTCAATCTGAAAGTTTTCCGAAACTTCGACAGCACACTTCAATGGAACCCGAAGGCTGTTTATCTGCTGTAGCAATCGCTGTGCCCAAACCCCGCCTCCTTGCGAATAAAGTCCCCAAGGGTGAAAAAACACCCGCTTGACGGCATTTTTCACTCAACCACGGGGCCCCACCCCCGGTTGACGCTGAAACGTTTTATCCGGAAAGCCGCCTGAACGGCTTTGCACAACACTGGCGCGAACGAAAAAAGTGCAGAAACTGTCGAGGAAGGTTTTTTTGCCCTGACACGGGGATTTTTGGCAAAGCAGCTGTTATCGCTTTGCACAAAGCAAGAGTTGACGCGGCCTGCCGAGAGAAAGAACAGCGCACCATTAGCGGTCCGGAAAACGCACCAACGGCGAACGAAACACCCAATAGCGCCAACTATTGGCGCAATTTCAGCTTTTCGCCAGCGCTAGTTTGTAAAAGTGTCGGACAGGATTGAACCGGGCATTTCCGACTGTGCACGGTTCGCGCCCGAAGGAATAACGTTCGCCGACGTTATCCGCCAAAGTCTTCATTCCAGTGTTTATTGATTGGGCGCCAGCGAGTGGGATTTGCACCGGGACTGCAGGAGGGCAGTTTACGCGTGACCCAGGCACCGCGGTGGTCAGGCACACCGCCATCGCGAATAGGCTCGCTCTGGTAATGGCTGCGGTCGAAGGGAGAGTCACGGAAGGAGGCAAGCTCCTTCCGTGAGTTCAGCGGCTAATCAGTTCGTCCCGATGTAGGGGTCCCATTGGATGAAACGTACCGATGGGCGCAATCCTCCAGAGGTCACCTTGACCTGGATCTGATAGGTGGTCTGCTGCGATGCATTACGTGCCAGGCCTACCCAGTAGTTACCACTGGCGCTGACTTGCATCGGGTAGCCATCGCTGCCGAACACGCTGCCTTGGGAAACCTGGAAGCCGGTGATGGCCACCGTGTCGCCAGTACTCTGATCGATCGGAACCACCTCGAAGCCGATGTAATCCCCGACGTTGCAGTGAGTACGCAGCTCCAGCGATCCTTCGCCGCTGCTGTCGTTGCTCAGACGGTTGTCGAACATGTACACACCGCTGTAAATATTTCCGCCGCCGGTCCCCAATACAGACGAGGTATCGATGGCAATGGTGATTGCAGTTTGTGGGTTGGCGATGCCGGCAAGCACCTGCGCATCAGCAGCCCAGACCTGGGCAGTACTTTTTTGGCTACTCATTGTCATGCTCCTTACTTGACAGTCACGCTGGGGTTGAGCTTCACGGTGATACCGGAGCCGCCCGCCACCTGTACGTTGAGGGATACCGGATAACTCGCGTTGCCGGCGTTCTGCACGGAGCCGGTAAACGCCCTCGGGTTATCCGAAGCAGCTTGCGGTTGGCCGCTGTAGCCCCAGGCGTTCGAGTTGCCGATAGCAGCAATGGAGACGTGCGAGGTCGACTTGGGGTTAATCAGGAACACCTCCCAGCAGATATTGCTGCCCTTGGATGCCGCGGTATTGAGGTTGGCGGTGCCTTCATGGGTAGTGCCAGCGGAGCTACGGTTATCGACCAGATAGACCCCCGCGCTGGAGCCACTGGTCACTGCATTGTCATCGACCCAGATTTGCACCTGGACTTCACAACTGGTGGTAGGAATTGCCATGTGAGAACTCCTTGTAAGGTTTCGACGCAAGCGTCGGACGTGCCCTCTGTCGACTCCACGCGCTTACCTGCAGAGGTGGTGCCGCACAACCTTGATCCTTGTAGTCGCGAGGACCGCGACAAAGTATCTCGGCCAGGCAAGTGAGAAGATAAACCAGGAAAAACAGGGCGACTTGCCATTACGTGCCATTCGACATAGAAGCTGCGGCAGAAGCCTCAAATAGCCCCTGGACGGCTTGGCGGCCCCACTCAATGTAAAATCGGTGGGTGTTCAGTCAGGACAATCTCGATGCCGAAACGGCTGACGAACGCCTTACGTCCGCTCGTCGTCAAGGTCGACGCCCTGCTGTCCAGGTCCTGGGGCAGCCATTTGCGCTCCTGCAACAGCGCGCCCCCCCTACGCACCCCCCAGATAAAAGCGGCGCATGCTCCAGTCCAGGCACGGGTAGGCAAAGCGTCGGCGCGGCTGGCCAGGGCCCGCACATCAATGCACAGCCCCGGCAAAAAAAGCCTTCGCCATTCCTTTGTTTATTGATTCGGCGCAGGCGAACGGGATTTATCGCTGTCCAGCGCCAGAACCCGGCCGGTCATGCAGGCGCCGCGGCACTACAGTGCTTCCAGACGCCCAACGATGATCCGCACCGCCTCCGCCGGCGACAACAGCGAACTGTCCAGCGTCAAGCGCTCGCCGCTCCAGGCCTGGTAATCGTGATCGAGCACCGACTGCCAGCTGGGTCGGCGCAACCCGGGTACATCCGCCTCACGGTTTTCCACCCGCCGCCGGTGCTCGGCGACATCGGTGCACACCACCTCGATATTGAGCAGCGGGCTCTGCTCGGCCTCGGCGATGCCCTGCCAGGCCTGGCGGCTCTCGGCGACCGGATTGACGCAATCGGCCACCACTCGGTTGCCCAGGGCCAGGTTGCTGCGGGCCAGGGCATTGGCGATGTCGTACCCGGCCTTGCCGACTTCCGCCAGCCCGCCGTTGCGCAGTGCCTGCTCGATGTTGTCGATGCGCAGATAGGTGGCCCGCAGATGGCTGGCCAGGGCCCGGGCGATGGTGGTCTTGCCGCTGCCGGGCAGGCCACTGAAGACGATGAGCATAGGCAGAACTCCAGGCAAAGCGATGCATTCGGAGGCTGACGACAACGCCAGCCATGGGTTTGTGGACCGGCCTACGAAGCCTGGGTAACGGCCGGGCGACCCGGTTTGGCAACGCTCCTGGCACGCGGGGCCGGGCTGTCCGGCTCTTCGAGCTGGACGTCGAACCGACTGGCAAGCTCCTTGCGCCCCAGGGCGGTCAAGCCCAGCGCCCGGCTGTCCAGGTCCTGGGTCAGCCATTTGCGCCGGATCACCTCCTGCAACAACGCCGCCCCCAGCGCCCCGCCCAGGTGCGGGCGGCGCATGCTCCAGTCCAGGCACGGGCAGGCAAAGCGCCGGCGCAGGCTGGCCAGAGCTTGCACATCGATGCCCAGCCCAACAAAAAAACCTTCGCCAGCCGGGCTCAGAACGTACTCCTGAGCGCCCTCCTGCGGCTCCTGCAACCAACCGGCCTCAAGCAGGCGGTCATGCAGCTGCACCGCCAGGGTGCCGGCCATATGGTCGTAGCAGGTGCGGGCGAACTGCAGGCGGTCCGGAGTCCGTGGGCTGAACCCGGGCGTGGCGTTGCGGCCGATCACCATCAGCGCTTCCAGGGCCTGTGCCACGCGCTTGTCGGCCAGGCTGTAGTAACGATGGCGGCCCTGCACATGCAGGCGCACCAGGGCCAGTTCCTTGAGCTTGCCCAGGTGCGCGCTGGCGGTGGAGGCGCTGACATCGGCGATCGCCGCCAGCTCGGTGCTGGTGCGCGCGTGGCCGTCCATCAGCGCGCAGAGCATTTTCGTCCGCGCCGGCTCGGCAATGGCCGCGGCGACCTGGGATACGGCGTTGTCGTGCTGCTGTGCATTCATATTTCGCTCCCGAACGAATCGTGCCCCTCGCAGGTTGCCGATAGTAGCAACACTTCTCCCCCGCGAATAAGGCCGCACGCCATGGACCCGATCACCGCCGTCACCCACGTCGATCCCTACCCTTACTACGCCAGCCTGCGGGCCCGGGGCGGGCTGGCCTTCGACCCCGGACTGGGGATGTGGCTGGCCAGCAGCGCCGCAGCGGTGGCCGCGGTGCTGGCCCATCCCGAGTGTCGGGTACGTCCTGCGCACGAGCCAGTACCGCGGACGATAGTCGACGGCGCTGCCGGTCAAGTATTCGGCCGCCTGATGCGGATGAACGACGGTGAGCGCCAGCGTTGCCCCCGGGCCGCCATCGAGCCGGGCCTGCAACAGGTGCATGCCGAGGAAGCCAGCCAGCGGGTCGCCGCCCTGCTGCTGGGCCTGCCAAGCGATACCGCGGCCAGGCTGCATGACTGCCAGTTCCACCTGCCGGTGGCGGTGGTCGCCGGGCTGCTGGGCTTTGCCGCGCACACGTTGCCGGCGATTGCCGGGCTGACCCGGGACTTTGTCGCCTGCCTGTCGCCGGCCAGCGATCGGGCGCAACGGGATGCCGCCCACCGGGCAGCCGGACAACTGACTCGACGCTTTGAAGCTCTGCTCGATCAGCCGCCCGTCAGCCCGCTGTTGCAACGGATCGTCGCAGGCTTCGACGCTCAAGATCGCGACAGCCTGATCGCCAACCTGATCGGCCTGTTGTCCCAGACCTTCGAGGCCAGCGCTGGCCTGATCGGCAATACCCTCTGCGCCCTGCTGGGCGATCGCCGGTTGCTCGCGGAACTGCAGGCGGCGCCCGCCCGGGTCGCCGACCTGCTGGCCGAAGTGCAACGCCATGATCCCTCGGTACAGAACACCCGCCGCTTCGTCGCCGCCCCCTGCAGCATCGCCGGGGTGACGCTGGAGCGCGGCGCCGTGGTGCTGGTACTGCTGGCCTCGGCCAACCGCGACCCGCAACTGAACCCGCAGCCGGATCGCCTGCTGCTCGAACGCGAGGACCGGCGCAGTTTCAGCTTTGGCAGCGGACGCCACCAATGCCCCGGCCAAGAGTTGGCCCTGGCCATCGCCGGCGCGGTGGTCGGGGCGCTGCTGCGGCAATCGACCCTCGACCAGCCCATCGCCTGGACCTACAAACTCTCGCTCAACGGGCGTATCCCCTTGTTCACTAGCCTGCCGGAGTCGCACTGATGATCGCCGTGATATTCGAAGCCCTGCCCCGCCCGGAACATCACCAGCGTTACCTGGACCTCGCCGCCGCGTTGAAACCGCTGCTGCTGGAGATCGACGGCTTCATTTCCATCGAACGTTTCCAGAGCCTGAGCGAGCCGGACAAGCTGCTGTCCCTGTCGTTCTGGCGCGACGAGCAAGCGGTCGAAGCCTGGCGCACCCTGGAACGCCATCGCACGGCCCAGGCCCTGGGGCGGACCCAGGTGTTCGCCGACTACCGGCTGCGGGTCGCCGAGGTGGCGCGCGACTACGGGCTGACCCAGCGCGAGCAGGCGCCGGCGGACAGCCGCCGGGCCCATGCCGGGTAACACTGCTGGGCGCCTATTCGAACAATGAATGGTGGTCAGAGGGTCATCGGGCTTCTGCTAGGGTCATGCCTGGACCCGGGAGGATACGCTCATGAGCCAGATCACCCAACATGCCCTGAAGCTCAATGGCATCGAATTGCACCTGCATGCCGCTGGCCCGCTGGACGGCCCGCCGGTGTGGCTGCTGCATGGGTTTCCCGAGTGCTGGTACTCGTGGCGCCGGCAGGTCGCGCCGCTGACGGCCGCCGGCTACCGGGTGCTGATCCCGCAGATGCGCGGCTACGGCGACAGCAGTGCCCCCGAGGAGGTGGCGGCCTATGACGTGCTGACCCTGTGCGCCGATATCCAGCAGGCGATGGATGCCCTGGGCCAGGAGCAGGCCTGCATCGTCGGTCACGACTGGGGCGCGGTGGTGGCCTGGCACCTGGCGCTGCTGGAGCCGCAGCGGGTCAAGGCCCTGGTGGCTCTGTCGGTGCCGTTCGCCGGCCGCCCGAAACGCCCGGCCGTGGAGATCATGCGCGAGCTGTTCGCCGAGCGTTTCAACTACATCCTGTACTTCCAGGAACCCGGCATCGCCGAGCGGGAACTGGACGCCGACATCGACCGCAGCCTGCTGCATTTCATGCACGATTGCGAACGCCTGCTGGATGAAAAAAGCCCGTCGGCCCTGCTGTTCGAGGGCATGCCTGCGCGCCACGCACCGCCCGCCTGGTGCACGCCGGAGGATTTTGCGGTGTACCGGCGCACCTTTGCAGGGCGAGGTTTTCGCGGCGCCTTGAACTGGTACCGCAACTTCGAGCGCAACTGGCAACGGACCGAACACCTGGGCGAATGCCAGGTGAGCCAACCCACTCTGTTCATGATCGGCGACCGCGACCCGGTGGGCCAGCTGGAAGCCCGCACGATGGAGCGTATGCCCGGCAAGGTGCCGCGCCTGGAACAGCATCGGCTGGCGGATTGCGGGCACTGGATCCAGAGCGAACAGGCCGCAGAGGTCAATCTGCGGTTGCTGGATTTTCTTGGGAGAAACTACCCCTGCCCGCCTACGGTGCAGACAGGGGCCTAGTGTTACAGGCTGCGATATTCGAGGGTGAGGTGCGACAGTTCGTGGACCGGCGCCAGGCGCTGGCGGATGGTCTCGGCGCTGACACCAGCGGCCGCCACCACGCTGACGATCGCCGCCCGCGCCTGCGGGCCGACCTGCCACACATGCAGGTCGGTGATGCGCGCATCGCCGGCGGCTTCCACCGACTGGCGAATCTCGCCGGCCAGCTGTTCGTCCGTGGTGTCGAGCAGCACCGCCGCGCTGGACTTCATCAGGCTATACGCCCAACGGGCGATCACCACCGCGCCAACGATGCCCATCACCGGGTCGAGCCAGACCCATCCCAGGTAACGCCCCGCCAGCAACGCGGCGATAGCCAGGACCGAGGTCAGGGCATCGGCCAGTACATGGACATAGGCCGAGCGCAGGTTGTTGTCGTGGTGATGGCCATGCCCGTGTGAGTGCTCGTGCGGATGCTCATGAGCCTGCTGATGAACGTGGCCGTGGCCGTGATGGGCGTGACCGCCGGAAAGCAGCAAGGCACTGACGATGTTCACCAGCAGCCCGGCCACGGCGATCACGGTCGCCTCGGTGAAGGCCACCTGGGTCGGCTGCAACAGCCGCAGCAACGACTCGCCGGCAATGCCGATGGCCACCAGGCCGAGGATCAGCGCCGAAGCGAACCCCGCCAGGTCGCCGACCTTGCCGGTGCCGAAGCTGAAACGCGCATTGTCGGCATTGCGCCGGGCAAAACCGTAGGCCGCCGCCGCGATGCCCAGGGCCCCGGCGTGGGTCGCCATATGGAAACCATCGGCGAGCAAGGCCATGGAACCGGTGAGATAACCGGCGGCGATTTCGCCAATCATCATGACGAAGGTCAGCACCACCACCCACAGGGTGCGACGGGCGTTTTCATCGTGGGCGGCACCGAGGAAGTGGTGGTCGTGGGTCAAGCCTGCCGCTGGCAAGGTCGGGCGCATGGTGTGGCCTCCAGTCAGGAATAACGGCGAATGGCTTCGAGCAGTTCGTTCACGCCCTTGGCCCGTTCGGCATCACTGAGTTCAGGATGGGCCACATGCTCCAGGGCATGGGCCTCGATGATTTCCCCCATCAGGCCGTTGATCGCGCCACGGGTGGCCGCCACCAGATGCAGGGTCTTGGCGCATTCCGCGCCAGACTCCAGGGCCCGCTCCACGGCCTGCACCTGGCCAAGAATGCGCCGGACCCGTTTGAGCAGATCGTCTTTCTGTGCGTGCGTGTGCGACATACCTATACCCCCTATACCTATATGGCGCCTATCCTGGCCGATGCCACGGGCCTACGCAAGGGCTTGATGACACCGGTCGTCCGCCACTGCATGTCGATCACCCACGGCCCAGCCCCGCCAGGCGAAGCACGGAGACACGATTTCAAAGAGGGATTTACCGAGGAAGACCGTGAAGGCAGCCAGATCAGACAGCACCCCGACCTGGCCAGTACGCGGGATCAATCGTCGCGGGTCAGGACTTCCAGCAGCTCGATCTCGAACACCAGGTTGGCATTCGGCGGGATCTTGCCCATCGACCGCTCGCCATAACCCAGATGCGCCGGCACCAGCAGCTTGCGCTTGCCGCCGACCTGCATGCCCATCAGGCCCTGGTCCCAGCCTTTAATTACCCGTCCGGTGCCGATCACGCACTGGAAAGGCTTGCCGCGCTCCCAGGACGAATCGAAGGGCGTGCCGTCTTCCAGGAAACCGCGGTACTGGGTGGTGATCAAGGCGCCCTTGACCGCCGCCTTGCCCTCGCCCACTTCGATATCGATCACCTGCAACGAATCGCTCATCCACTCACTCTCTATTGACGGCAGCCGGCAGTGGCCGCCAAGGGTGCGGAAAATAGCAAATTTTCAGCCTCTCGACTTGTAAGGCATGCTCCTGGATGGGGCTGAGGCTGGGCACATTATCTGGACGCGTTCCGCATCGTTAAGCTCAGGGCGAGCTATATGCGCCAGTACCAGCACCTTGTGTTTCCCACCGACCTGCCTGTGGTCGTAACTGTTTCGTAGATGCCTCCTGACCCAGCCACCATTTTTCAGATTGTCCCTACAGACCCTCCATAGCCAAATCCAATAGCGTCCCTAAGCCAACTGCGAATGCTCTTCGCTCCCCCTCTGACGGGGGCTTCTTTATGGACAATGTGGACGCGAACACGGATGAGTGGCTACGTACCGAACACCCCGAAGGGCTATCGCAACAAGGGTATAGAGCCCGTCGATCTGGGCGCCCAACGCTGGGCGCAATACCCGGACCTGCCACCGAAGGCAGAAGCCAAACCCCAGACAGCTGGGTGCACTTTTACCAAGCCCTGCAAGCTCCCAGATGGGGTTATCAACTACGCAACTCGTGTCATCCCCACCAATGCCATCAGCGAATACGGGCAGCTCGTTTTGCTAGGCGGACGCGAAGCGGATGCAACAGGGAAAATCCCTCTCCAGCAAATCAGTGGTCACGCGTTACCTGCTGCACTTGGAACACTTCTATTAGGTGGAGTGGCTGCTACTGCTGGTGCTGCTACAGGGGTTGGCACTGGAGCCGGTGCTGGAATCAGCACGGGTACTGCGGCAACGGGCGCGAGTGCGGGTGCCACGTTTTTTACCACGGGTGTTATTGCAGGTGGATTGGCGGGCATAGCCGCGTTGCTCTGGCCATCGAGCTTGGGCGACAGCAGCCTGTACACAACCGAACAGCTCAAAGCGCTCAAGGAAGGCCGCACACGTGTCCGGTTGCATGTGGAACAGCAGGCCGACGGTACGCTGAAAGGCTACGGATACAACACTGAGAAGCGCAGCGACTGGGAAATGATCCCTGTTGCCCGGCTCGAGACTCAGGGCTCTCAGCAGGTGGCCGATTTCGGAGACGGGATCACCCTGACCTGGACACCAGCCATTGACCCGTCCAGTGCTTCGGGGATCCCTCCATTAGAGGCAGCACCACAGGCTCCCCACATCTGGATTTATCCGCCCACCGAACAGGCGGATAGCATCATCGTCAACCCGCTCTACCCGCCCGAGTACAAAGACTTCATTCTGGTCTTCCCGCCAGGGTCCGGGATTCAGCCTCTGTACATCGTGTTCAACATTCAGTTGGAGAAGAACAGGAAGCAGGGCAAGGCGTTTGAAGATGCTAAATATGATGAGCTCAGCCAGACTCAACCCGAGCTTGGCCGAGAGGTGACGATCAAGACCAAAAGCGGAGCCCGTACAAGGCTCGACATGCTGGGGCGTGATGCTGATGGCAAACTTTCCTGTATCGAGTGCAAATCATCAGACACAGCACCACTGACCAAGAACCAGAAAGTTGCTTTCCCTGAAATCCAAGAAAGTGGTGCAATAGTTGTAGGCAAAGGGAAGCCGGGGTTCCCCGGTGGTACTGAAATCCCACCAACCAAAGTCGAAATTATTCGACCAAAGCCCTGAGGGAACAGACATGTCTATTACGAATCCGCAGGTAATCGATATCTGGGTCATCCCCACCTGGGAGCCCAATAACATTGTGCTGATTATCTCTGACCACCTTGAATGGGGCGATAAAGCCCAACAAGGCGAACATCTGCAACTACTACAAGACAAGATCAACACATATGTTGCTTTCATTGAGAGCGGGGAAATCTACACTGAGATTCCCGGTGCACTTGGTAAGTCCCCCATCATTCGCATCAATGGACTGCATGAACTACCAGAGCAAGGTGAGCTCTTCATTGATCGTGCTACTGAGGTGCTGAAAGAGGTTGGTATTGGACTAGAGTTCGTGCTTGATGAAAACGAGACAATACGCAGCATGTAAACAAGGGCCACACCCAAATGAAAGACAGCGGCACCAATGTCGATCGGTTGAAAGAGTGCCAATGGGATCTGGCAAAGCCCTGATCCCCCACTCCCCCCTCAAGACCGCTTGAACAAACTCCAGACAAACGCCACCACCCCACCCACAGTCGCCACTACCGCCAGCCAGCCCACCACCGACAACCCCTGCCAGGTGGGCCCGGCCGCGGCGATCTGCGGGCCGAAGGCGATCAGCAGCGCACTGATCAGCAGGGCCAGGGATAAGCGGGTGGAGGCCAGGCGCAGGGATTTTTCCAGGCGCTCGATGCCCGGCATATCGAGGCGCAGGTCGACCACGCCGTGTTTCAGGCGGTTGATCAGCAGGCGGGTCAGTTGCGGCAGTTCGACGGCGACGCCGCGGCCCAGCTCCAGGCCGTCGAGGCCCAGGCGGCGGGCGAGTTTCCAGCTGAACTGCTGCTTGAGCATCTTGCTGATGGCCGGGCGCGCGGTGGCTATCAGGTCCAGTTGCGGGTCGAGCCGGGTGAGTACGCCATCGGCGGTGATCAGCGCCTTGAACAGCACCAGCAGGTCGGCCGGCAACAGCAGTTGGTATTCGCGCATCAGGCCGAGGAAGTCCTCGATCATCGCACTCATGTTCAGTGCCTTGCCGCCGTGTCGGCCCATGAATTCCCGGGCGGCCTGTTCGATGGCGGACAGGTCGCGCACCTGCTCGCCGCTCCAGTCGATCAGCACCGCCACCAGCGCTTCGGTACTGCCTTCGGTCATGGCCCGCATGAAGCTCATGACCTCCAGGCGCCGGCGTTCGTCGAGGCGCCCGACCATGCCGAAGTCGATGAAGCCGACCCGATTGTCGTCCATGGCCCGCAGGTTGCCGGGGTGCGGGTCGCCGTGGAACAGGCCGTCCTCCAGCAGCATCTTGATGAACGCCTGGGCCCCGCGCTGCGCCAGCAGGCTCGGGTCCAGGCCCTGCTCGATCAGGGCCTGGCGTTCCAGCGGCGTGTGACTGGGTAAAAATTCCTGGACCAGCAGACGCTCGCTGCTGTGCAGCCAGTGGATACGCGCAATGGCGATCTGCGGATGCTCGGCGAAATTCGCCGCCACTGCGTCGCAGTGCTGCCCCTCCTGGGTGAAGTCCAGTTCTTCGAGCATCGCCCGGGCCAGTTGCCGGACCATCTGCCGCGGCTGGTAATGGGCCAGGGAGGCGTTCTCTTCCACCAGCATCGCCACGCCTTCCAGCAATTGCAGGTCGGCGCTCATCTTGCGCCGCAGGCCGGGGCGCTGGACCTTGACCACCACCGCCTCGCCACTGAGCAGGCGCGCGCGATAAACCTGGGCGATGGAGGCCGCGGCCAGGGGCTCGCTGTCGAACTCGGCGAACACCTGCTCCAGTTCGCAGCCCAGGTCCTCGCGCACCTGATCTTCCAGCTCGCTCCAGGGCAAGGTCGCGGCACTGCTGTGCAACGCCTCCAGCTCGCTGATCCAGTGCGGCGGCAGGATGTCGCTGCGGCTGGCGAGGATCTGCCCGAGCTTGATAAAGGTCGGCCCAAGTTTCTCCAGGGCCAGGCGCACCCGTTGCGGCGTAGAGTCCTGCGGCTGCGCTTCACCAGCGGCTGACGACTCGCCCAACAGGCGCCCCAACCCCAGGCGCAGTAAAACGTCCTGGGCACCGAAGGCCACCAGCACGGCGACAATCTGGTGCACCCGCTTATGGTGTTTGAGAGCCGTCCAGGTGGGTTCGAGCATGGTCGGGATGATCCTTCACAAGGTGACGCCCGCGGCGTGGCTGGCGGGCCCAGGGTTGGGTGGCGCGCCTGCCGCGGACTCCGGGATCGACGACACGCCATGCAAGGTCCGACCACAGCAGCCGGCAATCATTCACAACGCGCTGGCGCCGATTGCGCCTGCGCATGCGAGGCGCTGCCGAAGAGCGCATGCCGACGGTTGCCCATGGCTGTGCCCGCCATGAATTCGGTTACCATGGCGCCCCCCTGAAATCCGCACGCCGATAAGGACATCCGTATGGCTGTTTCAACTATTGTGGTTCTGCTCGTTCTGGCCCTGCTGGTGATCTACGTCATCACCGTCTACAACGGCCTGGTGGCCCGCCAGAACCGCTTCAAGAACGCCTTCGCGCAGATCGAAGTCCAGCTCAAGCGCCGTTACGACCTGATCCCCAACCTGGTGGAAACCGCCAAGGCCTACCTCAAGCACGAGCGCGACACCCTCGAAGCCGTGACCGCGGCGCGCAATGCCGCACTGGCGGGTCTCAAGGCCGTCGCGGCCGAGCCCGGCAACCCGCAGCACATGGCGCAACTGGGCCAGGCCGAAGGCGTACTGTCCAGCGCCATGGGCCGGCTGAACCTGAGCATGGAGGCCTACCCGGACCTCAAGGCGTCGCAGAACATGCAACAGCTGAGCGAAGAGCTGACCAGCACCGAAAACAAAGTGTCCTTTGCCCGCCAGGCCTTCAACGACACGGTGATGGATTACAACAGCTACAAGCAGAGTTTCCCGCCGGTGATCCTGGCCGGCCTGTTCGGCCATGGCGCCGATGCCAGCCTGCTGCAATTCGCCGACAGCGCCCTGATCCAGGAAGCCCCCAAGGTCGCGTTCTAACCCTCTGTCACCCTGGATGGTCCGATGAATTTTTTTGAACACCAGGCCCGGGCCAAGCGGCGTACCGGCACCCTGGTGCTGCTGATGATCCTGGCCGTGCTGTGTCTGGTGGCCGTCACCAGCCTGGCGCTGAACCTGCTCTGGCTGCAATTTCTCAAGGAGATGAAGCAGTCGCCGAGCTTCGACTGGCACCTGACGGCGATGATCGCCGCGGTGGTGTTCCTGGTGGTGATCGGCAGCAGCATGGGCAAGCACGCCGAACTCAAAGCCGGCGGCAAGGTAGTCGCCAAGCGCCTGGGTGGCCGGCTGATCAACCTGCACCCGGACGGCCTGGAAGAACAACGGCTGCTCAATGTGGTCGAGGAAATGGCCCTGGCCTCGGGCACGCCGGTGCCACAGGTGTACGTGCTGCCCGATGCCGGGATCAATGCGTTCGCCGCCGGCTTCACGCCACAAGAGGCGGTGATCGGGGTCACCCGCGGCGCCATCATGGTGCTCAACCGCGAGGAACTGCAGGCGGTGATCGCCCATGAGTTCAGCCACATCTACAACGGCGACATGCGCCTCAACACCCGGCTGGTGGCGATTGTCCACGGCATCCTGGTCATCGGCCTGACCGGCGAGGCGATGGCCAACGGGGTCAACCAGGCTGGCCGGCTGGCGCAAAACCGGGTCGGCGGGTTGGCGATGTGGAGTGGCCTGGCGCTGATCCTGCTGGGCTCGGTCGGGACTTTTTTCGGCAACCTGATCAAGGGCGCCATCAGTCGCGAGCGCGAGTTCCTCGCCGATGCCTCGGCGGTGCAGTTCACCCGCAACCCGGTGGGCCTAGCCGGCGCGCTGAAAAAGATCGGCGGTTACGCCGCCAGTTCGAAACTCGACAGCGCCTTCAGCGCTGAATACAGCCACCTGTATTTCAGTGAAGGGGCCACCCTCTCCGTCTATGGCCAGTCCGCGACCCATCCGCCCCTCTCGGCACGGATCCGGCGCCTGGAACCCGGCTGGGACGGCCGCTTGCCCACCATCGAAGCCATCGAACTGCCGGCCGAACCCGCCCGCTCCGGCCTGGACAGCTCCGGGGTGTTCAGCCGCCAGTCGCAAGCGACCAGCGCCCTGGTGTTCGACCTGAATGCGATCAAGCAGTCGATTGCCAGCATCGGCAGCCCGAACGCGCAACATCTGCTGGCGGCCCAGGCAACGCTGGTCAGCCTCGACCCGGCGCTCCAGCGCAGCGCCCACAGCACCACCGGTGCCCAGGCGCTGGTCTATGGCCTGCTGCTGTCCGCCAACGACTCGATGCGCCGCCGGCAACTCGCGCAGCTGGACACCAACAGCCCCGCCGAGGTCTTCGGTTGCCTGCAAGCCCTGCAAAAACAACTGGCGGCCCTCGACCCGAACCTGCGCCTGCCGCTGCTGGACCTGTCGATACCGGCCCTGCAGCAGCTGGACAAGCAAGCCTGCAAGCTGTTCATGGACAACCTGCGGCAACTGATCGACGCCGACGATCAGGTCGAGCTGCTGGAGTGGACGCTGCTGCGCATCGTGCAACGCAATGTCGAAGGCCTGCCGGCGCCCGAGTACAAATGGGGGCTGTTCCAGCGCAGCGAAGAACTGGCGGTCCTGCTCGGCGCCCTGGCCAGTGCCGGGCAAAAGACCGCGCAGCAGGCCCAGCTGGCCCTGGCCCATGCCTGGAGCGGCCTGCCCTTCGCCCAGCCGCAACCGGCGGAGGTCGACCTCGAACACCTGGATGCCGCCCTGGTGCGCCTGCGCCAGTTGATGCCCGAGGAACGGCCGACGCTGCTGCAGGCCATGGCCCGCTGCGTCTGCTACGACGGCCAGGTCACCGTGGCCGAAGCCGAGCTGATGCGCGCCGTGGCCGATGTGCTGGATTGCCCGATGCCGCCGCTGCTGCCCCCGGCAGTCGCCGAGCCCGCGCCTTCCCAGGCATCGGCCAGCGCCCCCCAGGCCGCCACGCTCTGAGTACCGGTCAACCATTCCTGCCCAGCACCAGCCTGGGTAGGCACCGCATCCTTACCAGAGCGCGACCTCGTAGGTGAAATAGAGGCGGTTGCTGTCGCGCCCCCGGGCGAAGTCGGAGCGGTACACATAGTTGCGCAGCTTCACCCCCAGGCCCTTGAAGCGGCCTTGCTGCACCACATAGGCCAGTTCGGCATCGCGCTCCCATTCCTTGATCGCCGTGTTCGAGCGGCCGTCGTTGCCGCTCAGGTAGCGAGTGGAAAACGCCAGCCCCGGCAACCCGAGGGCGGCGAAGTTATAGCCGTAGCCGAGCATCCAGGTTTTCTCGTCCTCCTCGATGAACTTGCCAATGCCCACGTTGCTGAACGAGTACACCGTGGCGCCGCTGATATAAGGCAAGCCGGCATCACCGCTGAGCACCTGATAGCCGCCACTCAGGGTATGGCCGGCCACGGCATAGGACAGCAGGCCGCTGAGCATATCGTTATCGATGTTGCCGCCGTAGGCCGAACCGCTGTCGCTGCTGTGGAAGTAACGCAGGTCACTGGTCAGCACGCCGGCGCCCAGCTTCAGGTCGTGCTGGATACCGGCGAAGTGCTGCCGGTAGAAGTGCTCGAGCTCGCCGTAGAAGTAGCTCAGGCGCAGGTTTTTGCCGAGCTTGTAGTCGCCCCCGGCATAGGTGAAGTCCCCGGACTTGTCGCCGGCATAACCGTCCGCCACGATCGGCACGCTGTCGCTGGAATCGCGCAGTTTGAAGCGATCCAGCCGGCCAGCGGTGAGCGTCAGGTTGTCGATGTCGCTGCTGGTGAGCTGCGTGCCCTGGTAGGTCTGCGGCAACAGTCGTGCGTCGTTGTAGATCAGCACCGGGTTCCTCGGCAGCAAGGTGCCGTGCTTGAACGTGGTCCCGGCCAGCCTGGCCTTGGCCGTGACACCGGCACTGGCGAACGCGTCGGCGGCGCGACCGTCGTCATGCACCGGCAGCAAGCCGGTACCGCTGCGGCCCCGCCCCGAGTCGAGCTTGACCCCGACCAGGGCCAGCCCGTCGATACCCAGGCCGAGGGTGCCGGGGGTGAAACCCGACTGGAAATCCAGCAGCAGGCCCTGGGCCCACTCCGTACGCTCGCTCTTGGCCGTGCGTGCCGCCCGGGCGCTCAGGCCATGCTCGTCACGGAAGTTCTCATTGAAGTAGACATTGCGCAGTTGCAGCTTGAGCGTGCTGTCGTCGCCAAAGCCTGCCGCGCCGACGGTCGTCAGCGGCAACAGGGCGACCAGAGGAAACCACGCCCCAGGGGTGATCGAACGGCTCATATCGGACTACTCATTGTTGTTATTCAAGTTGTTGTTATTCGAGTTGTTGTTTTTTTAAGGTGCAGCTATTCGAGGTGCCGTTATTCAAGGTGCAGGTGCCGCGCGCCATGGACCCGGCGCGCCAGGGAACACCTGATGGTTCAGAGGGATGACTCAGGAGAACAGGCTCAGGAAAACAGGGTCAGCGCGCCGGTCAGCAGGGCCAGGGCGGTAATTACCAGGGAGGTCAGGACCGCCCATTTGACGGTGGCTTTCTGGAAGTCGCCGATGTCGCGGTCGACCATCCCCACCAGCAGCAGGGTCGAGGCCACCAGCGGGCTCATCAGGTGCACCGGCTGGCCGAGGATCGAGGCCCGGGCGATCTCCAGCGGATCGATGCCATAGGCCGCCGCGGCATTGGCGAGGATCGGCACCACGCCGAAGTAGTAGGCATCGTTGGACAGTACGAAGGTCAGCGGCATGCTGGTGATGGCCACCACCAGCGGGAACAAATGCCCCCACGACGGCGGAATCCAGTCCACCAGGGTCTGCGCCAGGGCATCGACCATCTTGGTACCGGAGAAGATCCCGGCAAAGATGCCGGCGGCGAACACCAGCAGCACCACGGTCATGGCATTGCCCGAATGGGCGAGGATCCGCTCTTTCTGCATCTCCAGTTGCGGGTAGTTGATCATCAGTGCCAGCACGAAGCCGATCAGGAACAGGATCGCCGAATGCATCAGGCCCATCACCAGCGCCACCATCACCGCCACCACCAGCAACAGATTGACGTAGGCCAGCTTCGGTCGCTTGCAGGGCGTGTCTTCGACAATGGCCTTGATGTAGCAGTTGCCGCCACCGCTCTGCAGCTGGGTGTTGCCGATACGCTTGCGCTCGGCGCGGCCCAGCAGGAAAGCGCTGAACACCACCCAGACCGCACCGCCGATCATGGTTGGCAGCAACGGCACGAAGTACTCGCCGGCATCCAGCCCCAGGGCGGCGATAGCCCGGGTGGCCGGCCCGCCCCAGGGGGTCATGCCGCTCATGATGCTCAGGGACAGCATGGCGATGGTGGCGAGGATCATCGGGTTCATGCCGATGCGCTTGTACAGCGGCAGCATCGCCGCGCAAGTGATCATGTAGGTGGTGGTGCCGTCGCCGTCCAGGGCCACCAGCAGCGACAGCAACGCGGTGCCGACGGCGATCTTCACCGGGTCGCCGTTGACCCGCTTGAGGATCTTGCGGATCAACGGGTCGAACAGGCCCGCGTCGATCATCAGGCCGAAGAACAGAATCGCGAACAGCAGCAGCGCCGCGGAGGGGGCGACCATTTTCAGGCCGTCGAGCATCATTTTTCCGGTGCTGCCGGCAAACCCGCCGATCACCGCGAAGACAATCGGCACCAGGGTCAGGGCAACGATCGGGGACAAGCGTTTGGTCATGATCAGGAAGGTGAACACGACCACCATGGCCAGGCCGAGTAATGCAAGCATGAGGGATTCTCTTGTTGTTATGGACAAGCATGGCCGACGCCCAGGCGCACGGCCCCCTACCCGCCAGGCGGGGCCTGGCGAGGGTTTCAACCGGGGTCAGAAACGGAAGGTGGAGGGAGCCGCAAGCGGCTAGAGGTGTTTGCCGGCCTGCGCCGGCTCCCAGGCTGGGTCACTGGCCTGGGCGTTGGGCGTCGCCTTGCCATCCAGGGTCTGTAGCAGCACCTGGCGATCGCAGGCGTTTTCCGACAGCGAGATCACCACCGTGGCCACGGCATTGCTGGCCAGGCTGGTGAGCGCACGGGCCTCGGACATGAAGCGGTCGATGCCGATCAACAGCGCCAGCCCCGCCAAGGGGATGTCGTGGATCACCGTCAGGGTCGAGGCCAGGGCGACGAAGCCGCTGCCAGTCACTCCCGCCGCGCCCTTGGACGACAACAGCATGATCGCCAGCATCGTCATCACCTGCCCCAGGCTCAAGTCGATGTTGCAGGCCTGAGCAATGAAAATCGCCGCCAGCGACAGGTAGATGGCCGTGCCGTCGAGGTTGAACGAATAGCCGGTGGGCAGCACCAGGCCCACCACGCCTTTCTTGCAACCCAGGGCCTGGAGCTTCTCCAGCATGCGCGGCATCACCGGCTCGGTGGATGAGGTGCCCAGCACCACCAGGAACTCTTCACGCAGGTAGCGCAACAGCTTCCACAGGCTGAACCCATGGGCGCGACAAATCCCCCCCAGCACCACGAAGACGAAGAATCCGCAGGCGATGTAGAGGGTCATGATCAGCTTGGCCAGGGCGCCCAGGGAGGTGATGCCGTACTGGCCGACCGTGAAGGCCAGCGCGCCGAACGCACCGATCGGGGCAAAGCGCATCAGGTAGGAAAAGATCTTGAACACCATGTGCGAGGCGGCTTCCAGCACATCCAGCACGGGCTTGCCGCGCTCGCCCAGGGACGACAGGGCAAAACCGCAGAGCACCGCGATGAACAGCACCGGCAGCACTTCGCCCTTGGTGAAGGCGCCGATAAAGGTCTCGGGAATGATGTGCATGAAGAACTCCACCACCCCCAGCTTCGCCGCCGACTCGGTGTACTGCGACAAGCCCTGGGTACTCAGGTGAGTGGGGTCGATGTTCATGCCCGCGCCGGGCTTGAACAGGTAGACCGCCACCAGGCCGATGATCAGGCTGACCACCGTCAGCGCCAGGAACAACAGCAGGGTCTTGCTCAGCAGGCGGCCCAGGGAACGCTTGTCGTTCATCCCGGCGATCCCGGTGACGATGGTGCAGAACACCACCGGCGCGATCATCATCTTGACCAGCTTGATGAAGGCATCACCCAGGGGCTTGAGGGCGATGGCCTGCTGGGCCCAGAAGTGCCCGACCACCACGCCCAGCAGCACGGCACAGATGATCTGGAAGTAGAGCGATTTAACGACTTTCATGGCATCACCCATTTTTAGAATTGTTCTGATGCAAGCGACCGTCACTGCGAGTCCGGCATTAGCCGGCCAGGCGTTGTGCAGCCGGGGCGTAGACAAAACCGGAGAACAGCCGTCGCGCGGTGCGCACCACCGAGGCGCGAATGGTCTGCCCCTGGTTGCCGGAGTAGGACAATACGATATCGATTGCGCCACTGGGGTGTTCCAGGCGCACCTGCTGCAAACGTGCGGGGCCGATGTCGCCCAGCAGTTGCGCGGCGACGCTGCCCTCGCTGACACAGGCGGTGGCCAGGCCGATGGCGCCGGTGATGGCCAGCGCGCGATGGCAGCTGTGCGGCATGAAGTAACGCGCCTGCAAGGTACCGCCCGCCTTGGCCGGGGAAATCAACACCGGCTTGGGAATCACCTTGTCGCTGACGTCACCCAGGCCCATGGCCAGGCCCGCCTGCAAGCGCAAGGCCTCCAGCCGCCGCAGGAAGTCCTTGTCGGCGTCCAGCTCGGCTGGGGTTTCATCCCCGCGCTTGCCCAATTGACCGGCCTCGACGATCAGCAGCGGCATGGCCATGTCGATGCAGGTCACCGGTACGCCATCGATCAGGTCCCGGGTGTTCCCGGTGGGGAAGAGTTTGCCGGTCTTGCTGCCGGCGGCGTCGAGGAACGTCAGTTGCACCGGAGCGGCGGTGCCGGGCACGCCATCGATGGCGGTATCGCCTTCGTAGCTGACCTTGCCCGCCGGCGTCTGCACCAGGGAATTGACGAAGGTGCCGGTATTGAGATTGCGGATCCGCACCTGGGTCTGCTCGCCCGTGGCCTTGACCAGGCCTTGCTCGACGGCGAAGGGGCCGACCGCGCACAGCATGTTGCCGCAGTTGGGCGCCGTATCGACCCGGCGCTGGGACACCATCACCTGCACGAACAGGTAATCGACATCGGCCTCGGGGTGCAGCGACGGGCTGACGATCGCGACCTTGCTGGTCTGCGGGCTGCCACCGCCAATGCCGTCGATCTCCAGTTCATGTCCCGAGCCCATCAGGTCGAGCAGCAGCTCATCACGCTGTTCGATGGACACCGGCAGATCCCAGGCGAGAAACACCGGCCCCTTGGAGGTACCGCCGCGCATGAGCACACAAGGAATTCGTTGCATGGACACAGACTCTTGTTAATCAATCGGGTTAATTGATGTTCTGGGCACAAGAGTGTCAGGGAATAAATCATGTTTCCAATGCAAAGATCGTAGCGATTATTGCGTTTCACACATGAAAAATTTAAGGTGAACAGCGCCTGCCTTCCCGCCCCCGCTTGAGACGAAAAACATGGAATATGAGCTCCAGGACATAAGATCCTTCGTGAAAATCGCCGAACTTGGAAGTTTCCACGAGGCGGCCGATGCCCTGCACTTGTCCCAGCCGGCCCTGAGCCGCCGGATCAAGAAGCTGGAGGAAGGCCTGGGCACCGCCCTGCTCGACCGCACCACGCGCAAGGTCAGCCTGACCAGCGTCGGCCGGGACTTCCTGCCCAAGGCCCGGCGCCTGCTGGATGACTTCGACGACTCGATCCTCAATATCCGCGAACTGGCGGAACGGCAGATCGGCCAGGTGACCCTGGCCTGCATTCCCACCGCGGCCTTCTACTTCCTGCCGTCGGTGATCCGTCTCTACAACGAGCGCTATCCGAAAATCCGTATCCGCCTGCTCGACCTCAGCGCCAATGAAGGGCTGGAAGCCGTGCTGCGCGGCGAAGCGGATTTCGGCATCAACATGATGAGCGGGCAGCACCCGGACATCGAGTTCGTGCCCCTGGTCAACGAACCTTTCGTACTGGCGTGCCGGCGTGACCATGAACTGGCGAAAAAGGCCTCGGTCACCTGGTCGGAACTCAGCGATTACCGACTGATCGGCGTCGGCCGCCTGAGCGGCAACCGGATGCTGCTGGACCACGCCCTGTCCGGCCTGAGCTGGCGTCCCCAGTGGTTCTACGAGGTGCAGCACCTGTCCACCTCACTGGGCATGGTCGAGGCCGGGCTCGGGGTGTCGGCCATGCCCAGCCTGGCCATGCCCGCGGCCGACCATCCGACCCTGGTGAGCATTCCGCTGAGCGAACCGGTGGTCAACCGCACCCTGGGCCTGGTCTACCGGCGCGGCGCCTCGCTGTCGCCGGCCGCGGAAAAGTTCGTGTCGATCCTGCTCGAGCAATGGCCGCATTGACGGTCGATGGTGCAGGCACGCCAGTATCGAAGAGCACGAACGCCTGCAACCTGCGCCTGACAACCTGCGGCGTATCGGCCATTAACGGCTGACTGCGCCAGCCCCAGACTTTATGCTGCACAGCCATCCCCCCATGGAACCTGCGGGCCAAACGGTTGCCTGAGGCGCAGCCGTTGTTTTCCGCGCACCACCCAATACCCGTTTTCCCAGGAGTAAGCCCATGCCCCATGAAGGCAACCTGTTGCAAGCCGCTGTCGTGTTCCTGTTCGCGGCGGTGCTGACCGTTCCCCTGGCCAAGCGCCTGCAACTGGGAGCCGTGCTCGGTTATCTGCTGGCCGGAGTGATCATCGGCCCGGCGGTGCTGGGGCTGGTGGGCAACCCGCAGAGCATCAGCCATGTGTCGGAGCTGGGCGTGGTGTTGCTGCTGTTCATCATCGGCCTGGAGCTGTCGCCACGGCGCTTGTGGGTGATGCGCAAAGCGGTGTTCGGCGTCGGCCTGGCCCAGGTGCTGCTGACCGGGGTGGTGATCGGCTGCGTGGCCCTGTTCCTGTTTGGCCAGCCGCTCAACAGCGCGATCGTGCTGGGCCTGGGCCTGGCGTTGTCGTCCACCGCCTTCGGCCTGCAAAGCCTGGCCGAACGCAAGGAGCTGACCAGCCCCCACGGGCGCCTGGCGTTCGCCATCCTGCTGTTCCAGGACATCGCGGCGATTCCGTTGATCGCCATGGTCCCGGTATTGGCCGGGGCCGACCACAACACCAGCAGCGCCGAAGACCTGCGCCATGGCCTGCAAGTGCTGGGCAGCATCGCCGTGGTGGTGATCGGCGGGCGCTACCTGTTGCGCCCGGTGTTCCGGGTGGTGGCGCGCACCGGCCTGCCGGAAGTGTCCACCGCCACTGCCTTGCTGGTGGTGATCGGCACCGCCTGGCTGATGGACATGGTTGGCGTGTCCATGGCCCTCGGCGCCTTCCTCGCCGGCCTGCTGCTGGCGGACTCGGAATATCGCCACGAACTGGAAGCGCAGATCGAACCCTTCAAGGGCCTGCTGCTGGGGCTGTTTTTCATCAGCGTCGGCATGGGCGCCAATATCGGCCTGCTGTTCAGCGCGCCGATCGCGGTGCTGGGCCTGACCCTGCTGCTGATCGCCATCAAGTTGCCGCTGTTGTTCGTGGTCGGGCGCCTGGCCGGTGGCCTGGGGCGCTTGAGCGCGGTGCGCCTGGGCGTGGTGCTGGCGGCCGGCGGCGAATTCGCCTTCGTGGTGTTCAAGATCGGCCGCGACCAGGGCCTGTTCGAGGCGCGCCTGTATGACCTGCTGGTGCTGACCATCACCCTGTCCATGGCCGTGACCCCGCTGCTGCTCCTGGCCTGCGCGCGCTTCTTGCAGCCCAAGGCCAAGCCCGTGGAGATGCCCGCCGAATACCGTGAGATCGAAACCGACGCGCCACGGGTGGTGATCGCCGGCATGGGCCGGATGGGCCAGATCGTCGCGCGGATCCTGCGGGCGCAGAACATCCCCTTCGTGGCCCTCGACACCTCGGTCGACACCATCGAGCTGACCCGCAGCTTCGGCGGCATGCCGGTGTTCTACGGCGACCCGATGCGCGCGGAGATCCTCAAGGCGGCCAAGGTCGGCGAGGCGGAGTACTTCGTGATCGCCACCGACGACCCGCAGACCAACATCAACACCGCGGCGGTGGTGCGCAAGCTCTACCCGCACATCAAGATCATCGCCCGCGCCCGTAACCGCCAGCACGTGCACAAGCTGGTGGACCTGGGGGCCGAAGCGGTGCGGGAAACCTACTACTCCAGCCTGGAAATGAGCCGCAAGGCGCTGATCGGCCTGGGCCTGACCCACGCCCAGGCCGACTCGCGGATCAAGCGCTTCACCGCCCACGACGAACAGGTGCTCGAAGCCCAGCACGCGATCTACGACGACCACGCCAAGATCCTGCAATCGGCCCAGGAAGCCCGGGCCGAGCTGGCGCGGCTGTTCGAGGCGGACGCCGAGGACGAGCAGGCCGAAGGCGTGTTGCCGGCGCCGCGCTGAACCTCGGGCCGCGCGCTGCGGCCTTTCGCGGGCAAGCCTCGCTCCTACAGAAGCGGGGCTTGCCGGGGCGCTCCTGACACAATCTGTCAGCTCGCTGCGCTACAGTGCCCGGCGCCCCGTCCCGAATGGATACGCCGATGACCGCCACCAGCAACACCCCTGCCCTCAAGGAAATCTTCAACGCCGAACGCCTGGAACACATCGCTGAAGAAATGCTCGCGGTGTACCCGGCGTTCGACCACCGCGGCTTTCTCGACCACGCGAACAAGGGCCTCGCCGAGTTGTCGGTGATGCAGCGCCTGGCGCGGGTCAGCGAGAGCCTGCACGCGGTGCTGCCGGCGGACTACGATGCCAACCTCGCACGGCTGTACGATCTCGCGCCGCGCCTGGACAGCCGCTTCGTCTGCATGTTCCTGCCGCACTACGTGGCCAGTTATGGCGGCCATGCCTTCGAGCGCTCGATGGCGGCGCTCAAGTATTTCACCGCCTTCGGCTCCTCGGAATTCGCCATCCGCCCGTTCCTCGCCAGCGACCTGTCGCGCACCCTGGCGGTGCTGCAGGACTGGGCCCGGGACGACAACGAGCATGTGCGCCGCCTGGCCAGCGAAGGCAGCCGCTCGCGCCTGCCCTGGTCGTTCCGCCTGGAACGGATCCAGGCCGACCCGACCCTGGCTGTGCCTATCCTCGAATGCCTCAAGGCCGACCCCAGCCTGTACGTGCGCAAGTCGGTGGCCAACCACCTCAACGACATCAGCAAGGACCACCCCGACTGGCTGCTGGGGTTGCTCGAAGGCTGGCCGCTGGACCACCCGCACACCGCCTGGATCGCCCGCCACGCCCTGCGCAGCCTGATCAAGCAGGGCCATCGCCGGGCGCTGGCGATCGTCGGCGCCGGCCATGTGCCGCAGGTGAAGTTGCATGGCCTGCGGGTCGAGCCGGCGGTGATTCGCCTGGGCGAACGGATCAACCTGTCCTTTGCCCTGGAGTCCACTGCCGACGCCAGCCAGCGCCTGGTGGTGGATTACGCCATCGACTACGTCAAGGCTTCGGGCGGCACCCGCGCCAAGGTGTTCAAGCTCAAGGCCTTCACCCTGCCGGCCAAGGCCCGGGAGCAACTTGGCCGCGCCCAGCACATCCGCGAACTGAGCACCCGCCGTCACTATCCCGGGCGCCATGAGCTGCATATCCTGGTCAACGGCGAACGCCTGGGCAGCACGGCGTTCGATATCCATAACTGAAACCGCAAGGAGCGAACATGCCGGCCCATCCGCTGAAAATTCTGATCGAAGCCGCCGACCGCGCCATCACCGCCGAAGACTTCGACAGCCTGATGGATTTCTACGCCGAGGACGCCACGCTGGTGGTCAAGCCGGGCCTGGAAGCCCGGGGCAAGGAACAGATCCGCCGGGCCTTCGTGGCCATCGCCGAGCACTTCAACCACAGCATGGTGGTCCGGCAAGGCGCGATGCAGGTCATCGAAGGCGCCGGCACTGCACTGGTGATCATGCATACCCTGCTCGACACCCTGGATCGGGACGGCATCGCCAGCACCCTCGAACGGCGCGCCACTTATGTTTTTCGCCATGAGCCGGCGGATGGCTGGCGCTGTGTGATCGACAATTCCTACGGCACCGACCTGCTCGACGACTGAGCCAGCGGGCGGCGATCTCGTAACAAATTGTTTCTCAAAATCAGCCAAGCCACTTCTTGCAGAAACAACGGAAAGCCGCCTGGAACTGTTCAGCCCGCAGATATGGCGTTGCGCCATATCTACGGGGACAAAACGCTATTTCGAGGAAAAATCCCAGCACTGCGGACACCCTCCCCAGCCGTCCAACAATCTCGACCAATCCAAAGAAACCGCTCTATCTCGGACCTTTCAGCCAAGACAAATTGTCAGACAATGGTATAAATCCGTATTGCGATAAATTATCATTTGGCGCCTCCCCCGCCAGCCACGCCCCTGGCACAGGTGATTCGACCGGTGCGACGTGGCTGATTTCAATGATTCACCCGAGGCGCTCATGTACCGTTTTCCGCTTTACCGTCCCCTGATCTGCGCCGGTCTCGGACTGCTCTCCTGGCAAGCCTTTGCTGCCTATCAACCGCAATCGGAAGCCGCCCTGGCCGCCGATTCCGAAATGGAATGCCAGTTCAACGCCGACCACAGCAGCGACTGCACCACCAGCCAGCACTACACCATCCTCACCCCGGCGGGCCGGGACATGCTTTCGCGCATCGACTTCAGCTATGCCGAAACCGACAGCTTCGAACTGCGCAAGGCCGAATTCACCCAGCCGGGCGGCAAGCCCGTGGCGCTGGCGCCGGCGCAGATCGATACGCGCACCGCGCCGAATCCGGAACAGGGTTTCCTGCGCGAGAAACAGACGTCCCTGGCCTTCCCCAACCTGCGGGTCGGCACCCGGCTCAGCTACACCGTGCAGCAGCACTACGCGGCCAAACCGCTGCTGGGGCAGTTCCACTCGGTGCTGCAGTTCGGTCCCAAGCCGGTGCGCCAGGACAGCTTCAAGATCACCTACCGCGCCACGCGCCCGATCGTCTGGCGCAGCGAGCAGATGGACGACTACCGTTTTACCGCCAGCAGCGACCGCAAAAAACTGACCATCGAGCAGAAGGCGCCGGTCTTCCTCAACTACATCAATGAACCCTCGATCGGCTTTATCCAGCGGGTGCCGCGGGTCGAGCTGGGCAGCAGCACCGAGGTGCAGGACTACTTCGGCCCCCTGGCCCAGCGCTACCAGCAGATCCTCGCCGCGCCCCTGCCGCCGGCCAGCGCCAAGGCCGTGGCCGGCCTGCGCGACCTGCCGCCAGCCCGGAAAGTGGCCGGGCTGATGCAGCACATCAACGACAACTACCGCTACCTGGGCGACTGGCGCGCCACCGAGCGCGGTTACCTGCCCTTCGAGCTCAAGCAGATCGAGCAGCGCGGCTATGGCGACTGCAAGGACCTGGCAGTGCTCCTGGCCGCCATGCTCAAGGCCAGCGGGATCAAGGCCGAGACGGCCTGGGTCAGCCGCGAGAACGTCGTCGCGCCGCTGTTGATCCCCGGCACCCACGCGCCGAACCACGCCATCGTGCGGGCCGAGGTCGATGGCAAAGTGTGGTGGCTGGACCCGACCAACCCGGTGTTCGACCCGGGCCGCAGCATGCCCGACATCCAGGAGCGCTGGGCCTTTGTCAGCGACGCCAAGGGCCAGGTGCGCAAGGACTACATCCCCCTGGAAACCCCGGACACCAGCCTCGTGCTGGACAAGCAGGAGCACTTCGACAGCAACGGCCAGGCCCGGGTCAACGCGCGTATCGAGTTCAGCCATATGGAGCTGATGCGGCTGATGGTCTCCGACAACCAGAACGGTATCGCCAGCAACGACCAGGGCCTGTGCGAGCGTTTCACCCGGGAACTGCGCGACTGCCAGATCAGCCGCGAGCCGACCGCCTTCGTCGCGCCCGCGACCTACCGGATCAAGGCCTCCCTGACCGACCTCAAGCCCCTGGAAAACATCTCCGGCAACTACTTCTACAAGGCCCCGGCCCTGGAGGGCGACTGGGACTTCCTGGTCAACTACCGCCGCAACGGCCAGTTGGCGGACCTGTACATCGGCGACGCCAACACCCTGCGCTACACCTTCACCCTCTCCGGTGCCCGGCTGGACAAGGACATCAAGGCCTGCAACGTGCGCTCGCCCTGGTTCGACATGGACCTGAGCAGCGAACGGGTCAAGGGCGAGTACCGCTATCACTACCGCCTGAGCCAGAAAAAACGCTGGCTGAGCCATGACGATATCGTCAGCGCGCCGTTCGACGCCATGGTCAGCCAGGCCAAGGCGTGCGCCGAGCAAACGCGGCAACTGGTCCAGCTCAAGGGCACAAAGAAAGCCTGAGCCACAGCGGCGCCTGCACCGCCAGCAAGCTGGGCTCCTGCAAGTTCGGCGCAGTCCATGTAGGAGCGCAGCTTGCTCGCGATAAACGTCAACGATGACGCCTATCGCCTGGATGAACGCGTCGTTCTCGCGGCCATCGCGAGCAAGCTCGCTCCTACAAAGGCACGCCAGTGTTTGCTGCGATCAGGCCGGCTCGGCGAGCAGCAAGCCCTGCTCGGCCGCGCACAGCTCGACCACGTAATCCCACACCACCCGCAGGCGCACGGACTTGTGCAGCTCGCGGCGGGTGCTGATCCAGTAGGCGCGCTGGATGCTCTCGCTGGGCAGCAAGGGCACCAGCTGCGGATCGCCGGCGGCCATGTAGCACGGCAGCACGGCAATCCCCAGGCCGGAGCGCGCGGCCTGTTGCTGGGCGATCACGCTGGTGCTGTGGAACACCACCTGAGGGTTGCGGCAGAAGCTGGTGAGGAAGATCAGCTCCTGGCTGAACAGCAGGTCGTCGACATAGCCGATCCAGGCATGCCGCCCCAGGTCCTCGCGGCTGCGCAAGGGCGGTGCGCGGTCCAGGTAATCCTGGCTGGCGTACAGGGCCAGGCGGTAGTCGGTGAGCTTGCGGGTCACCAGCATGTCAGCGTTGGGCCGCTCCAGGTGGATGCTGATTTCCGCCTCGCGGTTGAGGATGCTGACAAAACGCGGCACCGCCACCAGCTCCACCTCCAGCCCCGGATAACGCTCGAACAGGCCGCGCATGCGGCTGGCGAGAAACATGATGCCCAGGCCCTCGGTGACGCCCACGCGGATCTTGCCCAGGGGCGCCGTGGACTGGGTGATTTCCTCCTGGGCCAGCAAGGCCACGTTCTCCATGGCTTCGGCGTGCTTGAGCAAGGCCTCCCCGGCCGGCGTCAATTCATAGCCCTGGGCATGCTGGACGAACAGCGCGGTGCCCAGGCTTTTCTCGATCGCCTCGATATGCCGGGCCACCGTGGCGTGGGTGGTCTTCAACCGCTGGGCCGCGGTCAGCAGGCGGCCGCTGCGTTGCAGCTCGAGAAAAAACCGCAGGTCGTTCCAGTCGAACATGACTCTTCCTCGCAGATGCCGGGGGGAAGCCGCTGTTTAAAAACGCACAGCGGCTGAGCAAAAACTAACATTCTTTTAACGAAAGCTAACAACTAGGATGAGCCGCAACAAGAACGATAAAACGAGGTCATGGATGCTGCCTGCCTTTGATCCCTACGACTACATAGTGGTCGGTGCCGGTCCCGCCGGGTGCCTGCTGGCCAATCGGCTGTCCGCCAACCCGGCCCACCGCGTCCTGCTGCTGGAAGCCGGAGGCCGCGACAACTACCCCTGGATCCACATCCCCGTCGGCTACCTGTTCTGCATCGGCAACCCGCGCACCGACTGGTGCTTCAAGACCGAAGCCGAACCCGGCCTGCAAGGCCGCAGCCTGAGCTACCCGCGCGGCAAGGTGCTGGGCGGCTGCTCGTCGATCAACGGCATGATCTACATGCGCGGCCAGGCCGGCGACTATCAGCGCTGGGCCGCCGCCGGCAACCCCGGCTGGAACTGGCAGGATGTGCTGCCGCTGTTTCGCAAAAGCGAAAACCACTTTGCCGGCGACTCGCAATTCCATGGCGCCGCCGGCGAATGGCGGGTCGAGCGCCAACGCCTGTCGTGGCCGATCCTCGATGCCTTCCGCAGCGCCGCCGAACAGAGCGGCATCGCCAGCGTCGACGACTTCAACGGCGGCGACAACGAAGGCTGCGGTTACTTCCAAGTCAACCAGAAAGCCGGGGTGCGCTGGAATGCCGCCAAGGCCTTCCTCAAGCCGATTCGCCAGCGGCCCAACCTCACGGTGCTGACCGGGGTCGAGGTCGATCGGGTGCTCCTGGAAAACGGCCGCGCGGCGGCGCTCAGCGCCCGCTACCAGGGCCAGCCGCAGACCTTCAAGGCGCGTCGCGAAATCATCCTCAGCGCCGGTTCCATCGGCTCGCCGAGCATCCTGCAGCGTTCGGGAATCGGCCCCGCCGCCCTGCTGCAACGCTTGGGCATAGGCGTCGCCCACGAACTGCCGGGGGTCGGCGGCAACCTGCAGGACCACCTGCAACTGCGGCTGATCTACAAACTGGAAAACGCCCGCACCCTGAACCAGATCGCCGGCAGTCTGTGGGGCAAGCTGGGCATGGGCCTGCGCTACCTGTACGACCGCAGCGGCCCGCTGTCCATGGCGCCGAGCCAGCTGGGGGCGTTTGCCCGCTCCGGACCGGAACAGACTTCGGCCAACCTCGAATATCACGTGCAGCCGCTGTCGCTGGAGCGCTTCGGCGAACCGCTGCACGCCTTCCCGGCCTTTACCGCGTCGGTCTGCGACCTGCGCCCGCAAAGCCGTGGCCGGGTGCAAATCCGCTCCGCCGACCCGCAGGCGGCGCCGCTGATCCAGCCCAACTACCTGAGCCACCCGGAGGATCTGCGGGTTGCCGCCGACGCCATTCGCCTGACCCGGCGCATCGTCGCCGCGCCAGCCCTGCAAGCTTTCAAGCCGACCGAGTACCTGCCCGGGGCCGAGTTGCGCAGCGAAGAACAGCTGCACGAAGCCGCCGCGCGTATCGGCACCACCATCTTCCATCCGGTGGGCACCTGCCGCATGGGCCAGGGGCCGGAGGCGGTGGTCGATGCCGAGCTGCGGGTGCATGGTATCCCCGGCCTGCGCATCGCCGATGCCTCGATCATGCCGTACATCACCTCCGGCAATACCTGTTCGCCGACGCTGATGATCGCCGAGAAGGCCGCCGAGCTGATTCTCGCCACCTCGACCAGGAGCCCTGCGGCCGAAAAACCAAGCGTCACCCCGGCCTGATCCGCACAGGAGCAGCAACGATGAGATCCATGTAGGAGCCAGCTTGCTGGCGATAACGACCTGAAGGGCGGTGCAAGGCTCAAGGAATTATCGCGAGCAAGCTCGCTCCTACACCTACAGATGCACAGCGACAAGATGCAGATAGCGACGCCACGCTGGCGCCGACAGTGGAACAACAAAAACAATCACTGTGAGGGATATCGATATGTCGGAACATGCTCAATCGATGGACACGGCGGTCGCCGCGCCCACCAGCCAGGAAAGCCAGAAAGTCATCTTCGCCTCGTCCCTGGGGACGGTGTTCGAGTGGTACGACTTTTTCCTCTACGGCGCCCTCGCGGCGGTCATCAGCAAGCAGTTCTTCGCCGGGGTCAACGACACCACCGCCTTTATCTTCGCCCTGATGGCATTCGCCGCCGGCTTCGTGGTGCGGCCCTTCGGCGCGCTGGTGTTCGGCCGCCTGGGGGACATGATCGGGCGCAAGTACACCTTCCTCGCCACCATCGTCCTCATGGGCCTGGCGACCTTCGCCGTGGGCCTGCTGCCGACCTACTCGAGCATCGGCATCGCCGCGCCGATCATCCTGGTCGCCCTGCGCATGCTCCAGGGCCTGGCCCTGGGCGGTGAATACGGTGGCGCCGCGACCTACGTCGCCGAGCACGCCCCCCAGGGCAAGCGCGGTTTCCATACCAGCTGGATCCAGTCCACCGCGACCCTCGGCCTGCTGCTGTCGCTGCTGGTGGTGCTGGGCTGCCGCTACTTCACCGGCGATCAGTTCGAAGTCTGGGGCTGGCGCCTGCCGTTCCTGCTGTCGATCGTGCTGCTGGGCATTTCCACCTGGATCCGCCTGAGCCTGCACGAGTCGCCGGCCTTCCTGAAGATGAAAGAAGAAGGCCGCGCCAGCAAGGCGCCGATCCGCGAGTCCTTCGGCAAATGGGAAAACCTCAAGGTGGTGCTGATCGCCCTGTTCAGCATCAACGCCGGGCAGGCGGTGACCTTCTACGCCGCGCAGTTCTACGTGCTGTTTTTCCTCACCCAGTTCCTCAAGATGGACCCGGCCCTGGCCAATATGCTGCTGATCATCAGCGTGGTGATCGGCGCGCCGTTCTTCATCTTCTTCGGCTGGCTGTCGGACAAGATCGGCCGCAAGCCGGTGCTGATGGTCGGCCTGCTGTTGGCCACCGCGCTGTACTTCCCGATCTTCAAGTCCCTGGCCCACTACGCCAACCCGGCCATCGACCAGGCCAGCCGCCAGGCGCCGATCAGCGTGCTGGCCGACCCCGCCACCTGTACCTTCCAGTTCGACCCGGTGGGCAAGGCGCGTTTCGACAGCCCGTGCGACAAGGTCAAGACCTTCCTGGTCAAGCAGGGCCTGCCCTACACCAGCGTCGCCGCGCCCGCCGGCAGCCCGGTGCAGGTCAGCGTCGGCGACGTGCAGATCGACGGTTTCGACGAAGCGGCCCTGCGCGGTGCCGTGACCCTGGCCGGCTACCCGCAACAGGCCGACACCCAGAACGTCAACAAAACCATGGTGGTGGTGCTGATCGTCGCGCTGATCCTGATCGCCGCCATGTGCTACGGCCCGCTGGCGGCGCTGATGGTCGAGCTGTTCCCGACCCGCATCCGCTACACCTCCATGTCCCTGCCCTACCACATCGGCAACGGCTGGTTCGGCGGCTTCCTGCCCACCGTGTCCTTCGCCCTGGTGGTGTACACCGGCGATATCTTCTACGGCCTGTGGTACCCAGTGGTGATCACCGGGGTCAGCCTGCTCGTCGGCCTGATCTGCCTGCGCGAGACCCGCAACGTCGATATCGACAAGAACTGAAAAGCCCGGCTGACGGTAGCGCCCCAAGCAGGGTTGCAGGCCTTGGGGCCCAAGGCGTCAGCCAAGGGCACCTGGCAAAAAAAACGGCGCGCCATGGCGCGCCGCTTCCGTTGTTGTCGATCAGGCCACGATATCGGTGGTCGCCGCCTGGCCAACGGTGCCCACGGCGAAGTCCACCGCGCCCAGACCGGTGAGGTCGACCAGCAGGCTGGTCTGGTCGGTCTCGGCGTAGTAGGTCAGGATCGCGTCGCCGGCATGGCCGGTGAAGCCGCTGACGAAGTTCAGGGTCGCCTGCCCCGAGGCGAACGGCGCCAGGCCGCTGAGGTCGATCTTGTCCTGGCCACTGGTGAAATCCATGATCCAGTCGGGCTCGTCGAAGGTCGAATCGGATGCCGCGCCGAACACGAAGGTGTCCGCCCCCGCCCCGCCCCATAGCGTGTCGCGACCGCCGCCACCGTAGAGGATGTCGTTGCCGGCACCGCCTTCGAGGATGTTGGCCGCGGCGTTGCCGATCAGCAGGTCGTTGCCCGCACCACCGATGGCATTTTCCAGGGTCACACCATGGGCCACGGATACGTTGCCCACCAGGCCGCCGACGTCGGAGAACGAGCCCTCGTTGAGGTTGATCTTCTGGTTCTGGGTGAAGCCGGAGAAGTCCAGGGTGTCGTTGCCGCCGCCGTCCCACACCGAGAACACCAGCTTGGAGGCAGATGAGCTGGCGCTGTAGAAGTCGCGCCCGGTGTTGGAGTTGAAGCCGTACACGGTGTCGTCGGCGCGGGTCTCGTGGTTGGCGCCGTAGAGTTTCTGCACCGCGACGATATCGTCCATCAGCGGCGCCGAGGCGTAGGCGCCACCGCCGTCCTTACTGAAGTCCTGCCCGGTGTTGCTCTCGCTCCAGTAGCTCATCAGGCTGTAGCCGCGCGTGTCCTGGGCGTAGGTGGCATCGTTGTAGGTCGGGTTGCCGTTGCCGGCGTTGTAGGTGCCCGGATGGGACAGGCCCAGGCTGTGGCCGATTTCGTGGGTCAGGGTCTGGCGGCCATAGTTGCCGTTGCCCGGGGTTTCGTTGACCCGGTACTGATCGTTGATCAGGTACCAGGACTGGCCGTCATAGCTGCCGCCCGAAGGCAGGTAGGCGAAGGCCGCGCCACCGGTGCTGACGCTGTAGTTGCCGAAACTCAGGTGCCCGTCGCCGCCGCTCGCGGCTTCGTTGAAGCGCACATTGGCCACGTCCGACCAGGATTGCAGGGCCAGGAACGCCTGGGCTTTCTGCAAGGCGCTGAACTCGCTGAAGCTGCCCAGGTTCGGGTTGTAGTTGGCCGGCTTGCTGGTGAGGAAGCTGTAGCTGAGCTCGACCTTGCCGTCGCCGTTCTGGTCGTGCCAGGACAGGCCCTTGCGCAGGATCTGCTCGGCGGCCTGGTCCGCGGTGTACGACGGCTTGCCATTCACCAGCTCCGCGCCACCACGGTCATAGGCATGGCTGAAGGCAGTGATCAGTTGGTAGGCATCGCTGCCCGGAGCTGCCGAAAAACCGGCATTTTCTTTGGCTTTTGACATCATTTACGTCCTTGTTCAACGCTGAAAATTTCCGATAGACCACGGCGACCTGTTAGCGAGATCGTCCTATCACTCGCCCTATTCAAGGCGGGGAAAAACTGACACAGACCCTGGCGTGGCGTCCACGATTTTTATTGTCCGACAATATGCCCGGGCGACTTTGCGCCTCATTAAAATCGCTACCCAGCCCCTGCCCCGGCGTGCCATACGCTAAGCTTCAGCGCTAATGGAACCACTGCCACACTCGTGCTTCTGCCTGTTTCCCGAAGGAGTCCACAATGAAAAAAATCCTCCTGAGCTGCGCCCTGTCGATCATTGCCAGTGCCGCCCACGCCGAAGGCATCCCGCTGTTCAACGTCGACTGTCCGGGCAATATTCCGGTCAGCGCGGAGGAAGGGGGACCGGTGTTCATCAACGGCAAAGAGGCCCAGACCAAGACCGTCAACGAGCGTTATTTCGAGGCCAAGGGCTCGGGCATCACGGTGGACATCAGCGTGGAGGACGACGACTCGGTGGTCGTGACCTACAGCGGCAAACAGGGTGCCAGCGGCATTTGCACCTCGGTCGACGACTGAGCCCTTCCCTGTAGCCGCTGCCGAGCACGCGAGGCTGCGAACGACTTGGGCGGCATTCCGACGCAGCAGGCGCAAAACCTGAGAATGCATTGAGTCAGGGTAACCGCGATGCCCCTGCTGCGGCCGCTGCGCTGCCGATCGCAGCCTCGCGTGCTCGGCAGCGGCTACGACGAGACGCCTCCTAGAACAACCCCATCTGCCCACCCACCAGGGTGCTGAAGTCGTCCTGCACGAACGGCAGGATGGCATCCGCCACCGGCTGCAATTGGCGGGTCACGTAGTGATCGTAATCGATGGCCGCGGTACGGTTTTCCAGGGGTTCGGGACCGGCCAGGGTGATCACGTAGCTGATCCAGCCACCGTTCTGATAGCGCTGGGGCCGGCCCTGCCGCTGGTTGTATTCGTCGGCCAGGCGCGCGGCGCGCACATGGGGCGGCACGTTGCGTTCGTAATCGTCCAGTTGGCGGCGCAGGCGCTTGCGGTACACCAGTTGCTCGTCCAGTTCGCCGGCCAGGGTGCGCCGCACGTAGTCGCGCACATAGTCCTGGTACGGCTGGCGGTGGAAGATCCGCTGGTACAGCTCCTGCTGGAACTGCTGTGCCAGCGGCGACCAGTCGGTGCGCACCGCTTCCAGGCCCTTGTAGACCATGTCCTGGGTGCCGTCGGCGCGGGTCACCAGGCCGGCGTAGCGCTTCTTGCTGCCCTCCTCCGCGCCACGAATGGTCGGCATCAGGAAGCGGCAGAAGTGGGTTTCGAATTGCAGCTCCAGGGCGCTTTCCAGGCCGTACTCATCGCGCAGGTGATCGCGCCACCACTGGTTGACGTGCGCCACCAGCGCGCGGCCGATGCGCGTGGCGTCCGCCTCGGCGTGGGCGCTGCCGAGCCAGACGAAGGTCGAGTCGGTGTCGCCGTAGATCACCTTGTGCCCCTGCGCCTCGATCAGTTGGCGGGTGCGGCGCATGATTTCGTGGCCGCGCATAGTGATCGACGACGCCAGGCGCGGATCGAAGAAGCGGCAGCCGCTGGAACCGAGCACACCGTAGAAGGCGTTCATGATGATCTTCAGCGCCTGGGACAGCGGCGCGTTGTGTTCGCGTTTCGCCACTTCGCGGCTCTCGGCGACCCGGGCGACGATCGAGGGCAGGCAATGCCGGGTGCGGGAAAACCGCGCGCCGCGAAAGCCCGGCACCGATTGCTCGTCCGTTGGGTGGCGCAAGCCTTCCACCAGCCCCACCGGATCGATCAGGAAGCTGCGGATGATCGACGGGTACAGGCTCTTGTAGTCCAGCACCAGCACCGACTCGTAGAGACCGGGCCGCGAGTCCATGACAAAGCCGCCGGGGCTGGCTTGCGGCGGCTTCTCGCCCAGGTTCGGCGCGACGAAACCCTGGCGGTGCATCAGCGGCATGTACAGGTGGGTGAAGGCCGCCACCGAGCCGCCGTTGCGGTCGGCCGGCAGCCCGGTGACGGTGGCCCGTTCGAGAAGAAAGGTGAGCAGCTCGGTCTTGGCGAAAATCCGCGTCACCAGCTCGCAGTCCTTGAGGTTGTAACGCGCCAGGGCGGGCTTGTCCTCGGCGAACATGCGGTTGATTTCGTCCATGCGCTGGTAAGGGTTGTCGATCGACTTGCCTTCGCCAAGCAGGGTCTGGGCGACGTTTTCCAGGCTGAACGACGGGAAGCTCCAGGTCGCCGAGCGCAGGGCCTCGATGCCGTCGATGATCAGGCGCCCGGCGGCCGCAGCGAAATAATGGGTACGGCTGCCGTGTTCGCGCCACTGCATCTCTTCGCCGCCGCGCCCCAGGCGCAAGGGCACCGCCAGGCGCCGCGCGTGCTCGTGCAGCACCCGCAGATCGAACTGCACCAGGTTCCAGCCGATGATCGCATCCGGATCGTGCCGCGCCAGCCACTGGTTGAGGCGTTCGAGCAACTGCTCGCGGCTGGCGCAGAACTCCAGGTCGAAATCCACCGCGCTGTCGTCCTCGCGAGCGCGGCCGAGCATGTACACCTGGCGCTGCCCGCAGCCTTCCAGAGCGATGGAATACAGCTCGCCGGTCTCGCTGGTCTCGATATCCAGCGACACCAGCTTCAACGCCGGCCGGTAGTCCGGCGCCGGTTTCATCTGCGCCTCCAGCAGTACCCCGCCCTCGCCCTGGGTGCCGCCAAACCACACCGGCGCGGTGATGAAACGCTCCATCAGGTAGCGCTCGGGCGGCCGCACATCGGCCTCGAGCACCTCGACCCCGGCGCGGCGCAGGGTCTTGTCGAGGCGGATCAATTGATTGTGCTGCGGGCAGTACAGGCCGAGCACCGGGCGGTGCTGGAAGTCGCACAGGTCCAGGGGGCGCAATTGCACATCGCGATCGTCGGCCAGCAGGCGCCGGGCCTGTTCCTGCTGTTCGGCGGGAATGAAGGCCACGGAGGTCTGCACCGGCAAGCGGATCTGGCGCGGCCCGGCATCGGTCGCCAACCAGAACTCGACTTCCGTGCCTGCCGGCGTGTCACGCCAATGCCGGGTCAGGACGAAGCCCTGCTGTAAATCCACCACTGCAACCTCAAGCACCTGTTTCAAGGCCTCGATTCTACCTGTCCTCGGTCGCGATAGCCCGTTCCGCTCATGTGCCGAAAGGTTTTGTCGGACAATATGTAGTGCTTGAAAATTTTCACTACAAAACCGTTGACGAGGCGAATTTGCCCTTGCATGATGCAGGCGTCTCCCCGATCGGGAGACGTGGCAAAGGTGTTATGAGCAAGCTCGTCTGACCGCCGAGCTGTTAACCCGGATGTGTACTGCCCACAAGGCAGATTGATGAAACTGACCTGGCATGAACGTCCAGTACAAAGGGCGGGAAGCTGGCGAAAACTCCTCAAGATGCTTGTGGCCGAAACTGAAAACTTCGGCAGCTTGATCCAGGTTTACGCTGCTTCTCTTCGTTGTGACGCTATTGCGTAGCAGTTAATCAAGACGACTACACGCATCAGGCTCTGGGCCTTATCTGTATCCGACAGACACCCTCTGTCGCCCTGTTTCCGGTATCAGGGTTCAACTTACCGATGTAGCGATATCAATTAGCGACTCAACTAGATAGATCGAAATGGTCAAGGGGCTTACAAATGAATCTGAACAATCAACCTACTATTGATGAACTGTCTCATCTGTTCGCGGCACAGAAAGACAGCCATGACAGCCATATCCTGTGGATTGCCAAGTCTGGCCAGGTCCATATCGACTGCCTGTCGCCCCACGCCCATGAAGAAGAGTTCGACAAGAACAACCAGGACCTGCTGGCCCGCCTGAAAATGTACCGCCGTGGCCAGGGCTACGTCGGCAAGAAGGCCGCCGCCGACAGGGACTTCATCGGACGGGTATTCGATACCCTGAAGAATGAATGGCAATCGCTGCAGAACAAGTCGGAAGTTCGGGTGATTGACCGGTTCTGCTAAGTGCAACTTGTCGTTGTCGCTAACCGTTGATCCATTAAATAAAAAGGGACGCTCCAATAAGAGCGTCCCTTTTTTATTGCAACTTGCCAGTTAGTTGGATGACGCGGTGTTTCTGCTAAACCGCGTTACCCTTGGCGGCAGCCTTACTTGACCTGACGTTGCGGCGCCTTGTGCACCATGGTGTAGGCGTAGTCCACACCCATGCCGTAGGCGCCGCTGTGCTCGCGCACCAGGTCCATCACCGCGTCGTAGGTGTCCTTGTGCGCCCAGTCGCGCTGGAACTCGAGCAGCACTTGCTGCCAGGTCACCGGCACCGCGCCGGCCTGGATCATGCGCTGCACCGACATGTCATGGGCTTCCTGGGTGGTGCCGCCGGAAGCGTCGGTGACGATGTACACCTCGTAGCCTTCGGCCAGGGCTTCCAGGGCCGGGAAGTTCAGGCAGACCTCGGTCCACAGCGCGGCCATGATCAGCTTCTTGCGCCCGGTGGCCTTCACCGCTTCCACCAGTTTCTTGTCTTCCCAGGAGTTCATCGAGGTGCGCTCGATCGGCTGGTGATCCGGGAACACACTGAGCAGTTCCGGCCAGATGTAGCCGCTGAAGCTCTCGGTTTCCACCGAAGTGAAAATGGTCGGCACGTTGAAGATCTTCGCCGCCTTGGCCAGGCCCACGGTGTTGTTCTTCAGGGTCTGGCGGTCGATCGACTGCACGCCGAAGGACATCTGCGGCTGGTGGTCGATCAGGATCAGGGCGGAGTTGCTTGGGTTGAGCAGTTCACGGATAGACATGGCGCGTTCCTTTTGCTGTCGAGTGGGTTCAAGCGTTGAGTTGCACAATTCGGGAGCTCGGCGCGGGTTCCGCTGCGGGAGGCTGTGCGGCCGGCTTGGTGGCTAATTTAGGGGTTGGAATAAAAAGCAACAATTCCCTAAAATCGAGAATCATTGATTCTAAAAAAGGGACAGTCATGGATCGCATCGAATGCATGCGCGCGTTTGTCGTCACGGTCGACGCCAACGGCTTCGCCGCCGCGGCCCGGGCCATGGACGTGCCGCGCTCGAAAGTCAGCAAACAGATCCAGGCGCTGGAGGAAGCCATCGGCGTGCAGTTGCTGCACCGCACCACCCGCAGCCTGCACCTGACCGAAGCCGGCGCCGAGTACTACGAGTCGGCGCGGGAAGTCCTGGCCGCCGTGGACGAGGCCGAACAGCGGGCGCGGGACGGCATCGGCGAATTGCGCGGGGTGCTGCGGGTCAACGCGCCGATGTCCTTCGGCCTGCGTCGCCTCGGGCCGCTGGTGCCGCTGTTTCATGAGCAGCACCCGAACATCGAATTGCAGCTGGTGCTCAGCGACCAGCAAGTGGACCCGGTGCGCGGCGGTTTCGATGTGACCATCCGCATCGCCAGCCTGGCCGACTCGTCGATGGTCGCCAAGCTGCTGGCCCCGGCCCCGCGGATCATGGTGGCCTCGCCGGATTACCTGAAGCGCGCCGGCACCCCGCAGACGCCCCGCGACCTGACCGCCCACCAGTGCCTGAACTACGGCTACCTGCAAAGCGGGGTCAGCCTGCAGTTGAGCAACGGCAAGGACACCCAGCGCGTCCATGTCACCGGCCCGCTGCACGCCAACAACGGCGACCTGCTGGCCCAGGCTGCCGAGGCCGGCATGGGCATCGCCCTGCTGCCCGACTTCATCGTCGCCGACGCCCTGGCCGCCGGCCGCCTGGTGCCCGTGCTGTGCGAATGGCAGGCGCCGCCGATCAGCATCCACGCGGTGTACCCGTCCGCCCGGCGTGTGCCGCAGAAGACCCGGGCCTTTATCGAGTTCCTGGTCGCCCAACTGGCCGACAAAGCGCCCGTGCTGCCGTAGGCACGCGATGCAAACGACGCAGTGCATCAGCCACAGTGCTTCGCGGGCAAGCCTCGCACCTACAGAGGCCGGGCGGCGCGGGATGTGGCGACGATGGACCTACACTGAAGGCATACACCTCGGCATTCGTGAGGGGCCATCATGCGTAACTCTCCCCAACTCGCGGCGCTCAGCCTGATCGCTACCCTCGCCTACCTCGGCCTGGCCATCCTCGGCATGGGCGGACCGGTGGCGTTCTTCTCCCACCCGGCGCTGTGGGTCATCACCCTGTCCCTGCTGGCCATGGCCTTTGTTGCCCAGTTCAGCGAAGGCAACCTGAGCCCCGGCAAACAGGAAGACCGGGAAAACCGCTGGGTCCTCGTCGCCTTCGGCATTCTCGGACTGTTGCTGGCCTTTCTCCCCGCCTACACCGACCGCCTGCATTTCTGGACCTTTGGTAGTGCCGACGTGCGCTGGTTCGGCGTGGTGTTCTTTATCGGCGGCGGCATATTGCGGCTGTGGCCGGTGTTCGTGCTGGGCAAGCGCTTCAGTGGCCTGGTGGCGATCCAGCCCGGCCACCAGTTGGTGACCACTGGTATCTACGGCACCCTGCGCAACCCGAGTTACCTGGGGCTGCTGATCAATTGTGTGGGCTGGGCCCTGGCCTTCCGCTCCGGGGTCGGCCTGCTGCTGACCGCCTTGATGCTGATCCCGCTGATTGCCCGCATCCACGCAGAAGAAGCCTTGCTGCGCAAAGAATTCGGCAAGCAATACGACACTTACTGCGCCTACACCTGGCGCCTGGTGCCGTGGGTTTACTGAGGTTTTTTTCCGCCGTGCTGCCGGGAGCGGTGTTAAATATTTTGTGACGCGCCCCTTGGCAGCGAGGACCAGTCCCGGTAAAACGGTGAACCTCACTTGCACGAAATGTTCGTGAATTCTTGACGAGATCCGCCGGCCGATGAACGCTTTGTGTTGCCGCCCGCCCAGCCAGACCCGCGCTGCTGCCCCGTGCAGCCGCTTCGGCATCGGCATTGGAACGGCAACAACGCAACGCACCCACGGCGATCTCCACGGCAACCCCGGGGCCCGGCGATGAAACTGCTGGTCAACCTGCCCATGGCCCTGTGCCGCTCCCGCCTGCGTCATTCCTCGCGCCCTCCGGACCTCTCGCTTTCGCTCTGAACGCGCGCCTTTGCGCGTCGAGCCTTGCCGCCTTGCTATCTGCCATTGCAACCGGGCCCTGCCGGCGCCGCTGCATGAACCGAACCTGCGCGCCGCCATGGCGCAAGCGAGAGAACCATGAAATTTGCAGCCCTTGACGAGGCCCGTAGCTTCCTGGCCGCCAACCCCGATATCGACATGATCGAGCTGTTCATCCTCGACGCCAACGGCGTGCCGCGCGGCAAGCTGTTGCACCGCGAGGAACTGCTGGCGGTCTATGAAAGCGGCCGGCCGCTGCCCAGCACCATCCTCGGCCTGACCCTGCAGGGCGACGATGTGGAAAACTCCGGGCTGGTCTGGGACGTCGGCGATATCGACTGCCGCGCCTACCCCTTGGCCGGCAGCCTGGTGCACCTGCCGTGGCGGCAGATCCCCACCGCCGCGGTGCAGGTCAGCATGCACCCGCAGGAAGGCCTGCCGGCCAGCATCGCCGACCCGCGCCACCTGCTGATCAAGGTCATCGACCAACTCAAGGCCGAGGGTTATTACCCGGTGATGGCCTGCGAACTGGAGTTCTACCTGCTGGACGCCAAGCGCGACGGCAACGGCCGCCCGCAACCGGCACTGGACGCCGACGGCGGCCGGCCACGGCACACCCAGGTCTATGGCCTGCGCGAACTGGAGCAGATCGAACCCTTCCTCGCCGACCTCTACGCCGCCTGCAAGCTGCAAGGCATCCCGGCGCGCACGGCGATCTCCGAATACGCCCCGGGCCAGGTGGAAATCACCCTGGAACACGGCGACGCCCTGGAGGCCATGGATCAGGCGGTGCGCTACAAACGCCTGGTCAAGGCGGTGGCCCACCGGCACGGAATGCAGGCGACCTTCATGGCCAAGCCCTTCGATGACCTGGCGGGCACCGGTATGCACATGCACGTGAGCATCGCCGACGCCGAGGGCCACAACCTGTTCGCCGCCGAAGACCCGGCCGGCACCCCGCTGCTGCGCCAGGCGGTGGGCGGCATGCTCGCGTCGCTGCTCGACTCGCTGCTGCTGTTCTGCCCCAACGCCAACTCCTACCGCCGCTTCCAGGCCAACAGCTACGCGCCACTGGCGCCGACCTGGGGCGTCGACAACCGCACCGTGAGCCTGCGGGTGCCGGGCGGTCCGGCCAACAGCCGGCATATCGAGCACCGCATCTGCGGCGCCGACGCCAACCCCTACCTGGCAGCGGCGGCGATTCTCGCCGGGGTCCATCGCGGCCTGCGTGAGCAGCTCGATCCGGGCGATCCGGTGCAAGGCAACGGCTATGCCCAGGCCAGCGAACTGCTGCCCACCGACTGGCTGACCTCGCTGACCGCCCTGGAAAACTCCACCTGGGCCCGCGACGCCCTGGGCAGCGAATTCCTTGGGGTCTACCTGGCGGTCAAGCGCGCCGAATACCGCCAGTTCATGGCCGAAGTCGGCGAGCAGGACTGGCGCTGGTACCTGACCCAGGCGTGACGTGCTGGCCGGCGTCACGGCGCCGGCCCGGCCCCAACAAAAATTCGAGAACAGCCCATGACAGCCGCACTCAATCCGGTCACACCGGCAGCCGAACGCTGCCCTTCGTATTACAGCGCCACCCTGAATCAGGAAACCCATTACCCGACTCTGCAAGGCACTCATCAGGTCGACGTGGTGATCATCGGCGGCGGTTTCACCGGCGTCGCCAGCGCCGTGGAACTGGCGGAAAAAGGCCTGAAAGTGGCCATAGTCGAGAGCCACAAGATCGGCTGGGGCGCCACCGGGCGCAACGGCGGCCAGGTCACCGGCAGCCTGTCCGGCGACGAGGCCATGCGCAAGCAGATGCGCCGTACCCTGGGCGACGAAGTCGACGATTTCATCTGGCAGTTGCGCTGGCGCGGGCATCAAATCATTCGCCAGCGCGTGGACAAATACGCCATCGCCTGCGACCTCAAGCACGGCCACCTGCACGCCGCCTACAAGCCCAGCCACCTCGCCGGCCTGCGCGCCGACTACGAAGAAGCGGTGCGCCGCGGCATGGGCGACGAGGTCAGCCTGCTGGACCGGCAACAGGTGCGCGAGGTGCTGGAAAGCCAGCTGTACCACGGCGCGATCAAGAACACCCGCAACCTGCACCTGCATCCGCTGAACCTGTGCATCGGCGAAGCCCGCGCCGCCGAGAGCCTCGGCGCGCTGATCTTCGAACACAGCGAAGTGCTGCAGATTGTCCACGGCGAGCGCCCGGCGGTGATCACCGCCCAGGGCCGCATCGACGCCAAGCAGGTGCTGCTGGCCGGCGACGTGTACCACAAGCTGGAGCCCAAACAGCTCAAGGGCAAGATCTTCCCGGCCATGGGCGGCATCGTCACCACCGCGCCCCTGGGCGACCTGGCCAAGCGCCTCAACCCCCAGGACCTGGCGGTCTACGACTGCCGCTTCGTGCTCGACTATTACCGCATGACCGCCGACGGCCGCCTGCTGTTCGGCGGCGGCGCCAACTACAGCGGCAAGGATTCGCGGGACATCGCTGGCGAACTGCGCCCCTGCATCGAACGCACCTTCCCGGCGCTCAAGGGCGTGGCCATCGACTTCCAGTGGAGCTGCGCCATGGGCATCGTGATCAACCGCATCCCGCAGCTGGGCAAGCTCTCGGACAACGTCTGGTATTGCCAGGGCTACTCCGGCCACGGCATCGCCACCAGCCACATCATGGGCGAGATCATGGCCCAGGCCATCACCGGCCACCTTGAGCACTACGACACCTTCGCCGCCTGCCGGCACATCCGCGTGCCCTTCGGCGACCAGCTGGGCAATCCGATGCTGGCGGCGGGCATGTGGTACTACCAGATGCTCGAACGGTTGCGTTGAGGCCCCAGCCTTCCTCATATCCGTAGGAGCGAAGCTTGCTCGCGATAGCGCCCTTGAGACCGCTATCGCCGGCAAGCCTGGCTCCTACAGAAGCAATCCGCGACCCTCCCGTAGGAACGAAGCTTGCGCGCGATGGCATCCTTGAGACCGCCATCGCCGGCAAGCCAAGGCGGGTCAGGCAGGGGTGCGCGGCAAGGCGCGTTTGTGGGCGGTGCGGTGGTAGGCGGTTTCGATCAGATGGCGCACGGCATCGGACACCGGCTCGCCCATCAGGTAGGCGTCGATCTCGGCGTAGCTGCAGCCATAAGCCGTTTCGTCCAGTTTGCCCGGCGCTAGTTCTTCAAGGTCCGCCGTGGGGGCCTTGTGCACCAGGTGCCCGGGAGCGCCAAGCGCCTCGGCCAGCGCGCGCACCTGGGTCTTGGTCAAGCCCGACAGCGGAGCCAGGTCGCAGGCACCGTCGCCGTACTTGGTGAAAAAACCCATCAGGGCCTCGGCACCGTGGTCGGTCCCCACCACCAGGCCGTTGCTGAAGTTGGCGACCGCATACTGCGCCAGCATCCGCGCCCGCGCCTTGACGTTGCTCTTGGCGAAATCGGTCAGTTCGGCCGACGGCTGCAAGCCTTCGATTCGCACCTGGCTCATCAGACCGTCGACACTCTCGGCAATGTTGCAGGTGCTGACCGAGTCCGGGCGGATAAAGTCCAGGGAGGCCTGGGCATCGCTTTCGTCAGCCTGGCTTTTATAGGGCAGGCGCATGGCGATAAACCGGGTGTCGTGCCCTGCCCCGCGCATCTGCTCCACCGCCAGCTGGCACAGGCGCCCGGCAGTCAGGGAATCGACGCCGCCGCTGATGCCCAGCACCAGGGCCTGGCCGCCGGACTCGCGCAACACCTGCTGGATGAAATCCACGCGCCGGACGATTTCCGCGGCTTCGTCTCCGCGCGCCAGTTGCCGATCGATGCCCAGCTCCCGGGCAATTCGTTCTTGGGTTTGGCTGCTCATATCAGGCCTCCAGGGGCGAGTTACTGAGGTTGACGTTGAACACCTGCGCCGCGTACCTGAGGAACGACGGGTCTTCGCAGACGTTCTTGATCGGGTCATCGGAGAACTTCACCACCGGTTCGCCATGCACTCGCACCAGCTTCATCACGATGCTCAGCGGCTCGACGCCTTCGACATCGCAGGCCAGGCTGGTGCCCATGCCGAAACCGAACCGGGCCTGGCCACGCACGTGACGCAGGATCGGCAGGCATTTCTCGAAGTTCAGGCCGTCGGAGAACATCAGGTCCTTGCTCCGTGGATCGATGCCCAGTTCCCGGTAACACGCCAGGACCTTGTCGGCCCAGGCAATCGGGTCCCCGGAATCCTGGCGCAGGCCGTCGTAGAGCTTGGCGAAGTACAGGTCGAAGTCCTTGAGGAAGAAGTCCGTGCTGATGCAGTCGGTCAGGGCAATGCCCAGGCGTCCGCGGTATTCGCGCACCCAGTTTTCCAGGGCCGTGTTCTGGCTCTCCCGCAGCCGTCCCAATTGCTGGTGCACCATCAGCCACTGGTGGGCCATGGTGCCGATCAGCGGCAGGTCGAACTCGTAGGCCAGGTGGGCGTTGCTGGTGCCGACGAAGACCCCGGGGAAGTCGCTGCGCATGATCTTCACCACCTCGCGCTGGGCCTTGAACGACAGGCGCCGACGCGTAGAGAAGTCCGAGACCCGCAGCTCGGCGAGTTCTTCGCGGCTGGCGTTGTTCTCCAGCCATTCGAATTTCTGATAGAGCCGGCGGGTGACGTCCGCAAGCTCCACCTCCGGATACCTGTCGCGGTTGCGCAACTCACTGACCATGGCCAGCACCGGCTGTTCGAACATGATGCAGTGCAACATCGGGCCACGGACGCGAATGCTCAGTTGGCCATCGACCGCCGCCACGTGGATGTAGCGCAGGTTGAAACGGAACAGGCCGAGAAACTGCTCGAAGTCCGGGGTCAGGTACTCGCGAAAACGCTTGTTGAACAGAAAGCGCTGTTCGCCTTCGCGCATCTGCAGGCTGGCGAGCTTTTCCAGTTCCTGGCGGATCTCCGGGATCAGATGCACGAGGGACTCTCTGGAGCGGACGATGAACTGGTACTCCACATCGACATTGGGGTGCTGGTGCAGCACCGCCTGCATCATGGTGAAGGTGTAGTAGTCGGTGTCCAGCAGGCCCTGGATCACGCCATTGTTACGGTCAAATGCACTTTCCATAGTGACTCCTCAGGCACTGGCCAATCTGGCGGTTTCTTCGCGGGTCGCGGCCACCGCGATACCCGCTTGTTGCATCTCGTCGATCGCCTGGGTGGCGCCCTCTGCGCTGATGGCGCGGCATGCCGGCAGATGGATGATCACCTTGAAGCCAGCGGCGGCCAGTTGCAGGGCGGTGGTCTTGACACAGAAATCCAGGGCCAGGCCGCCGACGATGACCCGTTGCACACCCTGGCTGTCGAGGTACTCGATGACCCCGGTGGACAGCTTGCCGTGCAGGTCGTGGTAGCAGGCGCCATAGGGGTGCAGGTCCGGCTCCACGCCCTTCCACACGAAGTAGTCGTAGTCATAGGGCGTCGGCAATTCGTCCAGCAGGGCGAACCCTTCGGTGCCCGGTACGCAGTGGCTGACCCAGGTCAGGTCGGCATGCTCCAGGCCGGTGGGCTGGAGCATCTGCCCGGGCTCGGCCACCACCCAGGGGGCCTGGGGGCTGTGGGCGTCCTTGCTGCCGATGCGCAGGCTGGCCAGGGTCGCCATGAAGTTCAGCTCGCCACCGATGCGGTCGCCCTCGGCCACGGGCAGCTCGTCCGGGCACAGCGGGGTAAAGCTCTTTTGCGCATCGACATCGAAGGAAGCGGTCTTCATCGTTTGGCTGTTCATGCTGGTTTTCTCCTTTGCACGGAGTTAAAAGTACATGTCATGTACTTTAAGAGCAACCCCTCTTCGGCTCTATTTTTTATTTCATCGACCCAGATCAAACAATATAAATAGTGCATGACATGCCAATTCCCTGCGCACACAAGCAATGATAAGGTACATGTCATGTACCAAAGCAGGAGATACAGATGTTTGAACTGGCCCTCTATGGCGGTGCCTTCAACCCGCCCCACGCCGGTCACGCCCGGGTCATGCTTGAAGCCGCCCGCCACGCCCGGCGCGTGCTGGTGACCCCCAGCTTTCGCCATCCGGACGGCAAGCGCATGGCCGACTTCGAGCAACGGGTGAACTGGTTGCAGGCCATCACCCGGCATCTGCAACCCGAGTGCCCCGCCGAACTGGCAGTGAGCCGCCTGGAGCAGCAACTGGGCCTGGCCGATCCCGCCCCGGTCTACAGCTACACCCTGCTGCAACGGCTGGCGGACGACCTGGCTCTGGACGGCAAGCGCATTGCCTTGGTGGTGGGTGAAGACGTGGCGCGCCAGTTGCCCGGATTCCATCGCGGCGAGGAGTTGCTGCAGCGCTTTTCCATCCTGCGGATCGAAGAACAACCGGGGGTGCGCAGCAGCGTATTGCGCCAATGCCTGGCCCGCGGCGAAACCCCGCCAAGCCAATGGCTGGCACCGGGCATGAATCCGCTAAACTACGGCCTCTACGCCGTCCACGGAAGTTGATATGCCCGATCGCCCCCTCTCCCCCAGCGCCTACCTGCACACCATCGACCTGTGCCTGCTGCGCTATAACCGCGAACGCTCCGAGCTGGAAATCCTCCTCCATCAACGCGACAGCGAGCCCTTCGCCGGGCACTGGGCCCTGCCGGGCATCGTGGTCAACGGCGATGTCGAGGACCGCAGCCTGAATGATGCGGTGCAGCGGCTGCGGCGCTCCAGCAAGGTGGACATGCCCCTGGCCTGGCTGGAGCAGGTGGGCACGGTCGGCGACGCCTTTCGCGACCCGCGCTGCTGGTCGTCCTCGACCTTCTACCTGGGGATCGTCAGCGAGCCGGTGGAGCCCGGCCCGCAGCAGGGTTTCTTTACCCTCGGCAACGTGGCCAGCGGCAGCTTCAAGCTGCCCTTCGACCACAACAGCCTGGTGGCCCAGGTGCACGAGCGGCTGTTTTCCAAATCCCTGTACAGCAGCCTGCCGTTGATGTTTCTCGGCAGCGAGTTCAGCGCCCCCGAAGCGGTGAGCATCTTCTCCCTGGTGCTGCAACGGCCAGTGCTCAAGACCAGCATCCGCCAGCGCCTGTTGAAGATGAGCGAAGCCGGTTACCTGCGCGAAACCGGACGCAAGAAAAGCGGCGACGGCGGCCGGCCGCAAGCCACAGTGGAAAATCTCAAGCCCGCCGAGCTGTACCTGTTCGATCGCTGTTTTCTGGAGTGATACCCCCCATGAGTTCCATCGCCGACAACCAGTGCCTGCTGGAAACCCCGTATTTCAAGGTGGTCCGTGAGCAGGGCTACTTCATCATCAAGGAACCCCGGGCGGTGAACGGCGTGGTGGCCGTGCCGACCCTGGCCGATGGCCGGCTGATGCTGGTCAACCTCAAGCGGCGGGCCATCGGCGGCCAGTCCATCGAGTTTCCCCGCGGCGCCATCGATGCCGGGGAAAGTGCTGTTGACGCCGCGGCCCGCGAATTGCTGGAGGAAACCGGCTGGCAGGCGTCGCACGTTCGCGAACTGGGCCTGCTGCACAGCAACACGTCGCTGATCGCCAGCGCGGTGGCGGTGTGTCAGGTGCAGATTGCCGAGCAACAGGCCGCCGCCACCGATGGTGAAGTGGATCATCTGCTGTGGGTCAGTCGCCAGGAATTGATGACGATGATCGCCACCGGCCGGATCACCGACGGCCACACTTTGTCGGCGGCGATGATGCTGCTGGCCAGCGAGTCGGCCTGACGCCAGCCAGCCCTGCTGCCGGTCCTCCGGCACCAGGGCATCGGGCATCAAATCTTCCTCTCACGCCCTTGCGTTGCTGCCCCGCACGGGCATAAACCCCGCCCGCCCCTATGCACCGCGGAATCTGTTCTAGGCTTAGACCTCTGGCGACTATTGATTTAGAGCCATCGAGCAAGTGGAAACACATGGAAATGACTTTCAAGGAGAAACCCCATGTCTGCGATTCCTTCAAGAACCAACCGCTCTCCCCTGCGCATGAACAAGGACGTCACCGCGCTGATTCCGGACTTCCCCTTTCACTACGCCGACTTTCTGCAGAAAGCACAGGGCAGCCCCCTGGGCCATGTCGCCCCGGAGAACTACGGGAAACAGGTGCTGATCGTCGGTGCCGGCGTCGCCGGCCTGGTCGCCGCCTATGAGGCCATGCGCATGGGCCTGCACCCGGTGGTGGTCGAAGCCTCCGAGCGCATCGGCGGGCGGCTCTACTCCAAGGTCCAGGGCGACCCAGACAACGAGGTGCTCTGCGAACTGGGTGCGATGCGCTTTCCGGTGTCCGGCAAGGCGCTGTTCCACTACTTCCGAAAGGTCGGCATGACCGACAACTCGGCGGACTTTCCCAACCCGGGCACCGCCGCGGCGATCAGCACCGTGGTCGATTACCGCGGGAAAAAAGTCTACTACGAAGTTGACGGCCGCCCGTGCTTTGAAAAACCACCGGAATACACCGACCTGGAAAACCAGTTCTTCGATAACTTCCTGGAAACCTACGATTTCACCGCCATGGAAAGGGCCATGACCGAAGGCTCCATCAGTCAACAGACGATCAAGAAGCTGTGGAATGCCATCGTCAACCCCGCGACCGGCACCAGTGGCGACGATGTCAGCTTCTACGCCGCGCTCCTGGAAAACTCCGGCTGGAGCAAGGCCGATATCGACCTGTTCGGCCAGATCGGCTTCGGCACCGGCGGCTGGAACACCGACTACCCGAACAGCATCCTCGAACTGCTGCGCGTGCTGTACACCGGCCTGGATGCCGACCACCAACTGATGTTCGACGGCTCCTCCAGCCTGCCGCAACGGCTTTGGTCGAAGACCCCGCAAGAGCTGGGCGACACGATGAAGCATTGGTCCGCGGAAACCACGGTCGAAACCCTGGCGCGCGAGGTATTCGCCGACCCGTTCCACCAGGAGGTTCGACACATCGAACGCCAGCGGGACGGCTCCTTCCGCGTCTCCATCACCGATACCCGCACCCAACTGACCCGGCAACACAACTTCCCCAGCGTCATCTACACCCCGCATGTGCGGATCCTCGACAAACTGCGCTACTCAGGAAACCCGCAAAGCCTTCCCGCCATGGACAGCCTGCTGTCCATCGATACCTGGGAAGCCATCATGTACACCCACTACATGCAGTCGGCGAAGATTTTCGCCGCCACCCAGCGCCCGTTCTGGAACGACCCGGTGGCAGAGGGTGAGCAACGCAAGATGAGCATCACCCTGTCCGACCGCCTGACCCGCGGCACCTACCTGGTGGACTACTCGGCCAGCAAGGGCAAATACAAGGGCAGCGGGATCTTCCTGTCCTACACCTGGAACGACGACGCCCTGAAGTTCCTCGGCGACCGCCCCGCGCCGCTGCCGCAGCATGTCGACCTATGCACCAACCTGCTGGACAACCTCTACCCGGATATCAAGCTCAACGAGCAATACAGCACGGTCAATGCGTTCGTGGAGCACAACTGGGAGGACCAGCCGCTGTACCTGGGCGCCTTCAAGATGAACCTGCCGGGGCAGTACGAATATCAGCGGCGGATCTTTTCCCAGTTCATGAGCGGCATCGGCACGGACAATCCCGATCGCTTCATCCTGGCGGGCGACGATGTGTCCTGGACCGCCGGCTGGGCCGAAGGCGCGGTCACCACTGCGATCAATGCGCTGAACAAACTGGCGGTCTGCTTTGGCGGCGGCAGCCAACCAAACAATCCGGGGCCGGTGGAGTCCTGGGACAGCCTGAAGCCTGTCGAACTGGCTTGACCGAACCTGCGTGAACCCGACCCCGTCGCTGCCAGACCGGCACGACGGGGTCTTTGTTTCATGACCTGACGCTGCTTAGCGCCCCCATTTCTCCAAGGCGAATTCGACGAAGCTGCGCAGCTTGGGCAGGCGGTAACGGTCCTGGGCGTACAGCAGGTGCATCGCCCGCAAGGGCAATTGATAGTCCTGCAACACAGGCACCAGCCGCCCCTGTTGCAGGTCCTCCTCCACCAGGGCATCGGGCATCATCACCACCCCCAGGCCACCCCGCGCCGCACGGTGCAGGCCGGACGAAGTGTTGGTCAGCAACGAACCGGACACCGGAATCAGTACGTCCCCCTCGGGCCCGCGCAACGGCCACTGGGTGGCGGTTGAGCTCCACTCGTCACCGGCCGGATAGGCGAACGCCAGGCAGTTGTGGTGTTGCAGGTCCTCCGGGACTTGCGGCGTACCGCAGCGCTCCAGGTAGTCCGGCGCGGCGCAGATGGTCAGGGTGTAGTCCTCCAGGGGCCGGGCGATCAGCGACGTGGTGTCCAGGTTGCCCAGGCGAAAAGCCACGTCGAAGGCGCCATCGATCAAATCGAAGCGCTGGTTGGCCAGGGTCAGCTCCACCTTGACCTGCGGGCAGCGCTGCTGGAATTCGCTCAGCGCCGGTGCCAGGCGCTCGGTGCCGAAGGTCAGCGGCGCGGTGATGCGCAGGGTGCCGGACGGCTCGCCCTGGACCTGTTCCGCCATGCGCTCGGAGTCCGCCACCAGCCCCAGCACCGCCAGGCAACGCTGGTAATACTCGGCGCCGAACTCGGTCAGGCGCTGGCGCCTTGTGGTGCGGCTGAGCAGGCTGACCCCGAGGCGCTGCTCCAGGGCCCGCAGGTGATTGCCGACCATGGTGGTGGACAGGCCGCACTCACGGGCGGCGGCGGTCATGTTCCCCGCCTCCACCACCTTCACGTACACCGTCATCGCCTGGAACAGATCCATTATCAACCCTGACTTGAAGATGATTAAAGAATTGACGAGTTTATCTAGCTCAGGTGGCTAACGATACTGCCAGCACACCCCACTCGATGGAGCGACCCGTCATGACCGCCACCTGCCTGATGAGCACCTATCAACCGCTGCCCCTGAGCTTCACCCACGGCCTGGGCACCCGCCTCTGGGACCAGGCCGGCCGCGAATACCTGGACGCGGTGGCCGGTGTGGCGGTGACAGGCATCGGCCATTCCCATCCCAAACTGGTCAGCGTCATCCGCGAACAGGCCGGCCTGCTGCTGCACACCTCCAACCTGTACAGCATCGATTGGCAACAGCGGCTGGCGCAGCGGCTGACCCAACTGGCTGGCATGGACCGGGCGTTCTTCAACAACTCCGGCGCCGAAGCCAACGAGACCGCGCTGAAGCTGGCACGGCTGCACGGCTGGCACAAAGGTATCGAGCGGCCGCTGGTGATTGTCATGGAGAACGCCTTCCACGGCCGTACCCTGGGCACCCTGGCGGCCAGCGACGGGCCGGCGGTGCGCCTGGGCCTCAACTCGCTGCCCGGGGATTTCCTCAAGCTGCCCTTCGGCGACCTGGCCGCCCTGGAGCGAGCCGCGCAGGCCTACGGCCCGCGTATCGCCGCGGTGCTGATGGAGCCGATCCAGGGCGAAAGCGGTATCCGCCTGGCCCCGCCCGGCTACCTGAAGGCCCTGCGCGAACTGTGCAGCCGGCGCAACTGGCTGCTGATGCTCGACGAGATCCAGACCGGCATCGGCCGCACCGGCCAGTGGTTCGCCTGCCAGCACGAGGGTGTGGTCCCGGATGTGATGACCCTGGCCAAGGGCCTGGGCAACGGCCTCCCCATCGGCGCCTGCCTGGCCCGGGGCAAGGCCGCGCAGCTGTTCACCCCCGGCAGCCACGGCAGCACCTTCGGCGGCAACCCGCTGGCCTGCCGGGTGGCCTGCACGGTGCTGGAGATCATCGAGGAACAAGGCCTGCTGGCCAACGCCAGGCGCCAGGGCGAGCACCTGTTGCAACGCTTGCGGGTGGAACTGGCGGATCACCCGCAGGTCCTGCAGGTGCGCGGCCTGGGCTTGATGATCGGCATCGAACTCAAAGCCCCGCAGCGCGAGCTGGCGCTACGGGCGGCGCAGGATCACGGACTGTTGATCAACGTGACCCGCGGTACCACCATCCGCCTGCTGCCGCCGCTGATCATCGATGAACGGGAAGTCGAGATGATCGTGCGCGGGGTCAGCCGGACGCTGCAAAGCACTGAAGGTGATGGCGGTGCAGCAAAAGAGGCAGAAATGCTGGCAGTGTCGTGACCGATGTCTGCTGGTCAGATGAGCTCAGGCGAGGTGAGTTCGAACGCCATCGCGAGCAAGCTCGCTCCTACAGGAGCCTGTATGTTTCTGTAGGAGCGAGCTTGCTCGCGATGCGCTATCAGGAAACGGTGATGGCCAGACTCAGTCGTCCAGCGGCTTGGGTGGCGCCGCAGGCTTGCCCGATTTGGCGGCCTTGCCGGCGTGGGCCGCCTTGACTTCCGAGACCGGCGCTAACGTCGGCGCAACGGCTTCCTTTTCCGCCGCCGGCAGTTGGTCGATGGTGCTGAAGACTTCCTTGAGTTCGATGGCCCCGGAATGCTCGAGCTTCTTCTCGCCGTCCTTGCCCACCAGGATCACCTTGGTCTGCGCCCCGGCGCCGAGCTTCAGGCTGCGGATCAACGCCATGGTCGATTGCGGGTCCAGGTCCTTGCCGTCGCGCTGGCCGATGGTGTTGATCACCGTGTAGAGCACCATGTTGCGTTCGCTGAAGGCCTGGCGGTTGGCCGGCTCGTCGAGGGACTTCTTCAGCGCCACCAGGGTCGGGTCCACGGTGCTGGGAGCGATGACGATCAGTGGGCGCGCCTTGCCCTGATCCTGGGCCAGAGGGCCTTCGTTGTCGGCCGCCATTGCGGGGCCGACGACAGCGAGCAGCGTTGCGAGGGTCAATGACCGAATGAACATGCGTCTCTCCTTTGGGTATCCACGTCCTAATGATTGCGCATCAGGGGAAAAGGTCCAGACCCGGACTCAAATTCTGACATTTTATTGAGCCTTTCCCCTGGCTCGAGGCGTTGCGACAAGCGCTGCGTACTCTCGTCCTCGCCGCTACAGATCGACGCTCCCATAAATGCCAGTGATAACCGAACCTTCTTGTTCGGCATGGTCGACCCGCCTTGGCGCCCATGACAACCGGCATGGCCTATGCCGTTCTGGCATGGGCCCATACGAATTCGTCATCATTTTCGCCGCGGCGGCGTGATAGCCTTCATCCCGGCCATAACAAGAGCGCCCGCCTGGCTTTTTCCATCCGGTGCGGCGTCACCCGCCGTTTCACACCTGCTTGCTTCGTCTTCATCTGCCCAGGTTTTCGCAGCGACCCTTCTACACAGGCGCGCTGGACGACCGATTGCATTTTTGACTCGACGCTATCGTCGGCATCTCTTTTACCTCCTTCCGGGAGTTCGTATGTCCAGGCTGTCTCATCAAGATTTACGCCGTAGTTTTCGCGAGTTGATCGCTTCAGACTCCTGCTTTCACACCGCCTCCGTATTCGACCCGATGTCGGCGCGGATCGCCGCCGACCTGGGGTTCGAAGTGGGCATTCTCGGCGGCTCCGTCGCCTCGCTGCAGGTACTGGCCGCGCCTGACTTCGCCCTGATCACCCTGAGCGAATTCGCCGAGCAGGCCACCCGCATCGGCCGCGTCGCCCAGCTGCCGGTGATCGCCGACGCCGACCATGGCTACGGCAACGCCCTCAACGTGATGCGCACCGTGGTCGAACTGGAGCGCGCCGGCGTCGCCGCCCTGACCATCGAAGACACCCTGCTGCCGGCCCAGTTCGGGCGCAAGTCCACCGACCTGATCTCGGTCGCCGAAGGCGTGGGCAAGATCCGCGCGGCCCTGGAAGCGCGGGTCGACCCGGAACTGGCGATCATCGCCCGGACCAACGCGGCCATCCTGCCGATCCAGGAAATCATCAGCCGCACCCAGCAATACGAGCGCGCCGGCGCCGACGGCATCTGCATGGTCGGGATCAAGGATTTCGAGCAGCTGGAGCAGATCTCCGAGCACCTGTCGGTCCCCTTGATGCTGGTGACCTACGGCAACCCGGCGCTGCGCGACGATGCGCGCCTGGCGCAACTGGGCGCGAAGATCATCGTCGACGGCCACGCGGCGTACTTCGCGGCGATCAAGGCCACCTACGATTGCCTGCGCGAACAGCGGCAGATCTTCACCCAGGCCTCGGACCTCAGCGCCACCGAGCTGGCCCACACCTACACCCAGCCCGAGGAGTACATCGTCTGGGCCAAAGAGTTCATGAGCGTCAAAGAGTGAGCCGCTAGCTCACCCTCCCTTGCGATCACCGAGGACCCGAGGTCCTGGGTGGTCGAAAGCCGCTTCGCTCCTCATCTCGCCAGCGCCCCGCCCAACTACCTATTCCCCGCCTTGTTCAACGCCTCGTCGACACTGTCGAGGATCTGCCCGATGGTCCAGGGTTTGCGGATGAACGACACCGGATAGCGGATGCCGGAACTCTGCGGCGTCTCATAACCGGACATCACCAGCACCGGCATTTCCGGCCAGCACTCGCGCACCCGATTGGCCAGGCCCGCGCCGTTCAAGGTGCCCGGCATATTGATATCGGTCAGCAGCAGACGCACCTGGTCCGGGTGGCTTTCCAGGAACTGCAGCGCCTCATCCGCGCGAGGCATGGCCTGGGTGGCGAAGCCCTCGTCCTGCAGGATCTCGCAGAGGAACTCCAGGATCATCGGCTCGTCCTCGACCACTAACAGCAGACGACAAGGCTGGCCTGGATTGACAGATGAAACTGGGCTCATGTGGATGCCGCTCCCTGACTACGTACACAACCCTGGCGCGATTACGCCATTTAGAGTTATGAGCAGCGCCTGGCCGATAAATTCACTCGGCCTGCCGAGGTGCTGGGCAAGACCGCGCACGCACCGCCGGTTGCGCCGGCGGCAGCGGGATCACCGCCAGAGGCGCCTTGCTCCCACACCTGCCCCAAAGCCGCTCTGCGCACCCGCCAAGAGCCCCGCTAGCCACCCCGGGTGACATCGATCACCCTGACGTCCATCTTCCCTGAGTTGTTCCGGTAGAAGCCGGGCACGTCGTTGGCGCAGAACTGCAGGCGCCCCGGCGGCAGGTCCGACCAGACGCCGTCGCCGCGCCCGAGCAGGCGCCAGGGCGACTGGCCCGCCGGGCCCTTGGTCCGTACCAGCAGCGCCATCCAGGCCGCTTCGGGCAAGCGCTTGGCCCAGCCGAAGCCCTCGCGGATGCCGCCTGGGTGCGCCACGCCCTCGGGCTTGGTCGGCGGGTCCGAGGCATCGGCCCACAGGCCTTCCACCAGGAAGCGGTAGCGATGCCCGGCTTCGATTTCGAACTCACTGGTGATACAGGACTGGTTGGCTGGTACCTCGATGGGGCGGATCTGTGAAGGAATGCTCATGGTTGCCGCCGTCCGATGCTGTTGGCCTGGGGTTGCGCTCCCCAGCCCTATGGGTAACTGGGCTGAGCATAGCCAAGGGCGATGCACGCCGCTTTCGCTTCGGACCACCAGCTGTGAGAAAGTAGCGTGGCGGACGCGCCGCACGTTCCAGTGGCCCCGTTTGCCTTCGCGTGGTGAAGCCCGGGAGAATGTTTTTCCCGGCGTCCCGCCCGCCGCTCACTATTCTTAAGCCATGGGCCCGCAGGGGCCGGTGGTCTCGCTTTCAAGGAATCCAGAATGCATTCAAGACACGTCATCAACGCTTCGGTCAGCCCCAAAGGCAGCCTGGAGACTTTGTCCCAACGTGAAGTGCAACAACTCAGCGAAGCCGGTTCCGGCAGCATCTATGCCCTGTTCCGCCAGTGCGCCCTGGCCATCCTCAACACCGGCGCCCATGTCGATAACGCCAAGACCATCCTCGACGCCTACAAGGATTTCGAAGTCCGCATCCACCAGCAGGACCGCGGCGTGCGCCTGGAACTGCTGAACGCCCCGGCCGATGCCTTCGTCGATGGCGAGATGATCGCCAGCACCCGGGAAATGCTGTTCAGCGCCCTGCGCGACATCGTCTACACCGAAAGCGAACTGGCCAGCCAGCGCATCGACCTGGAGAGCTCCCAGGGCATCACCGACTACGTCTTCCACCTGCTGCGCAACGCCCGCACCCTGCGCCCGGGCGTGGAACCGAAGATGGTGGTGTGCTGGGGCGGCCACTCGATCAGCACCGAGGAATACCAGTACACCAAGAAGGTCGGCCATGAGCTGGGCCTGCGCAAACTGGATGTCTGCACCGGCTGCGGCCCGGGCGTGATGAAAGGCCCGATGAAGGGCGCGACCATCGCCCATGCCAAGCAGCGCATGAGCGGCAGCCGTTACCTGGGACTCACCGAGCCGGGCATCATCGCCGCCGAGGCGCCGAATCCGATCGTCAACGAACTGGTAATCCTGCCGGACATCGAGAAGCGCCTGGAAGCCTTCGTCCGCGTCGGCCACGGCATCATCATCTTCCCGGGCGGCGCAGGGACCGCCGAGGAGTTCCTGTACCTGCTGGGTATCCTCATGCACCCGGACAACCGCGAGCTGCCGTTCCCGGTGATCCTCACCGGGCCGAAAAGCGCCGCGCCCTACCTGGAGCAACTGCACGCCTTCGTCGGCGCGACCCTGGGCGATGCGGCCCACAGCCTGTACCAGATCATCATCGACGACCCGGCCGAGGTCGCCCGGCAGATGACCGAGGGGCTCAAGGAGGTCAAGCAGTTCCGCCGCGAACGCAACGACGCCTTCCACTTCAACTGGCTGCTGAAAATCGATGAAGGCTTCCAGCGTCCGTTCGACCCGACCCACGCCAACATGGCCAGCCTGCAACTGGACCGCGCACTGCCGTCCCACGAGCTGGCGGCCAACCTGCGTCGCGCGTTCTCCGGCATCGTCGCCGGCAACGTCAAGGACAAGGGCATCCGCCTGATCGAGAAGCACGGCCCGTACGAAATCCACGGCGACACCGCGATCATGCAGCCGCTGGATCACCTGCTCAAATCCTTCGTCCAGCAGCACCGGATGAAACTGCCGGGCGGCGCGGCCTATGTGCCGTGCTACCGGGTCGTGAGCTGACAGCCCAGTGATCACAGCCCCCGGTGCAATGCCGGGGGCTGCTGGCTGCCCCACAGAAAACGCCCGGCCAGCGGCCACCGCGAGCGCCCAGGGAACTCCCGGGCAGTGCCGCGCATCCTAGATTGTGTAGTACTTCCTTTTCGCTTCACGCTGTCGGAGGACGCCCTCATGCGCCGCCTATTACTCGTTTCTTCGTTGTTGCTCTGTCTGCCCGCAGGTTCAGCCATGGCCCGTGTCGATGCGGGTGATGTCGCCACCTCCGCAGGGGTTTCCGCCTCGCTGTACTCGACCTTCAAGGACGACAAGATGGTGATTCCCGCCCGAGACGACGCCTCCAGCTTCGTCGCCAGCGGTGGCGCCATCCGTGGCGTCTACCTGGAGTCGGTGCTGCAGAAAATCCGCCAGGAAAACCCAGGCCTCAATGCCAGCGATGAAGAACTGGCCAGGGCCATCCTCACTCAACAGGCGCAGCCCGCCGGGCACTGACGGCCGAAGCCGTCCTGCGCTCCGCGACCGGGACGTCGCGGAGCCTTATCCCCTCATCCCGCCTGAACCGCCGCGGCGGCGCTGGCGCGACTGAACAGATCGCGACCGATGACCCGGGCCGTGTGCAGATGCAGCGCCGGATCCTGGCTTTCCGATTCCAGCAGCAGCTCCGAGGTCAGCACCCGCGCCCCGCAGTAGTCGAAGATCCCATGGTCGATCTGGGTCTTCATCGCCGCCTCGTAGCCGTGGCGCCCGTAGGTGCCGGCATCGGCCCCACCGACGCCGAGCAGATGCACCCGCAGATGCCCGAGTTTCTTCTCAAAGCGATTGGCTTCGAGGTTGAAATCGAATGCCCAGCCGTTGGCGAACACCCGGTCGATCCAGCCCTTGAGCAGCGCCGGCATCGACCACCAGTACACCGGATAGACCAGCACCAGCGCATCGGCGCGGTCGATGCGCGCCTGCTCGGCCAGCACGTCGGCCGGGGGCTGTTCCTGCCGGCGATGGACCGCGTGGTCGGCGACGTTGAAGCGTGGGTCGAACGCCTCGGCGAACAGGTCGGCGATCTCGAACGAGTGGGACGGCCCCAGCCCCTCGGCGACCTGGGCCGCCAGGCTGTGGCTGAGGGAGCGAGGATCATGGTGGGCGACAACGATAAGCGCATGCATGGCGAAGACTCCTGCCGATAGAGGCAAATTGGATTGAGGGCGGCAACCAGGCCCTATATACTTTTGGTAAGTTACGAACAGTAAGTTACTTTTGGTATATAAGCATGTCAAG
>NZ_JBWKZA010000029.1:0-77555 GCF_059424045.1 Pseudomonas sp. GW456-L12
GCTTATAGATGTAAAAATAATATAAATTCACATTGTTATTCTTTTTATAAATATACATCCCTGTAGCCGCTGCCGTAGGCTGCGATCGTTTTGGGCGGCATTCCGACGTAGCAGGCGCAAACCCGGCGAACGTGTCTCTTCCGATACGCCGCATATGCAGGTTTTACGACGGCTGCGCCGCCGAGCGCAGCCTGCGGCAGCGGCTACAGGTCAGTATTCAGGCAAACGAGCCGGCATAAGCGAACAGCGCCGGCGCGCCGCCGGTGTGCAGGAAGATGATCGGGCCGTCGTCGAAACGCTGGCGGCCGATGCCGTCGAGCAGGCCGGCCATGGCCTTGCCGGTGTAGACCGGGTCCAGCAGCAGGCCTTCCTGGCTCGCCAGCAGTTTCACCGCGGCCAGGGTGCCGGCGTTCGGTTCGCCATAACGCGGGGCGAAATACTCGTCCCACAACTCCACCTTGAAGCTCTCCGGCAACGTCACCCCGAGCAATTCGGCGGTGCGCTCGGCCAGGCCCTGGACCTTCGGCCGTTGCGCTTCGTCGGTGCGCGACACGGTGACGCCGATCACCGGCAACTGCGGCAACACTTCGCTCAAGGCCAGGGCCAGGCCGCTGTGGGTGCCGGCGCTGCCCGAGGCCAGCACCACGGCGGCGAAGTCGAGCCCGCTGTTGTTGATCTGCTCCGCCAGCTCCAGGCCGGCGCGCACGTAACCCAGTGCGCCGAGGGCGTTGGAGCCGCCAATCGGCACCAGGTATGGCTGCTTGCCGCTGCTGCGCAGGCGCTCGGCCAGGGCCTGCAACTGCTCGTCGGCGTTGTCCAGGTTCTCCACCAGCTCGACCTTGGCGTCGAACAGGTCGAGCAGCAGGCGGTTGCCGTTGCCCAGGTAATTGCCGTCGTCGGTGCCGATGGGGTTTTCCAGCAGGGCGACGCAACCGAGGCCGAGCTTGGCGGCCAGGGCCGCGGTCTGGCGTACGTGGTTGGACTGGATGGCGCCCGCGGTGATCAGGGTGTCCGCGCCCTGGGCCAGCGCATCGGCGGCCAGGTATTCGAGTTTGCGCAGCTTGTTGCCGCCCATGGCCAGCGGCGTGGTGTCGTCGCGCTTGACGTAGATATCGCGGCCCAGCCAGGTGGACAGGCGTTCGAGTTTTTCCAGGGCGGTGGCGCCGCCCAGCAGGTCGAGACGGTTAAAACGGTCGAGCTGTCGTTTGATCATGAGGCCGCACAGGTTGTCAGAGGTGTCAGGGACTATAGGCAGCGATATTTACCGGGGCAACCGTCAATCGCTTATGCCAAAAGGTACTTAGGCCAGCACAATTAGTTCTTAATTTGGCCTGGGACGCATACCGTAAAGTGACGTCGTTTACGCGGCCAGACCGTCCGGCCGCCTGAGTGAGGAGTCTTATCGTGAGCGAGCGTTCCAGCCATTGGCAATTGCAGACCATAGTCGGTCAACTGCGTGATGCCCGCGACCAGTGGCGTACCCGCAACGGGCGGGTCAGTGGTGAGCAGGGTGGTCGGGAACTGCCGTCGCGCGCGGCCATGGCCGAGATTCTCGAGGCGCTGTGTGGGGCCTTGTTCCCGATGCGCCTGGGCCCGGTGGACCTGCGCGAGGAAAGCGAGGATTTCTACGTCGGCCACACCCTGGACGCGGCCCTCAATGCACTGCTCGCCCAGACCCGCCTGGAACTGCGTTATGCCGCGCGCCAGAGCGGCGAGGCGGACGAAGACGTCAACGCCAGGGCCATCCGCATCATCCAGGATTTCGCCCTGGCCCTGCCGGGGCTGCGGGTGTTGCTCGATACCGATGTGCTGGCCGCCTACCACGGCGACCCGGCGGCGCGCAGCGTCGATGAAGTGCTGCTGTGCTACCCGGGCATCCTGGCGGTGATCCACCATCGCCTGGCCCACCATCTGTACCGCGCCGGCCTGCCGCTGCTGGCGCGGATCAGCGCAGAAATCGCCCACTCGGCCACCGGCATCGACATTCACCCGGGGGCGCAGATCGGCCGCAGCTTCTTCATCGACCACGGCACCGGTGTGGTGATCGGCGAGACCGCGATCATCGGCGAGCGTGTACGCATCTACCAGGCCGTGACCCTAGGTGCCAAGCGCTTCCCGGCGGACGAGGACGGCCAGTTGCAGAAGGGCCATCCGCGCCACCCGATCGTCGAGGACGACGTGGTGATCTACGCCGGCGCGACCATCCTCGGGCGCATCACCATCGGCAAGGGCTCGACCATCGGCGGCAATGTCTGGCTGACCCGCAGCGTGCCGGCCGGGTGCAACCTGACCCAGGCCAACCTGCAGCATGACGATGGGTCGCAAAAATAAGCCGGGGTGCTTGCATTATGTAGCCGCTGCCGCAGGCTGCGATCGCCCCGAGAGGGGCGCCGCTCTTGGGTCTTTTGCAGGCCTGCGGGCCTTGGCGCAGCCTTCGGCGGCGGCTACAGAGATCGGCATAATTTAACGCTGAACGATTCCCTCCGCGACACATCAGACCTTTCCTAAAACCTGCGAAATCAGGCGACCGCCGAGCCCGGCGATTAGTCCTTGCGCGCCTATCCGTGTTTAACTTGAACGCTTGTTCAAGTTAAACCGGCAGCTCGCTGCCCGCTCACAACAGGAGGCTTACCTTTGCTGAGTCCGATCTTTTCAGCCGCGTTTTACCCCCTCGAGGTGCACGTTTCATGAGTGCATCGTCCATTCCCGCCAGCGGCCTGATCCGCATGAATCCGCCGGTGTTCTACTTCGCCGCGAGCTTTATCCTGGCCTTCGGCCTGGTGGTCATTGCCCTGCCGGAACAGGCCGGCGCCTGGCTGCTGGCCGCGCAAAACTGGGCGGCCAATACGGTCGGTTGGTACTACATGCTGGCCATGACCCTGTACCTGATCTTCGTGGTGGTCACCGCCTTGTCCGGCTACGGCAAGATCAAGCTCGGTGCCGACCACGACGAACCGGAATTCAGTTACCTGTCCTGGGCTGGCATGCTGTTCGCCGCCGGGATCAGCATCACGCTGTTCTTCTTCTGCGTGTCGGAACCCCTGACCCACATGCTGCAACCGCCCCAGGGCGAGGCCGGGACCGCGGATGCGGCGCGCCAGGCCATGCAGATTCTCTTCCTGCACTGGGGCCTGCATGGCTGGGGCGTGTTCGCCTTCGTCGGCATGGCCCTGGCGTATTTCGCCTACCGGCATAACCTGCCGCTGGCCCTGCGTTCGGCGCTGTACCCGCTGATCGGCAAGCGCATCAATGGCCCCATCGGCTACGCGGTGGATGGCTTCGGCATCATCGCCACGGTGTTCGGCCTCGGCGCCGACATGGGCTTTGGCGTGCTGCACCTCAACTCCGGCCTGGATTACCTGTTCGGCATCGCCCACACCCAGTGGGTCCAGGTGGGCCTGATCACCCTGATGATGGGTGCGGCGATCATTGTCGCGGTGTCCGGTGTCGACAAGGGCGTGCGGGTGATGTCCGACATCAACATGCTGCTGGCCTGTGCGCTGCTGCTGTTCGTGTTGTTCGCCGGCCCCACCCAGCACCTGCTCAACACCCTGATCCAGAACCTCGGCGATTACCTCGGCGCCTTGCCGACCAAGAGTTTCGACCTCTACGCCTATAACGAACCCAGCGACTGGCTGGGCGGCTGGACCGTCTTCTACTGGGCCTGGTGGATCGCATGGTCGCCGTTCGTGGGCCTGTTCATCGCGCGGATTTCCCGTGGCCGGACCATTCGTGAGTTCGTGTTCGGCGTGCTGCTGATTCCCCTGGGCTTCACCCTGGCCTGGATGTCGATCTTCGGTAACAGTGCCATCGACCAGGTGCTCAACCACGGCATGAGCGCGCTGGGCATGTCGGCCATCGAGAACCCCTCGATGACCCTCTACCTGCTGCTGGAAACCTACCCCTGGAGCAAGACTGTCATCGCCGTGACGGTGTTCATCAGCTTCGTGTTCTTCGTCACCTCGGCCGACTCCGGCACCGTGGTGCTCTCGACCCTGTCGGCCAAGGGCGGCAATGCCGATGAAGACGGGCCGAAATGGCTGCGGGTGTTCTGGGGCGCGATGACCGCGCTGGTCACCAGCGCGCTGCTGTTCGCCGGCAGCATCGACTCGCTGAAGTCGGCGGTGGTGCTGACCTCGCTGCCGTTCTCGATGATCCTGCTGCTGATGATGTGGGGGCTGCACAAGGCCTTCTACCTCGAGTCGCAGAAGCAGATCGCCCAGTTGCATTCGCTGGCGCCGGTGTCGTCGTCTTCGCGGCGCGGCAAGGGCGGCTGGCGCCAGCGCCTGAGCCAGGCGGTACATTTCCCGTCGCGCGACGAGGTCTATCGCTTCCTCGATCAGACGGTGCGCCCGGCTATCGAAGAAGTGACCGCGGTGTTCGTCGAGAAAGGCCTGAACGTGATCACCCAGCCGGACCCGGCCAACGACAACGTCAGCCTGGAAATCGGCCATGGCGACCAGCATCCGTTCGTTTATCAGGTGCAGATGCGCGGCTACTTCACCCCGTCCTTCGCCCGTGGCGGCATGGGGCCCAAGGAGATGCGCAACCGGCGTTACTACCGGGCCGAGGTGCACCTGGCCGAGGGTAGCCAGGACTATGACCTGATGGGCTACACCAAGGAGCAGATCATCAACGACATCCTCGACCAGTACGAACGCCATATGCAGTTCCTGCACCTGGTGCGTTGATCGCGGGGCGGTGGCGTTTGTGCCACCGTCATCGCGGGCCTCAGGCCCGGCCCAATACCGTGAACAACACCAGCGCCGCCACCGGCACGCCGAACACCACACTGCCGACCGCCAGCTCCGTGCTCAGGGGCTGGCCGGCGTGGACCATCCCCACCGCGCCGTTGATCACCGTCAGCGCCAGCCAGAGTACGACGAAACTGTAGGCCAGGGTCTGGCGACCGAGGCCGAGCTTTTCGCCGATAAACAGCATCAGCGCCAGGAGAATCAGGCCGAAGCAAGTGATGATCGCGGTGTGCATGATGAAGTCCTCGCGGGCGGAATTCAGGGGTGAGTCCAGGGTCGATGGCGGTTCAAGGCTCCCGACCTAGAGTGTGGTCCAGGGAGTGGCGTCCTGCTCCACGAAAAGTGAAGGCCGGGATCAGCAGGGTGTTGGACGAAACGGGCGAGTCGGTGGTCGGGGGCATGAGTGTCTCCGCGAATAAGCCGGTGGAAAGCAGCGATGGCCCGGGGAGTGCCCGGGCCATCGGTGCCGTTGTTTCAGCGAACGGCGGGCTTGAGCAGGTCTTCCAGGCCGATGCGGCGAAACATCTCGGCGCGCACCCGGTCGGCCATGGCATTGACGATCTCGGCACCGTCCTGGGACGGGTCGATATGCCGGCGCAACGGCCGGGAGCCGAAGGGCAGGCCGACGATCTCGACGATGGCCTTCGCGACCTCGGCGACATCGGCGTCAGCCGGCTCCAGGGTGGCCAGGCCGTTGAGTGCCTGCTCCGGCACGCCGGCATAGGGGCCCTGGTTGTACTCGGCGGCGCGGGCCTGGTCGGCCGGGGCGCCGGAGTGCGCGAAGTGGTTGGTGCCCTGGGTGAAGGCGCCTGGCACGATGATCGAGGTCTCCACGCCCCAGCGCGCCAGCTCCCCGGCATAGGACACCGCCAGGGAGTCCATCGCCGCCTTGGCCGCGAAGTACGGCGCCAGGTAGGGCGGGGTGCCGCCGCGGGCGCTGCTGGAGGATACCCACAGCACCAGTCCCCGGCCCTGCTTGCGCAGTTGCGGCAGGGCCGCGCGGTTGACCCGCTGGGTGCTCAGTACGTTGATGTCGTAGAGCTGGGCGAACTGTTCGGGGGTGAAGGCTTCGGCGGGGCCGAAGGCCATGTGCCCGGCGTTGTGGATGATCACATCCAGCCGGCCGCAGTCGGCGACTATCCGGGCGACACCGGCCTCGACCGAGGCGCTGGAGGCGACGTCCAGTTCGACGCTGCGCAAATCGACCCGGTGCTCGTCGGCGTAGCGCCGCACCTCGGCCACCTGAGGCGCATTGCGGCCCAGGGTTTCACGCATGCTGGCGTAGACGATATGGCCGGCGTCGGCGAGGGCGCGGGCGGTCAGGGCGCCAAAACCACTGGAGGCGCCGGTAATCAGGATGACGGATTGCATGGCATTGATCTCTTCAGGTGAGGGTGGTTTCAGGCACGCCGGGGCAGGCGTTGTTGTACGGCGTGGGACAGCCAGCCGGCGAAGGTGCCCAGGGTTCCTTCGACCGTGGGTGAGGTGGCTCAGACAAGCCCGCCGTTGGCGCGCAGGACCTGCCCGTTGACCCAGGCCGAATCAGGGCTGATCAGGAAGGACACGACGCGGGAAATATCTTCGGGTTGAGCCAGGCGCTCCAGCGGGGCCATCTTGGCGAAACCCTGGATCTGCTCTTCGCTCTTGCCGTGCAGGAACAAGTCGGTGGCCACCGGGCCCGGTGCCACTGCATTGACGGTGATATTGCGACCGCGCATTTCCTTGGCGAACACCTGGGTCAGGGACTCCACCGCTGCTTTGCTGGCGATGTACACCGCGTAACCCGGCAGGTTCATGCCGACGGTGCTGCTGGAGAAATTGACGATGCGCCCGCCGCCGTTCAGGCGAGTCGCGGCTTCACGCAGGGTGTTGAAGGTGCCGCGAGCGTGGATGTTGAAGTTCTGGTCGAACAGTTCGTCCGTGTGTTGCGCCAGCGGCAGGACCTTGAGGATGCCGGCGTTGTTGATCAGCACGTCGACCTTGCCCAGTTGGGTTTCGGTCTCGTCGAACAGGCGGCGCACGTCATCGGCATTGGCCACGTCGGCCTTGACCGCTATGGCCTGGTGACCGGCCTGGCGCAGTTCCACCACCAGGGCCGAGGCTTCGCTGGCGCTGTTGGCGTAGTTGATGGCGACGGCGAAGCCTTCGCTGGCCAGTTGCCGGGCGATCACCGCGCCGATGCCGCGGGAGGCGCCGGTCACGATGGCAACTTTCGAAGTCTGGGTAGTCATGGCGAATTTCCTTCTGGGTAACGAGTGATTGGCTGTGGTGTGGAAGCAGATTCACATGTTTACCCAGGGTGATAAATGCGCCAGAGTTGGCTTGACTGTTCAATAATCGCCAACAATCAATGAGCCCCGGAGCCCGTCGTGGATCAAGTCAAAGCGATGAAGGTGTTTGTGCGGATCTACGAGCGCAGCAGCTTCACCCTGGCCGCCGAGGACCTGAACCTGCCGCGCGCCACCCTGACCCATACCCTCAACCAGTTCGAGGCCTGGCTCGGTACCCGCCTGCTGGAACGCAGCACCCGCCGCGTGCGCCCGACTCTCGACGGCGAGGCCTATTACCAGCGCTGCGTACAGCTGCTGGCGGAGCTGGAAGAGGCCGAACTGGCGTTTCGCACGGTGGCGCCGAAGGGGCGTTTGCGGGTCGACCTGCATGGCACCCTGGCCAAGTACTTCGTGATTCCGGCCCTGCCCGAATTCATGGCGCGCTATCCGGAGATCGAGCTGTCCATCAGCGAGGCCGATCGTTTTGTCGACCTGATCGCCGAAGGGGTGGACTGCGTGTTGCGCGCCGGCACCCTGGGCGATTCGTCGCTGATCGGCCGGCGCGTGGCCAACCTGCAGCAGATCACCTGCGCCAGCCCGGCCTACCTGCGCAAGTACGGCGAGCCATCGAGCCTCGACGAGCTGTCGCGGCATCGTGCGGTGAACTACGTCTCACGCACCACAGCCAAGCTGTTTCCGTTCGAATTCATGGTCGATGGCGAACTGCGGGAAGTCGCCATCGAGGGCGCGCTGTCGGTGTTCGGCGCGGAAATCTATGCTGCCTCGGCCGTGGCCGGGCTGGGCATCATCCAGTGCCCGCGCTACCGCATGGCACAGCAGATTTCCCAGGGGCTGGTGCAGGAGATCCTCACCGATACCCCGCCGCCGCCCATGCCGGTTTCCGTGCTGTACCCACACAACCGCCACATGTCGCCGCGGGTGCGGGTGTTCGTCGACTGGCTGGCGGAGGTTTTTGCCAGGGCGGTCTGAAAAGGGCCAGGGCAGCGCCGGTCATCGCTGCTTTCTGTATTGATTGTCTGGATGTGTATAGTGTGTATTGTTCGCCTTTGACTGTGGACGGTGGCTTTTCGGGACGTATCGAAAGGACACGGCAATGCGCAGTCGGGAACTGATCAGGATGATCGAGGAGGACGGGTGGTATTTGATCGCGGTCAAAGGCAGTCATCACCAATACAAGCATCTGCACAAGCCGGGGCGGGTCACTATTCCCCACCCGGATGCGGATCTGCCCAAGGGCACGATCCACAGCATCTTGAAACAGGCGGGCCTGAAATGAGGCCGGCCTTGAACGAAGAGGTCAACGAGATGAAATTCCCGGTCGTGCTGCACAAGGATGCCGACTCCGGATATGGAGTGATCGTCCCCGATGTGCCGGGCTGTTTTTCCGCCGGCCATACCGCAGCAGAAGCCTTCGAGAATGTGAAAGAGGCCCTGTCGCTGCATTACGAAGGCCTGGTCGCCGATGGTGAACCGCTGCCCCAGGTGCATGAAGTCGACGTGCATATCGACAACCCCGATTACGCCGGTGGCGTGTGGGGCATGATCGAGTTCGACATCACGCCTTACTTCGGCAAGGCGGTGCGCTTCAACGCCACCCTGCCGGAGCAATTGCTGGAACGCATCGACCAGACCGTCAAGCGCGACCAGCGCTACCGCTCGCGTTCGGGCTTCCTCGCGGCTGCCGCTTTACGCGAACTCTCCGCCTAGGCATTGCCCGCCCCCATGGTTCCCATGGGGGCATGCCTGGCATCTGTCCCTCGATATTTTCCTCTACCACCCAGGCTTTGGAACCCTTCGTTTCGGCCCGGCAGGGTGGCGTTTTAGCGTCTATAAACAACGGGTGCAGCGCTTTGTTCGATGCCGCCATTCCTGGTTTTTCCGGGCGGTGCAGCACCGCCAGGGCCCTGTGTTTCCAGGGTTTTGTCCGCTGATCCGGCTTCCGGTCGACGGCGTCATTTAGCCGGGATTTTCATCGGCTGAGCTTCCCCTCCAGCTACGATTTCGTACTGTGGTACGTGGTACGTAATTAAATATTTCAACAGTAATATCTATTTCCTGTTTTCGAACATCCGATTTGGGCAATAGCGCGGTGCCAATGCCACGTTCGAGCGTTCCGCCAGCGGGTGTCAGATCGTTTCTGTCATTGGCCACTCCTGCAGTGGCCGCGAGCGCGCCTGGGCGTATGCTGGGCAACTTTCTGGCGTTTGGCTGATTCATATGCTGCAAGGGCGCTGCCCCACACCCATGTGCATTCGCTTAAACCCGGGCGTTCAGGACCAAGAGAGGATTCGATGACTTACCTTGCTGCCGAAAACCGCTACGACTCCATCCCCTACCGCCGCGTCGGACGCAGCGGCCTGGTGCTGCCGGCGCTGTCCTTGGGCCTGTGGCACAACTTCGGCGACAGCACGCCGATCGACACCCAGCGTTCGTTGCTGCGCACCGCCTTCGACCTGGGCATCAATCACTTCGACCTGGCCAACAACTACGGCCCGCCCTATGGCAGCGCCGAGATCAATTTCGGTCGTTTGTTGCGTGAAGACTTCAAGCGGTATCGCGACGAGCTGATCATCTCCAGCAAGGCCGGTTGGGATATGTGGCCCGGTCCGTATGGCCAGGGCGGTGGCTCGCGCAAATACGTGCTGGCCAGCCTCGACCAGAGCCTGCAGCGTCTGGGCCTCGACTATGTGGATATCTTCTATTCTCACCGCTTCGACCCGGACACCCCGTTGGAAGAAACCGCCAGCGCCCTGGCCACCGCGGTGCAGCAGGGCAAGGCGCTGTACATCGGTATCTCGTCTTATTCGGGGGTGAAGACCCGCGAGATCGCAGCCTTGCTCAAGGAGTGGAAAGTGCCGCTGCTGATCCACCAGCCGGCCTATAACCTGCTCAACCGCTGGGTGGAAAAGGACCTTTTGGACACCACCGAAGAACTCGGCGCCGGGGTGATTGCCTTCACGCCGTTGGCCCAGGGCCTGCTGACCGACAAGTACCTCAACGGCATTCCCGAGGATGCGCGGGTCAACCGCCCGGGCGGTGGTTCGTTGCAAGCCTCGCACCTGTCCGAGGCCAACCTCGCCCATGTGCGCGCCCTCAACGAAATCGCCCAGCGTCGTGGCCAGAGCCTGGCACAACTGGCCCTGGCCTGGACTCTGCGCGACCCGCGGGTGACCTCGGCCCTGATCGGCGCCAGCCGGCCGGAGCAGATCGTCGAGAACGTCGGCGCATTGCAGAACCTGAACTTCAGTGCCGAAGAGCTGGCAGAGATCGATCGTTTTGCCCGCGAAGGCGGGATCAATCTGTGGGAGAAACCTTCAACCGCGGAATAGAACCTGCCGTCATGTTGTAAGGCTGTCGCGGCTTCTGTAGGAGCCGGGCTTGCCGGCGATCGCGGCGGTGTGTTGTGTCAGGCATGCCGCCATCGCGAGCAAGCTGCGCTCCTACAGAGCCGGGTTCAAATTTCGAGCGGCAGCCAGGGGTTGATAACGATCAACCCTGTATCGCTGAAATCCTTGGCGTTACGGGTGGCGATCGCCGCGTCGTGGACGCGGCATATGGCCGCGATTTGCGCATCCACCAGGCTGATCGGACGCCCCAGGCTTTCCCGGTGCGAAATCAGATGAGCGTAGTAAAGAGCCGCCTGGGTCCCGAAGGGCACGATGCGGTCGATGAAATCTTCCTCGAACATCGCCAGGGCCGACGCATGGAGCATCTGTTTGCGCTTGCCGTGGGGCAGGCGCGCGATGCCGTGAAGAATCTCGGCCATGGTCATGGCGCTGATGTAGAGGTCTTCGACAGGTTGCGCTTCGATCCACAGCAATACCGATGCGTCCGGTTGGGGACGCATCAGTTCCGACAGCACATTAGTGTCGAGCACGATCATTCGCCCAGATCCACCACGCGTGCCGGCTCGGTACGTTCGGGCAGCTCAAGCTTCGCTCCGCCGGCCTCGGCAAAGCGTGCCCGGATACGACTGGCCAGGCCTTGGCTGTCGGCTGTTCTGTTCAGGGCGCGGCGCAAAATCAAGCGGGCCTCTTCTTCCATGGAGTGGCCGTTGTGGGCGGCTTCGATGCGCAGGCGCTCTTTGATGTGGTCGTCCAGGTTTCGGATTGTCAGGCTGGCCATGGGTTCCTCCGAATGAAATCAATGCAATCATTGATAGCATAGCTATGTGTCATCGAGGATGGGCAACCACTTGTCGTTTGGTGATGCCGCAATCCCCCGCCAGTCCTGCGTCATGGGCAAGCTGGCGAGTATCGGTTATCGGAAAAACGGCATATCCCCGAGAATCGTCGCGCGGTGCATCACGCGGCGTTGCGGACGGTAGTCGTCGACCGCGTAGTGCTGGGTCACGCGGTTGTCCCAGAAGGCCACGTCGTTGATCTGCCAGCGCCAGCGGATGGTGAATTCCGGGCGGGTGGCGTGGGCGAACAGCAGTTTCAGGATGACTTCGCTTTCGCTGTCCGACAGCTCGTTGATCCTGGTGGTGAAGCCTTCGTTGACGAACAGCGACTTGCGCCCGCTGACCGGGTGGGTGCGGATCACCGGGTGCGACAGCGGCGGGTTTTTCCGCTTGGCTTCTTCCCAGCGCGCCAGGTCCTGCGGGGTATTGCCGAAGCGTTCCAGGGGGAAGGACTTGATGAACTCGTGAGTCGCGGTCAGGCCTTGCAGCAGGTTTTTCATCGGCTCCGAGAGCGCCTCATAGGCCGCGATGCCGCTGGCCCACAGGGTATCGCCACCGTATGCCGGCAACAGCTTGGCGCTGAGCACCGCGCCCAGGGCCGGGGTCGGCAGGAAGGTCACGTCGGTGTGCCAGACGGCGTTGTCGCGTACGTCGGTTTGCGCGGTGTCGAGGATCAGCACTTGCGGCTGTTCCGGCACGTTGGGGTAGATCGGATGGATATGCAGGTTGCCAAAGTTCGCCGCGAAGCGCGCCTGTTGCTGCGGGTCGATCGGCTGGTCGCGGAAGAACAGCACCTGATGCTGGAGCAGCGCCTGCTCGATGATGTCGCGCTGTTCGCCGGCCAGTGGCTGGCTGATATCGACGCCGCTGATCTGGGCGCCCAGGGCGGAGCTTAAAGGGGTGATGGTCAGGCTCATGTCGTTCTCGAATGGAGCGCCGAATTGCCGGCGTGGTCAGTTCTGTCTGTAAGAAGTCTTGCCCGCTACCTCTGTAGCCGCTGCCGAGCTTTGGCGAGGCTGCGATCGAGCGCAAAGCGCTCGCAAAACCTGGCGCCGCGGTATTCCAGATACAACGCGTCAGGCGGGTTGCGCCTCGCTGGGGCTCGGCAGCGGCTACAGGGTTACCGGGGTTTCAATGGGCCTGGCCGTGCCAGGGCACCAGCTTGCGCTGCAGGGCGCGCAGGCCCATTTCCATGGCGAAGGCGATCAGGGCGATGACCAGGATCCCCAGTACCACCACATCGGTGACCAGGAACTGCGCGGCGGATTGCACCATGAACCCCAGGCCGCTGGTGGCGGCGATCAGTTCGGCGGCGACCAGGGTCGACCAGCCCACCCCGAGGCCGATGCGCACGCCGGTGAGGATGTCCGGCAGGGCGCTGGGCAGGATCACATGGCGAATCAGCTGGGCCCGGGTCGCGCCCAGGGACTGCGCGGCGCGCAGCCGGGTCGGGTCGACGGTGCGTACGCCGGTGGCGGTGGCGATGGCGATCGGGGCGAAGATCGCCAGGTAGATCAGCAGCACCTTGGACAGCTCGCCGATGCCGCACCAGATGACGATCAGCGGCAGGTAGGCCAGGGGTGGAATCGGCCGGTAGAACTCGATCAGCGGGTCCAGCACGCCACGGGCGATACGGTTGTGGCCGATGGCGATGCCCACCGGAATTGCGGTCAGCACGGCAAAACCCAGGGCCAGGCCGATGCGTCCGAGGCTCGCGCCCAGGTGCTGCCACAGGGTGGAATCCATATAGCCGCTGGTCACCAGCAGCCAGCCCTTTTGCAGCACGGCGGAAGGCGGCGGCAGGAACAGCGGTTCGATCAGGCCGCTGGCCGTCACTGCCCACCACAGGGCGAGCAGCACGACCAGGGTCAGCACGCTGATCCAGCGAGTGCTCAGGCTGCGGCGCAGGGGCACCGCGGTGTGCGGGTTAGCGGCTTTGGTCGTGGTGGCTGGGAGGTCGTAGCTGTTCATGCGCGCTCCTGCCGCAAGACGGCACTGCGTTGGGAGAACACCCGGGCCAGCACGTGTTCGCGGGTTTCGATAAAGCGTGGATCGGACTTGATTGCCCGGGCCGATTCGCCGGCCGCGTAACGCCGGCCGAAGTCCAGGCTCAAGCGCTCGACGATTTGCCCCGGGTTGGGGGCCAGCAGGATCAGGTCGGTGGCGAGGAACACCGCTTCCTCGATGTCGTGGGTAATCAGGAACACCGGCTTGGCGGTGCGTTGCCAGACTTGCAGCAACAGCTCCTGCATCTGCTCGCGGGTGAAGGCATCGAGGGCGCCGAAGGGCTCGTCCATCAGCAGCAGCCGTGGGTCGGCGGCCAGGGCGCGGGCCAGGCCCACACGCTGGCGTTGTCCGCCGGAGAGCTGCCAGATGCGCCGTTTGTCGAAGCCGGCCAGGTCCACCAGCGCGAGCATTTCCCGGGCGCGGGCTTCGCGCGGGTCGCGGGCAATGCCGGCCAGTTCGAGGCCGAAGCCGACATTGGCCAGCACGTCCTGCCAGGGCAGCAGGGCATCGTCCTGGAACACCACGCCGCGTTCGGCGCTCGGGCCGGCGACTGGCACGCCGTCCAGGGTAATGCGTCCGGCGCTGGGTTCGACGAAACCGGCGATCAGGTTCAACAGCGAAGTCTTGCCACTGCCGGAAGGGCCGAGGGCGACCAGCAGCTGCTGGGGCCCAAGCGTCAGGGAAATATCCGCCAGCACCGGTTCGGCGGCGCCGGGGTACTGTGCGCTGATGCGCTCCAGTTGTAGCAAAGCCATGACGGCGCGCTCCTTGTTCAAATGCAGCCTTTGTCGAGGTGAGACGCTGTACGAGAAGCGCCGGGCTGGGCCCGGCGACCTCTGCGGCTGACCTTCAGTGGGTGATGTACTTGGCGCTGACGTACGGCGCGTAATCCGGCAGTACCGCCTCGACCTTGCCCTGTTCCTTGAGGAACACCGCGGTGTCGGTGATGGCCTTGGTGGTCGGCGCGCCAAGGCTGATGACCTGGTCGGCCGCCAGTGGGTAGACGTTGCCCTGCAACAGCAGCGGAATGTCGCTGGCCTTGGCGCCGGAGAGTTTCACCAGCTTGTCGACGTTGCTCTGCTCAGCCAGCCAGGCTTTTGGGTCCTTGCGGTAATCGGCGTAGGTGTCGAGGGTCACCTTGGCGAAGGCGGTAACGATTTGCGGGTGCTTCTCGGCGAAGTCCTTGCGCACGATCCAGGCATCGAAGGTCGGCGCGCCGAACCGGGCCAGTTCGCCGGAGGTGATCAGCACCTTGCCGTTTTCCTTGGCCACGCCCAGCGCCGGGTCCCAAACGTAGGTGGCGTCAAGGTCGCCGCGCTTCCAGGCGGCGATGATCGCCGGTGGCGCGAGGTTGAGAATCTGTACTTTCGCCGGGTCGATTTTCCAGTGCTTGAGCGCGGCCAGCAGGCTGTAGTGACCGGTGGAAACGAAGGGCACGGCGACTTTCTTGCCGACCAGGTCCTGGGGCGTGTTGATCCCGGACCCGTCGCGGGCCACCAGGGCCTCGGCGGCGCCGATCTGGGTGGCGATGAGGAAGGTTTCCACCGGCACCTTGCGGGTGATCGCGGCGGTCAGCGGGCTGGAGCCGAGGTAGCCGATCTGGACGTCACCCGAGGCGATGGCGGCGATGATGTCGGCGCCGTTGTCGAACTTGCGCCAGTCGATCCTGGCCTGGGTGGCCTTTTCGTAGGTGCCGTCGGCCTGGGCGACTTTCGCCGGATCGACGGTGGTCTGGTAGGCGACGGTGACGTCGGCTGCCTGGGCGAACAAGCTCGCGGTAGCCAGGGATACGGCCGCCAGAAGGCGAAGGGGAAAGTGCATTTTCATCATGAAGCTCCTCGACAGGCGGCCAAGTGTGGACGTGGGAGGAGACTAAATGATCTAAGAATTTAAAAATAAATAACTTTTTAGAATTAGCTTAAAAGAGGAATCTTCTAAAGAGAGCACTTTTTTGAAGGGGAGCGCTTTGCGCTCCATCGCGGGCAAGCCTCGCTCCTACAGGACGGTACTGTGTAGGAGCGAGGCTTGCCCGCGAAAAGCGCCGCAGGCGCTTAGCTCAGTTACTGATCGCCAGGATACTCGCCTGGTACGAGCCGACAAACACGTCGAAATCACCGACTTCGTTGCGTTCCAGCTCGGCCTGTTGCAGCAGGGAGCTGCGCGCGGCTTCTTCGAAACGCGCCTGGTCTTCCTTGCTCAGGGGCTCGCTGCGGAAGAACTCGGCGTGGGCCAGGCTCTGGCGCAGGGAAAACTGGCTGAAGCTTTCCTTGTGCTCCTGCATGGCGGCCAGGACCTGGGCCGAAGGCGTCAGGGACGAATCCTTGACCTTGGCCAACTGGGCGTCCAGCGCCTTGCCGTGGGCATCGCTGCCGTGGCTGCGATCGAGCAGGGCGGCCAGCGGCGCGATTTTTTCCAGCAGCTCGCCGGCCCATTCCTTGAGCTCCACCAGTTGCCCCTGGCGCAGCAGGTGCAGGCCCGGACGACGACCTTCCTTGACCACCTTGAGGAAGTTCGAGGTGGCGTTGCCGCACTCATTGTTTTCCAGCAGCGGACTCTCGTTGAGCGCGCAATACAGCAGGAAGGCGTCGAGGAAGCGGGCTTCCTGCACGTCGATGCCCATCGGCAGGAACGGGTTGATGTCCAGGCAGCGCACTTCGACGTACTGGATGCCGCGGGCCATCAGCGCCTGGATCGGCCGCTCGCCGGTGTAGGTCACGCGTTTCGGGCGGATGTTGGAGTAGTACTCGTTTTCGATCTGCAGGATGTTGGTGTTGAGTTGGACCCACTCGCCGTCCTGGTGGGTGCCGATCTCCACATAAGGCGCGTACGGCGTGGCGACGGCCTTGCGCAGGCTGTCGGTGTAGCTGTTCAGGTCGTTGTAGCAAGGGGTCAGGCCGGCCTGGGCGTTGCTCTGGTAGCCCAGGTCGCTCATGCGCAGGCTGGTGGCATACGGCAGGTACAGGGTCTCGGCGTCCAGTTGTTCCAGCTGGTGCGAGCGCCCGCGCAAGAAGCCCGCGTCCAGCGCCGGCGAGGCACCGAACAGGTACATCAGCAGCCAGCTGTAGCGGCGGAAGTTACGGATCAGCGCGATGTACGCCGACGACTGATAGTCACGGTCGCTGCCGACGAAGCCTTCGGCCTGCTTGAGCAGCGGCCAGAGCTGCTCCGGCAGGGAGAAGTTGTAGTGGATCCCGGCGATGCACTGCATGGTCTTGCCGTAACGCAGGGCCAGGCCCTTGCGGTACACGTACTTGAGCTGGCCGATGTTGGAGGTGCCGTAATAGGCGATCGGGATGTCTTCCTCGGCCGGCAACGGGCACGGCATCGATGGACTCCACAGGTACTCGTTGCCGAGCTTGCTGTAGGCGAAACGGTGAATCTTGTCGAGGCTGGCCAGGGTGTCAGCCGGATCGGCCAGGGCCGGAGTGATGAACTCCAGCAGTGACTCGGAATAATCGGTGGTGATCTGTTCGTTGGTCAGCGCGGAACCCAGTTCTTCCGGGTGCGGGGTCTGTGCCAGGCGCGCTTCGCCGGTCACGCGCAGGCATTCGCGCTCGATACCGTGCAGGCACTGCTCGAGCAGAGAGAGGTTAGCGCGCTCGCCGAGCAGAGCCAGGCGGCGGTTGAGAAGTTCGCTCAAGTTGGATTCCTTCACGCGTCAGTCGCCCCAATATGGGGGTGGGCAGGACGGTCTACAAGGGTGAAGTTGAAACTGGCGTTTTCGCCTGGTCGTTGAGCCTTGCCGGCCCGCTTTGCAACGCCATTGCTTCATCCTTGATCTGGCTCTTGCACGCGCAAAAAAACTCCGGCGCCGTGTGTGCAGCGCCGAAATTAACTCAAATCGAGGTTGAGGGGCTATAGAACAGCGAACGTGCCTTGTGCTTTAGCGACCAGTTTGTCGCCTTGCATCACATCGGCCTCGACCACCAGGGTGCGGCGGCCCGGGTGGAGCACCCGGGCGTGGCAGACCACGTCGCCCTCGGCGACGGCGCGGATGTAGTTGATCTTGCACTCGATGGTCGCGCTCTGCTGGTCGAAGCCGTGGGAGCTGGAACAGGCCAGCCCCATGGCAATGTCGACCAGGCTGAAGATCGCCCCGCCGTGCAGCTTCTGGCCACGATTGCGCAACTGCGGCGTCAGCGTCAGGGCGACGTCGGCTTCACCGACCTCCAGACGCTGCAGGCGGCAGCCGAGCAGTTGGCTGAACGCGCTTTCGGTCAAGCCGGCCGGGATCTCCATCAGCGTTTCTTCAACTGCTTGGCGTTGGCGAACAGCGACGCCATGGCGTTGTTGGTCGGGGCCGCGGCCACGGTTTCCTTGCGCGGGGCGCTATTGCCCGACGAGCGTGGCGCCGAGCCTGGGCGCGAACCACGAGCGCCGTCGATCTTCTCGCCCGGGGTGTCGCTCATGCGCATCGACAGGCCGACGCGTTTGCGCGGGATGTCGACTTCCATGACCTTGACCTTGACCACGTCGCCGGCCTTCACCGCCTCACGCGGGTCCTTGATGAACTTCTCCGACAGCGCCGAGATGTGCACCAGGCCGTCCTGGTGCACGCCGATGTCGACGAAGGCACCGAAGTTGGTGACGTTGGTCACCACGCCTTCGAGGATCATCCCCAGTTGCAGGTCCTTGAGGTCTTCGACGCCTTCTTGGAACTCGGCGGTCTTGAACTCGGGACGCGGATCGCGGCCCGGCTTGTCCAGTTCCTGGAGGATGTCGGTGACGGTCGGCAGGCCGAAGGTCTCGTCGGTGAACTTCTTCGGATCCAGGCGCTTGAGGAAACCGCTGTCGCCGATCAGCGAGCGGATGTCGCGGCCGGTCTCGGCGGCGATGCGCTGCACCAGCGGGTAGGCTTCCGGGTGCACCGCGGAAGCGTCCAGCGGGTTGTCGCCGTTCATCACACGGAGGAAGCCGGCGGCCTGTTCGAAGGTCTTTTCACCCAGGCGGGCAACCTTCTTCAGCGCGGCGCGGGTCTTGAACGCACCGTTTTCATCGCGGTGGCTGACGATGTTCTGCGCCAGGGTGGTGTTGAGGCCGGAGATCCGCGCCAGCAGCGCCACGGACGCGGTGTTGACGTCCACGCCGACGGCGTTCACGCAGTCCTCGACCACCGCATCCAGGCCACGGGCCAGCTTCAGCTGCGACACGTCGTGCTGGTACTGGCCGACGCCGATGGATTTCGGATCGATCTTCACCAGCTCGGCCAGCGGGTCCTGCAGGCGGCGGGCGATGGACACCGCGCCACGGATCGACACGTCGAGGTCGGGGAATTCCTTGGCGGCCAGTTCCGACGCCGAATACACCGAAGCGCCGGCCTCGGAGACCATGACCTTGGTCATGCGCATGGCCGGGTATTTCTTGATCAGTTCGGCGGCCAGCTTGTCGGTTTCACGGCTGGCGGTGCCGTTGCCGATGGCGATCAGGTCCACCGAGTGCTTGGCGCACAGCGCGGCCAGCACGGCGATGGTCTGGTCCCACTTGTTGTGCGGTACGTGCGGGTAAACGGTGGCGTGGTCCAGCAGCTTGCCGGTGGCGTCCACCACCGCCACCTTGCAGCCGGTACGCAGGCCAGGGTCGAGGCCCAGGGTCGCGCGCGGGCCGGCCGGAGCGGCCAGCAGCAGGTCGTGCAGGTTGTGGGCGAAGACGTTGATCGCCTCGGTTTCGGCGTTGTCGCGCAGCTCGCCCAGCAGGTCGGTTTCCAGGTGGGTGTAGAGCTTGACCTTCCAGGTCCAGCGCACCACTTCGCCGAGCCATTTGTCGGCCGGGCGGTTCTGGTTCTGGATGCCGACCTGCTGGCCGATCATGCCTTCGCACGGGTGCATGGTGCCCGGCAGTTCGTCGCCGACTTTCAGCGCGGAGCTGAGGATGCCTTCGTTGCGGCCACGGAAAATCGCCAGGGCGCGGTGCGACGGCATGCTCTTGAGCGGTTCGTCGTGTTCGAAGTAATCGCGGAACTTGGCGCCTTCCTCTTCCTTGCCGGCGATCACGCGGGCACTGAGGGTGGCTTCCTGCTTGAGGTAGTTGCGCAGCTTGTCCAGCAGGCTGGCGTCTTCGGCGAAGCGCTCCATGAGGATGTACTTGGCGCCTTCGAGGGCGGCCTTCACATCGGCCACGCCTTTTTCCGCGTCGACGAAGCGCGCGGCTTCGCTTTCCGGGGTCAGGCTCGGGTCGTTGAACAAGCCGTCGGCCAATTCGCCGAGGCCGGCTTCCAGGGCGATCTGGCCCTTGGTGCGGCGCTTCTGCTTGTACGGCAGGTAGAGGTCTTCGAGGCGGGTCTTGGTGTCGGCGAGCTTGATGTCGCGGGCAAGTTCCGGGGTCAGTTTGCCTTGCTCCTCGATGCTGGCGAGGATGCTGATGCGCCGTTCGTCGAGTTCTCGCAGGTAGCGCAGGCGCTCTTCCAGATGACGCAACTGGGTGTCATCGAGGCTGCCGGTTACTTCCTTACGGTAGCGGGCGATGAAGGGCACGGTGGAGCCTTCATCCAATAGAGCGACGGCCGCTTCGACCTGTTGTGGGCGTACGCCGAGTTCCTCGGCAATGCGGCTGTTGATGCTGTCCATAAAACCACCTGACAAATTGTGAAGCAGGCTCGCCGGCACGGAAAATTGGCCTCGGCGAGTCTGGTTGAGCGGCCTGGCGTGCGCCGCTGCCTGGATCAAAAGGCTGCCTGTTGACCCGTGAAATCGAACAATTACTGCCTGGCCGGGAAAAATAAAAAGTGGCCACGGGCGGTAACGATCAGACGTTGCCTGACACAAAAGGCGGCGCATTATAACCAGCGTTCCAGTCTTCGGGGGTATCGGCCCACTGGCGGCCGACGGCGGGTTTTCTGGCGGTAGAGGAAAAATCTGCTAACAATGCACACGGTGCGTATAACGGCAGCTACGCCATAATGCGCACCGAGATAAAAGGAGCATCTGATGAGCAGCACTGCACAAACTGCCGAAGGCGAAAAAATTCTTATCGTTGACGACGACCCCGGGCTGAGCAGCCTGCTGGAGCGCTTCTTCGTCAGCAAGGGCTACCGTGCCCGCGCGGTTCCCAACACCGAGCAGATGGACCGTCTGCTGGGTCGCGAAGTCTTCAACCTGGTCGTCCTCGACCTGATGCTGCCTGGCGAAGACGGCCTGACCGCATGCCGCCGCCTGCGCAGTGCGAACAACCAGATCCCGATCATCATGCTCACCGCCAAGGGCGACGAGCTGAGCCGCATCAAGGGCCTGGAACTGGGCGCCGACGACTACCTGGCCAAGCCGTTCAACCCCGACGAGCTGATGGCGCGGGTCAAGGCCGTGCTGCGTCGCCAGTCGGCCCCGGTGCCGGGCGCGCCGGGCAGCGAAGACGAAAACGTCACCTTCGGCGACTACGAACTGTCCCTGGCCACCCGCGAACTCAAGCGCGGCGCCGAAGTGCACATGCTCACCACCGGTGAGTTCGCAGTGCTCAAGGCCCTGGTGATGAACGCTCGCCAGCCGCTGACCCGCGACAAACTGATGAACCTGGCCCGTGGCCGCGAGTGGGATGCCCTGGAGCGTTCCATCGACGTGCAGATCTCCCGCCTGCGCCGGATGATCGAGCCCGATCCGTCCAAGCCGCGTTATATCCAGACGGTCTGGGGCGTGGGTTATGTGTTCGTGCCGGATGGCACCACCACCAAGTGACCGATGATTTGTAGGAGCGAGCGCCCGGGCCGGCAAACGACCCGGGCGCTCGCATTCCGCAACTCTGCGAGCGCGGCTCGCTCCTGCAAAGCGTGTAATGGCTGTTTATGAAAACCCCGCTGTGGTTCCCGCAAAGCTTCTTCTCCCGCACCCTCTGGCTGGTGCTGATCGTGGTGCTGTTCTCCAAGGCGCTGACCCTGGTTTATCTGCTGATGAACGAGGACGTGCTGGTGGACCGCCAGTACAGTCACGGCGTGGCCCTGACCCTGCGTGCCTATTGGGCCGCCGACGAATCCAACCGCGACCAGATCGCCGAGGCCGCCGGGCTGATCAAGGTGGTCGGCAGCGGTGTGCCGGCGGGCGAGCAGCATTGGCCCTACAGCGAGATCTATCAGCGGCAGATGCAGGCCGAACTGGGCGCCGACACTGAAGTGCGCCTGCGCATGCATGCGCCGCCTGCGCTCTGGGTGCGCGCGCCGAGCCTGGGCGATGGCTGGCTGAAAGTGCCGCTGTATCCGCATCCACTGCGGGGGCAGAAGATATGGAGCGTGCTCGGCTGGTTCCTGGCGATCGGCCTGTTGTCCACGGCGTCGGCGTGGATCTTCGTCAGCCAGCTCAACCAGCCGCTCAAGCGCCTGGTCTATGCCGCCCGGCAGCTGGGGCAGGGGCGCAGCGTGCGCCTGCCGATCAGCGATACGCCAAGCGAGATGACCGAGGTGTACCGCGCCTTCAACCAGATGGCCGAGGATGTGGAACAGGCCGGGCGCGAACGCGAGCTGATGCTGGCGGGGGTGTCCCACGACCTGCGCACGCCGCTGACCCGCCTGCGCCTGTCGTTGGAGTTGATGGGCAGCCACAACGACCTGACCGACGACATGGTCCGCGACATCGAAGACATGGACGCGATTCTCGACCAGTTCCTGGCCTTTATCCGCGACGGCCGCGACGAATCGGTGGAGGAGGTCGATCTCAGCGACCTGGTGCGCGAAGTGGCGGCGCCCTACAACCAGAACGATGAAAAGGTGCGTTTGCGCCTGGAGCCGATCCCGCCGTTCCCGTTGCGTCGGGTGTCGATGAAGCGCCTGTTGAACAACCTGATCGGCAACGCGTTGAACCACGCGGGTACCGAAGTCGAAGTGGCGGCCTATGTGTCGGGCGACACCAGCGCGCCTTATGTGGTGCTGAGTGTGATGGACCGTGGCGCGGGTATCGACCCGTCGGAGCTGGAGGCAATCTTCAACCCCTTCACCCGCGGCGACCGTGCCCGGGGTGGCAAGGGCACCGGCCTGGGCCTGGCCATCGTCAAGCGGATCGCCTCGATGCACGGCGGCAATGTCGAACTGCGCAACCGCGCTGATGGCGGCCTGGAAGCGCGGGTGCGCTTGCCGTTGGGATTGTTGCTGCCCAGGGATGCGGTTTAGGGGCAGCTGCAAGCCATAAGCTGCAAGCTGCAAGCTGCAAGAGAAGAGCCTGCGCTGGCCCGCTTTTCTCTTGCAGCTTGCAGCTAAAAGCTTGCCGCTGCTCTTACCCTTTGCCCTTGGTCCGGGTCATGTTCGGGCCACCGTTTTTCTCGATGTGCTCGATAATGATCCCCGCCACGTTCTTGCCCGTGGTGGTCTCGATGCCTTCCAGGCCCGGTGAGGAATTCACTTCCATCACCAGCGGCCCGTGGTTCGAGCGCAGGATATCCACGCCCGCCACGCTCAGGCCCATGACCTTGGCCGCGCGCAGGGCGGTCATGCGTTCTTCCGGAGTGATCTTGATCAGGCTGGCGCTGCCGCCACGGTGCAGGTTGGAGCGGAACTCGCCGGGCTTGGCCTGGCGCTTCATCGCGGCAATCACCTTGTCGCCGACCACGAAGCAGCGGATGTCGGCGCCGCCGGCTTCCTTGATGTACTCCTGGACCATGATGTTCTGCTTCAGGCCCATGAAGGCCTCGATCACCGACTCGGCCGCCGTGGCGGTTTCGCACAGCACCACGCCTATGCCCTGGGTGCCTTCCAGCACCTTGATCACCAGGGGTGCGCCGTTGACCATCTCGATCAGGTCGGGAATGTCGTCCGGCGAGTGGGCGAAGCCGGTCACCGGCAGGCCGATACCGCGCCGGGACAGCAGTTGCAACGAGCGCAGCTTGTCCCGCGAGCGGGCGATGGCCACCGACTCGTTGAGCGGGAACACACCCATCATTTCAAACTGGCGCAGCACCGCGCAGCCGTAGAAGGTCACCGAGGCGCCGATCCGTGGAATCACCGCGTCGAAACCTTCCAGCGGCTTGCCGCGGTAGTGGATCTGCGGTTTGTGACTGGCAATGTTCATATAGGCGCGCAGGGTGTCGACCACCACCATTTCATGGCCACGCTCGGTGCCGGCTTCGACCAGGCGACGAGTGGAATACAGACGCGGGTTACGCGACAGCACAGCGATCTTCATGCAACACCTGTGGCAGAGGTAGTGGACACCGGGAACACCGGTTTGTCTTGAACGTATTTGATCCCTGGATTGACCACCAACTGGCCATCGATCAGGGCTTTGGAACCGAGCAACAGGCGATAGCGCATGGCCTTGCGGCAGGCGAGGGTGAACTCCACCCGCCAGACCCGATCGCCGAGCGCCAGGGTGGTGCTGATCACGTAGCGCACCTGTGCCTGGCCGTTGGAGCTCTTGATGGTTTTCATCGCCACCAGCGGTGCTTCGCAACGCCGGTGACGCAACTGCACCACGCTGCCCAGGTGCGCGTTGAAGCGCACCCATTGCTCACCGTCGCGCTCGAACGGCTCGATCTCGGTGGCATGCAGGCTGGAGGTGCTGGCGCCGGTGTCGATCTTGGCGCGCAGGCCGGCGACTCCCAAATCCGGAAGCGCCACCCACTCGCGCAGACCCACGACGGTCAAATGGTCAAATGTCTTCAAATGTGCTCAACCGCTGAGGAACCCGCTCGTACCGTCAAGCGGCCGAATTCGCGGTATTCACGCAGAATAATGGGTAAAAGGCGACAGATATCTAGGCCCGGATCCACAGCGCCCGGACGGGCTGCTGCGAAGCCTCGCATTCTAAACCGAGCCATCGCAATTCATGGCACGAGAGAAACGGTAGTACAGTTCGAAAATATTTCAGAATGAGGACATGCCATGGCACAAAAAGCCGAAGACGACGACAAGGTCCGTCTGGACAAATGGCTGTGGGCGGCGCGCTTCTACAAGACCCGTGCCCTGGCCAAGGCCGCCATCGAAAGCGGCAAGGTGCACCACCGTGGCGAGCGCTGCAAACCGGGCAAGGAACCGAGGATCGGCGACGAGTATGAGATACGCACCGGCTTCGACGAGCGCACCGTGGTGGTCCAGGCCCTGTCGATCGTGCGTCGTGGGGCGCCGCAAGCGCAGGCTCTTTATACGGAAACCGCAGCCAGCATCGCCAAGCGAGAAAACGCCGCCGCCCTGCGCAAGGCCGGCGCCCTGGGTGTGAGCACCGATGGCAAGCCGACCAAGAAGCAGCGGCGCGACCTGTTCAAATTCCGCAGCAGCGAATAGACCCTTGGCCTTCTGAACCCTGCGGGTTCAATCGCCAGCAAGCTGGCTCCTACACAGCCGGTGCACCGCTCAACCCCCTGTAGGAGCGAGCTTGCTCGCGATCCGCGGCAAAGCCGCGACAAGCAGCAAATCCGAAGAGTCAGGCCGCCCGCACCACGCTCAGGCGCGACAGCAGCGGTAGCTTGCCCAGCAGGTTGAACAGCGGGTTGGTTGCCCGCAGCAGGAAGTCCGAGGCCTTGGCCGCGTACGGGGTGTAGTAGCCCCAGCCGAGGGCCCAGACCGCCAGCAGCACGCCACCGATATAGTCGTCCTGGCCCCAGTGCGCGCCGGCCACCAGGCGCGGCATCATGAACAGCAGGGTCAGGCCCCAGATCACCAGGAATTGGCCGACGCCGCGGCTGAACACACTCATGAACAGCGCCCAGATCAGCAGCACCGAGGCGTGGTCACCGGGGAAGCTCTGGCTGGAACGGTCCTTGAGCTCCCAGGTTTTTTCCCAGTGCGGGAAATAGTCGCTCATGTGCACGGCATCCTGGAGCATCATCGACGGGCTGTCGTGCTGCCAGCCCATGGCGTCGGCGAGCCTGGAGAACAACAAGCGGATAATCAGCATCAAGACCAGGATCGACAGGAAGCCGAAAAAGGCCCGGCGCACGTCCACGGCCTTGAACACCCAGTCACCGCGGATCAAAAGGGTCAGCAGGATCAGCCCGACTATCGCGTCGAAAGGCCGCAGGCTGGCCACGGCCCAGATATGCAGCCAGGTGGAGTTGCTCGCAAGGGGAGCATTCAGCAGGTGGAACAGCCATTCGTCGAACATCACACACAGCATGTGCCCGCTTGGCCATAACCAGAAACCCAGCAGTGCCAGAGGGAGCAAATTGCACAACACCAGCTTGCCGAGGTTCCACCTTGCTTGGAACAAACCCGGATTGTTCATAAAATGCCTCCAATGGCAGAAAATCGCGCACCGTAACAGTGCAAAAAACGCAATTTTCATATCTTGTAACCATTTTGTCATCACTTCAGATACCCAAACTTATGACTCATTTGCCGGATACCGACTTCACCCAACGCTTCATCTTCGATGACAGCGACGCCCGCGGCGAGCTGGTGGCGTTGGAGCGCAGCTATGCCGAAGTCCTCGCCAAACACGCTTACCCGGAGCCGGTCGCGCAACTGCTCGGCGAGCTGATGGCGGCGGCCGCGCTGCTGGTCGGCACGCTGAAGTTCGATGGCTTGCTGATCCTCCAGGCCCGTTCCGAAGGCCCGGTGCCATTGCTGATGATCGAGTGCTCCAGCGAGCGCGAGATCCGTGGCCTGGCCCGCTACGACGCGGAGCAGATCGCCCCGGATGCGACCCTGGCCGACCTGATGCCCAATGGCGTGCTGGCCCTGACCGTCGACCCGACCCACGGCCAGCGCTACCAGGGCATCGTCGACCTGGATGGCGCCACCCTGTCGGAATGCTTCACCAACTATTTCGTCATGTCCCAGCAGGTCGGCACCCGTTTCTGGCTGCACGCCGACGGTCGTCGCGCCCGTGGCCTGCTGTTGCAGCAACTGCCGGCCGACCGCCTCAAGGATGAAGAAGAGCGCGCCGCCAGCTGGCAGCACATCACCGCGCTGGGCAGCACCCTGACCGCCGACGAACTGCTGAGCCTGGACAACGAAACCGTGCTCCATCGCCTCTACCATGAAGAAGCCGTGCGCCTGTTCGATGTGCAGCCGTTGCGCTTCCGTTGCAGCTGCTCGCGGGAACGCTCGGGCAATGCGCTGGTCAGTCTGGGTCTGGAAGATGCGCAGAAGCTGGTGGTCGAACACGGCGGCAGCATCGAGATCGATTGCCAGTTCTGCAACGAGCGCTACCTGTTCGATGCGGCCGATATCAGCCAATTGTTCGCCGGAGCGGGTGTCGAGTCGCCGTCAGATACTCGTCACTAAAACGGTTCAGCGCAGGTAAATCACCTGGCAAGCGCCGGATTAACGCCGTTCTGACGGGAGGGCCCTACTCTTTTTGGGCTTTTCTGGCATAATCCGGCGCACTTTTTTCGCGGTAGTAGTGCACGACTTTCTACTACAAAACGTTTGGAGCACTCGGCCACTGGCCGACGGGGAACCTCATGACGCAAGCCAATAACGCCGTGTACACCGATCTGAGTGTTGATGATCTGGTCAAAGAAGCCCTGAAGCGCGGTGAAGGCGAGCTTGCCGATACCGGCGCGCTGGTTGTTCGTACCGGTCACCGTACCGGCCGTTCGCCAGTCGATCGTTTCATCGTTGAAGAGCCGAGCACCCAGGACGCTATCGCCTGGGGCCCGATCAACCGCAAGTTCCCGGCCGACAAGTTCGATGCCCTGTGGGCTCGCGTCGAGGCGTTCAACAACGCGCAAGAGCATTTTGTTTCCCATGTGCATGTAGGTGCTTCCGACGAGCACTACCTGGCCGTGAAGATGACCACCCAGACTGCCTGGCAGAACCTGTTCGGTCGTTGCCTGTTCATCAACCCGGCCCAGTACAACCCGGCTGGCCGTGACGAGTGGCAGGTGCTCAACGTTGCCAACTTCGAATGCGTTCCAGAGCGTGACGGCACCAACTCCGACGGTTGCGTGATCCTCAACTTCGCTCAGAAAAAAGTGCTGATCGCCGGCATGCGCTACGCCGGTGAAATGAAAAAAGCCATGTTCTCGGTACAGAACTTCCTGCTGCCGGCCGCCGACGTGCTGCCGATGCACTGCGCCGCCAACATCGGCGAAGAGGGCGACGTGACCCTGTTCTTCGGTCTGTCCGGCACTGGCAAGACCACCCTGTCCGCCGATGAAAGCCGTTACCTGATCGGTGACGACGAGCACGGCTGGGGCGAGGGCGTGGTGTTCAACATCGAAGGCGGTTGCTATGCCAAGTGCATCGACCTGTCCGAGAAGAACGAGCCGGTCATCTGGAAAGCCATCAAGCATGGCGCCGTGCTGGAAAACGTTGTGCTGGACGACGCCAAGAAGGCTGACTACGCCGACGGCAGCCTGACCCAGAACAGCCGCGCCGCCTACCCGCTGGAGCACGTCGAGAAGCGTTCCGAGAAAAACCTCGGTGGCGAACCGAACGCCGTGATCTTCCTGACCTGCGACCTGACCGGCGTACTGCCGCCAGTCTCGATCCTCAGCGAAGAACAAGCTGCCTACCACTTCCTGTCCGGCTACACCGCTCTGGTGGGCTCGACCGAAATGGGCTCGGGCGCTGGCATCAAGTCGACCTTCTCCACCTGCTTCGGCGCACCGTTCTTCCCGCGTCCGGCAGGCGTTTACGCAGAGCTGCTGATCAAGCGCATCCGCGGCTTCGGCTCCAAGGTCTACCTGGTCAACACCGGCTGGACCGGCGGTGGCTACGGCGTTGGCAAGCGCTTCAACATCCCGACCACCCGTGGCGTGATCGCCGCCATCCAGAGCGGCGCTCTGGTCGGTGCCGAGACCGAACACCTGGACACCATCAACCTGGACGTGCCGCTGGCCGTTCCAGGCGTCGAAACCGGCCTGCTCAACCCACGCAACACCTGGGCTGACAAAGCCGCCTACGACGAGGCCGCCAAGGCCCTGGCCGGCCTGTTCATCGAGAACTTCAAGAAGTTCGACGTGAGCGACGCCATCAAGGCTGCTGGTCCGAAGCTGTAAGCATCGGGCAAGTGGTTCAAGAAGCCGCCCTTCGGGGCGGCTTTTTTGTGGGCGTCATTCAGTCCTGTTCAAACACTAGGCGGCTTGTCCGGGCGGTTCAATAAGCCAGATTCGACGCGATTTGTAGGGTAAATCCTTGTGTCCTGTCGTAGACCGTTTAGGGCCAATCGCAGGGCATGAACGAAAAAGAAAAGTCGCTCGACCAGCTCGGATTTGCCTGACAGCCAGGGCCCCCTCGCACTGGTTACCGTGAGATCCCCGGTTGAAGGCCGGGGTTTCCCAGGCGACCGAGCAAAGGACTATGGCCCGCAACAAGGATGTGTCCCAGGTATGGCAGCACTACGACGCTGACGGCGGTGGTTATCGTCGCCTGCGCGATATGACTGCGAGCGAATTGGCCGAGCGTGATGAGGCGCAGCAGGGTTACGAGCAGATGCTCGCTCGTCAGCAGGCCTATGAAGAGCGGCTGCCGACCACACAGGTGGAATCGCAACCAACGCCCGTCGGTTGCGTATTTGCCAAGTCTTGCAAGCTGCCGAACGCAATCATCGACTACGTCACCCCGACGGGCTTCATACCCACTGATTCGGTGGCGAATTACGGCGCGTTGACGCTGCTGGGTGGGCGCGAGGTCGAGGCGGGTGGGCGAGTGCCCCTCAAGCGTATTAGCGGCGCGCTGCCTGCCAATCTCGGTGCCTTGACCCTGGGTGGTGTCTCCGTGGGTTCTGGTACCACCGGCAGTGGCTTGGGGCTGATCTCCTCGGGCGTGGCGGCTGGTGGGTTGTTGGGACTGGTGGCCTTGCTCGCTCCATCGAGCCTGGGCGACGGCGCGATGTACAGCGAAGAACAACTGCGCAACCTCAGACAGGCCCGCACCCGTCTGCGCCTGCGGGTTGAACAGCAGGCCGACGGTAGCCTCAAGGGCTACGGTTTCAACACCCAGGGTCGCCGTGAGTGGGAAATGATTCCGGTGGCTGAGTTTGAGGCTCGTGATGAGCAGCAAGTGGCCGATCTGGGTGATGGCATCAGCCTTGTCTGGACTCCAGCGGTGGACCCCTTGAGCACCGCAGGGATACCACCGCTGGAAGCGGCGCCACAGACACCACCGATCTGGGTTTTCCCGCCGACGGAAGCGGCGGAACGGATCATCGTCAGCCCAATTTATCCGCCGGAGTATCGGGATTTTATTTTGGTGTTTCCGCCGGGGTCTGGAGTTCAGCCGCTGTACATTGTGCTGAGCACACCGGTATCAGGATATGTTCCTGCACCGAGCGCCTTGCCTGGCTTTCCTGATGCTATTAGGGCAAAGCGGAAAACTTCTGTCCAAGGAGGTGGTGGGCGGCGTAAGCGATGGAAAACGGCAAAAGGACTCATTTTAGAATGGGACTCTCAACATGGCGCAGTTGAAATGTATGACAAGCACGGCCGCCATCTTGGCGAATTTGATCCGCTTACTGGTGAACAAACTAAAGCAGTCGACAAAGCAAGGAGCGTAGAGCCATGAAGTTTCTCGTTGAGGCTTTTGACAAGAAAACCGAGATGTTGGTTTTTGACATAGAACTGCCGGCCGACTGTGACGAGCGGGTGAAAGAGATCATGGGCTGGACAGTGGACCCTCAAGGTTGGGAAGGCTATGACCTGAGTGCAGCGCAGTTGGTGGAGTTTGAAAAGATCACGGAGAAGAAACTTGATCTCTGTGCATATGATTTCCAACTGACAGCTAATGGCTGAGTATTTTCGGAGGGGCACTGAAAAAGAAGTGGATGCGCTTGTACCCCATTTCCAAAAGTTGAGCGAATACTCAGCAGACTCTGATCTGATTTTCTACCCAGAGGACGGTGCCGATGACTCGTCCGAAGGCATCACACGGATAGTGAAGGAGTGGCGAGCGGCTAATGGTTTGCCCGGTTTCAAATCTGTCTGAAAAGGTTTTGCCATCCCGGCCCCTCAGCAAACTTCAGGGATTCCCACAGCCCCCATCTTTCCCAATGGATTAGCAAGCAAATCCCGAAAAAACTGTGTATCGTGCGCGCGAAATCTGCCGGGTACCTTTGGGTGCCGACTTCATACACTTAAAGGGAATTAGGTATGCGATTGTTTCGCGTGACTTCGATTTTTTCGTTGTGGGCATTGGCGTTTTCGGTGACGGCGCAGCAGCTGCCGGTCGAGGTGCTGAGTGCGGTGGTCAAGGACCAGAAGATCGCCGACGCCGAAGTGCTGGTGCAGCGCAATGGCGCGCAGAGCGTGGTCGGTCGTACCAATGCTCAAGGCCAGGTGACCCTGACCACCGACTTCGCCGATGGCCCCAGCAACCTGCTGATCATCAAGAAACCCGGCTATTCCAACCTGGTGGTCAAGTGCCCGTGCAGCGGTATGACCTATGCCATCAGCCCGGTGATGCAGAACCTCGACGGTCTGCGCGTGGTGCTGACCTGGGGCGCGAACCCCAGCGATCTCGATTCGCACATGATCTTCCCGGGCAACAACATCTACTTTCGCAACCAGCAAGGCGATGACGCCCACCTGGACGTCGACGATGTCGACAGCTATGGCCCGGAAACCATCACCCTGGAAAAGAAACACTACGGCGAAAGCTATGTGTACGCGGTGCATGACTACAGCAACCAGAGCCGCCCGGCGTCCCGCCAGCTCTCTGCCAGCCAGGCCAAGGTGTTCGTGTACATGGGCCAGTCGCTGGTGCGCACTTACTACGTGCCGCAGGACCGCAGCGGTAACCTGTGGACCGTGTTCCGCATGACCGGCAATGGCGACTTCCAGGACATCAACACTCTCAGCGGCGTGACCGTCGACGCGCAGGACGTGCTGAACGAAGTATCGCCGCTGCTCGACGACAAAGTGGAAGTGGCCGCTGTCGCCGTCAGCAGCAGCGCGCAAGCCGATGCGAAAACCCTGAACCGCAAGGGCGAAGAGGCTTACCACGCCGGTAACCTGCAGCAAGCCATCGACTTCTACCGTCAGGCCATCGAGCTGAACAACGGCTACGGTCAGGCCTACAGCAACCTCGGCCTGGCCTATCAGAAAGCCGGCAACACTGCCGAGTCGATCTGGGCCAACCGCAAGGCCATCGCCCTGGCCAGCGGCAACTCGGCGGCCACCGTGCGCGCCAGTTCCTACTACAACATCGCGCGGATCTACGAAGCGGCCGGCCAGTTCGCCGATGCCCTGCGTCACTATCAGTTGGCCAAGCAGCAGAAGGCCAACCCGGTGTACGACAAAGCCATCGAGCGTGTGCAAAACCGTTGATTCACGGGTGTTGATTGACCCCCATAACGCGCCGTCCCACGGCGCGTTATGCATTTATGGAGGTTGTTATGCGGGTTCTGGTTGTTGCTTTGATGTTGTCCCTGTGGACGGCCGTTGCCCAGGCTGCCGGCCCGATGGTGTTCGCCACTATCGACCGCAGCACCTGGCCGGGTTCGCTGGCCACGCAAGCGGGTTTCGATACCGCCTCGCGTGCGGAAATCCTGATGTTCGGCAAGGCCCTGCTGGCCAGCGAGGCGCTGGACGATGCGAGCCTCAAGCAGCGCCTGGGCGTCAAGGCGCTGGACCATCATTCGGTCGAGCAAGTGCGCGATCGTTTCTGGATACGCCTGCTCAGCAGTTACCACAGCGCCAGCCAGGACTGTGAAGGTGCCGCCTTCTGCCCGCCGGTGCGTAACCTGGATGACTTGCGGCAACTGGCCCAGGGCTTCACCGGGACGGTCAGCCCGGCCTATGACGCCTGGGCCCAGGCAAGCCGGCAGTTTCATGAGCAGTATCTGAACGAACAGCTGCGCCTGGCGGCCTTGTTTCCGAAGATCAGCAGTGAGATCGAGCGTTTCGATAGCACCGAGCTGATGGGCGACGAATTGGCGGACCGGCAGTTTCTGCTGACCTTCGACGACGGCCCGACAGCCGCGGGCGGTCACACCGATACGCTGGCCAACGTGCTGCGGGCCAACGACCTGCATGGATTGTTCTTCGTCCTGGGCGAACCGTTCCAGGCGCGTCTGCGCAAGTCGTCGCCGGCGCAGATGCGCGAGTTGTACAGCGGCCAGTGCGTTGCCCTGCATGGCTGGACGCACAAGTCCCACAGCGCCTGGAGCGAATGGCAGCAGTCCATCACCCGTTCCGCGACCCTGGTGCGCGGCACCTTGCCGGATGACTACCAGCCGCTGTTCCGTCCCCCTTATGGCCAGCGTTCGAGTGACAGCCCGGCGTTCTTCAAGGCCCAGGGCATCAAGGTGATGCTCTGGGGCGTCGACTCCCAGGACTGGAGCAAGAGCATCAGCGCCAGCGCGGCGAGCCAGCGGGTGCAGACGCTGATGCTGCTGTGGCGGCGAGGGATCATTCTGTTCCACGACATTCACAACAAGGCGCCTGCCGCAGTGCCGGCGTTGATCGCCGCCAACAAGAGCAATGGCGTGAAGTGGGTGGATTGCCGCGCGACGCGCTAAGAGCACGATTTCTATCGCGAGCCATCGCGCATCGACCGGTGCCCGATGGCTTGCGATACACCCCGAAAAACTCCGCGTCATCCCCAGTCGAACGCCGCTCTCCGTCCCCCTGTATCATCCCGTATCCTTTTCCTCCCGACCTTTTCTCGACCCGCTGACTGGCCGCGCTAGGCTTCAAGGCACGTCAGCGGTCAAAGGAGTGACAGCTCATGCACAACACCCTCGAACAGGTCTTCGGTTATCCACAGTTCCGTCCCGGCCAGGAGGCGGCGGTCAGTGCGGTGCTGGCCGGGCGCTCGGCGGCGGCGATCTTTCCCACGGGCTCCGGCAAGTCGCTGTGCTATCAGTTGCCGGCCTTGCTGATGCCGCACCTGACCCTGGTGGTCTCGCCGTTGCTGGCGCTGATGCAGGATCAGCTGGCGTTCCTGCAACGACACGGCATCGCCGCGGCGAGCATCGATTCGGCGCAGAGCCGCGATGACGCCAACGAGGTCATGGCGCGGGCGCGCTCCGGTGAGCTGAAGATCCTGATGATCTCGGTGGAGCGCCTGAAGAACGAGCGTTTTCGCAACTTCCTGCAGCAGGTGCGGATCTCCCTGCTGGTGGTGGACGAGGCGCACTGCATCTCCGAATGGGGCCATAACTTTCGCCCCGACTACCTCAAGCTGCCGGACTACCAGCGCCAGTTCAATATTCCCCAGGCACTGTTGCTGACCGCTACCGCCACGCCCAAGGTGATCGCCGACATGCAGGCGAAATTCGCCATCGCCGGGCAGGATGTGGTGACCACCGGTTTCTACCGGCCCAACCTCAACCTGCTGGTGGAGCCAGTGCGCGGCCAGGACAAGCGCCGGCGCCTGGTGCAGTGGATGAGCGAGCGTCCCGGCCAGCCGAGCATCGTCTATGTCACCTTGCAGAAAACCGCCGAGCACATCGCCGAGCATCTGAGTCGCAACGGCATCCAGGCCCAGGCTTATCACGCCGGTCTGCCCCATGAGCAGCGCGAAGCCATCCAGCGGCAGTTCATGGCGGGCCAGTCCAATTGCATCGTCGCCACCATCGCTTTCGGCATGGGCATCGACAAGAGCGACATCCGCAATGTGGTGCATTTCGACCTGCCCAAATCCATCGAGAACTACAGCCAGGAAATCGGCCGCGCGGGGCGTGATGGCCAACCTTCGGACTGCCTGGTGCTGGCCAACCGCGACAGCCTCAACGTGCTGGAAAACTTCGTCTACGGCGACACGCCGGAGCTGGAAGGCATTCGTTGTGTGCTGGACGAGTTGCAGGGTGCGGCGCCCGACGGGCAATGGGAGTTCCTGTTGGGGCCGCTGGCGGACCAGAGCAATATCCGCCAGCTGCCGCTCAAGACCTTGCTGGTGCAGCTGGAACTGCGCGGCCTGATCGCGCCGCGTTACGCCTACTTCGCCGAATACCGCTTCAAGTTCCTTGAGGAACCGCAGGCGCTGCTGGCGCGTTTCGAAGGTGAGCGCCGGGACTTCGTGGCGGCGATCATCGAGACCTCCAGCCGTGCCCGGACCTGGGCCACAGTGAATTTCGACGCGCTTTATCAGCAGCATCAGGCCGAGCGTAACCGGGTGGTGAAGGCCCTGGACTACTTCCAGGAAAAGGGCTGGGTCGAGCTGGAAAGCAAGCAGATGACCGAGGTCTACAACCTGCTGGAGACGGGCTTCGATGCCGCGACCCTGAGCCAGCAACTGCATGCCTACTTCAAACAGCACGAAAGCAGCGAGATCGCGCGGATCCACGCGATGCTCGCACTGTTCGCCACCGAGCAGTGCCTTGGGTATCGCCTGGCGCAGTATTTCGGCGACGACCAGGCGCCGCAGCGGTGCGGGCATTGCTCGGTATGCCATGGCCAGGTGGCCCGCCTGCCGGAGCCGCCAGCCTTGCCCGCGCTTGTGGATAAAAACTTCGAAGCGCTGTGTGGCGAATTTATCCACAGGCACCACCAATACAGCGGCACGGTTCCAGGGGCGGAACGGCTGACGCGTTTCCTGTGTGGGATCAGCGTGCCGCTGTTCACCAAGCTCAAGGCGCGGTCGATCCCGGGTTTTGCGGTGCTCGAGGATCACCCCTACGCCGAAGTACGCGATTGGGCCGAACATCACCTCCAGGATTGATACCTGCCCGATCCATCTGCTGAATGCCGCTCATCACAGGAATAAATTTCAAAAATGCCCTAGGCCTGATTATGGTGGTTTGCGTCTTTGAGCCACCTACAGGGGAGCCACTATGAGCCAGATCGATATTCAGCGCGCCGCGGTGATCGGTGCCGGGACCATGGGCCGCGGGATCGTGATGTGCCTGGCCAATGCCGGGGTCGCGGTGCAGTGGGTGGACAACAATCCGCAGATGCTCGAACAGGCGCTGACAGCGGTGACCGAGACTTATGCACACAACGTGCGTCAGGGGCGGATCGATCAGACAGAGGCCGATGCGCGCCGTGCCCGGATAAGCGCGGCGGCGGATTATCCGGCGATCCACGATGTGGATCTGGTGATCGAGGCGATCTACGAGAACCTCGAGCTGAAGCAGCAAATCTTCCGCGAACTCGATGGCCTGCTCCAGCCGCGGGCGATCCTCGCCAGCAATACCTCGGCGCTGGATATCGACGCCATCGCTGCGGTCACCCGGCGCCCAAGACAGGTGCTGGGCCTGCACTTCTTCAGCCCGGCCCACATCATGAAGCTGCTGGAAATCGTGCGGGGCGCCGCGACTGCGCCGCAGGTGCTCGAGGCCGCGCTGGCGCTGGGCGAGCGCATGGGCAAGGTCAGTGTGGTGTCCGGCAACTGCCCTGGATTCATCGGCAACCGCATGTTGCGCACCTATGTGCTGGAGGCGCGCAAGATGTTGCTGGAAGGGGCTTTCCCTTATCAGGTGGATGCCGCATTGCAGGGCTTCGGTTTTGCCATGGGCCCGTTCCGCATGTACGACGTGGTCGGCATCGACCTGGAGTGGCGTGCCCGGCAGCTGGCCGGCAAGGGCCAGGAGGCGCACGAAGTGCAGGTGGATAATCGCCTGTGCGAGGCGGGTCGTTTTGGCCAGAAGAGTGGCAAGGGTTATTACCAGTACGAGCCCGGCAGTCGCCAGGCTGAGCATGATGTACAGGTCGATGCCCTGATTCAGGAGGTCAGCGAAGGCCTGGGCTACCGCCGTCGCGACATCGGTCCTGAGGAAATCCTTGAGCGCTGCCTGCTGGCGCTGGTCAATGAAGGCGCGAAGATTCTCGAGGAAGGCATTGCCGGCTCGGCGCACGATATCGACCTGGTGTACCTCAACGGTTATGGCTTCCCGGCAGACAAGGGCGGGCCGATGAGCTGGGCGGACCAGCAGGGGCTGGTGTCCATCCAGCAAGGGCTGCTGCGGCTGCAAGCCGAGTCGGGCGCGCACTGGAAGCCGGCGCGGTTGATTGACGAGCTGGTGCAGGCTGGCAAAGGGTTTGCCGATCATCGGGCCATCGGTTGAAATAGGCGTCGCCTGATCGACCACACCATGGTTGCTTTCCAGACACCTCGCCTTCGAGAACCCGCCAATGACCGACCGCATGCCGCAACGCACCGACTACCGCCACTTCCAGCCCATCATCACGCGCTGGCACGACAACGATGTGTACGGTCATGTGAATAACGTCACCTACTACAGCTTCTTCGACACGGCGGTGAACACCTACCTGATCGAGGAGGGCGGCCTGGATATCCATGACGGCGAGGTGGTGGGCTTCGTGGTGAGCTCGGCCTGCGATTACTTTGCCTCGATCGCTTTCCCCGAGCGGATCGAGATCGGCCTGCGTGTCGGCAAGCTGGGCAACAGTTCGGTGCAGTACGAGCTGGCGGTGTTCAAGGCGGGGGAAACCGATGCCTGCGCGGCGGGGCGCTTCGTGCATGTGTTCGTCGATCGGGCATCGAATCAGCCGGTAGGGATTCCCGCCGGGCTGCGTGGAGCGCTGGAACGCTTGCTGGTGTAAGCACAAAAAAGACCGCAGCTCGGGCGGCTCCTTGGGGTTCATCCCGGGGGTGATGAACCCTGTCTGGCAGGAGCTGCCGTCAGGCTGCGGTCTTTGTGTCAGCGGGTTGCGACCGTTTCAGGTCTTAGTCGCGCCAGTGACGTTTGTGCTTGCGATGCCCGTAGGCATGGCCACGACCCGGATGGCCGTCGCGGTAGTAGCGACGGTCGTCATCGTCGTAGTCGCGGTAGCGGCGATCGTCACGATCACTGGAGTTGCCCATATGGTTACCCAGTGCGCCACCCACACCACCGCCCGCGGCTGCGCCGATCAGGCTGCCAGTGGTGCCCCCCACGCTGCGACCGACCACGTTACCGCCGGCTGCGCCCAGCGCACCACCGATAGCGGCTTCGCCACGGCTGCGTCTGTCGGCACCCACGGCACTGCCGCCCGCGCCGCCCAGTGCGGCACCGATGGTGGAACCGGTGTTGCCACCAATCGACTGACCGACGACCGAGCCTAGAACCCCGCCCAATGCGCCGCCCACACCTGCTTCTGTGGTGCCGCCGGCAGAGGCGACGCCGCTGACCAGGCCAAGGGACAACAAGAGAATCGAGGAGAACTTCATAGAGGAGCCTCAAAGGGATGACGGCGCGATCCTGAGGCTGTGTTGAGGCGCTTACAATCGAAATCCGACGAATAGCACGAGTTGTACACAATCTCGTAACTTATTGTTTTTAGTAGGGAACTTATCCCGTTTTTGCGAGTCTGTAGCTACTTGGAAAAGGCCGCTTCTGGATGGAAGTGGCCTTTTTTGTGCCTGCGATTTCGCCGCCGCTGGAACCTCCTGACTGTAGCCGCTGCCGCAGGCTGCGATCGGCTCCGTAGGAGACGTTGCTCTTGAGGGCCTGGAAGGCGCTGCGCGCCTTATCGCAGCCTGTGGCAGCGGCTACAAGGCCAGCGATTTCGTCGATCAGGCCGACCGGGCCATGATCAAGCTGCTGTCGCTGGCCGCTTCCAGGCGGATCGCGACGAACTTCGAGGTCGGGGTGTAGCTGCCGTCCCCGATGCTTTCCAGCGGCACCAGCGGGTTCACCTCTGGGTAATAGGCCGCGGCCTGGCCAGCCGGAATATCGAAGGCCAGCAGGGTGAAACCCTTGACCCGACGCTCGCGGCCGTCATCCCACAACGAGACGATGTCGGCTTTCTGCCCCGGCTTGAAGCCCAGGCGGATGATGTCGGCTTCGTTGACGAACAGCACGTCGCGCTGGCCCTTCACACCACGGTAGCGGTCGTCCAGGCCATAGATGGTGGTGTTGTACTGATCGTGGGAACGCATCGACTGCATGATCAGGTCCGGCAACTGCCCGGTGGCTCGGGTGCGTTCGTGCACCAGATCCTTGGGCAGCAGGTTCGGGCGGAAATTGGCGCGGCCCGATGGAGTGTTCCAGCGCCGCGCGCCGGCCGAGTTGCCGAGGTAGAAGCCGCCAGGGTTTTTTACCCGCTGGTTGAAGTCCTTGAAGCCGGGAATGGTGTCGGCGATCAGGTCGCGGATACGGCTGTAGTCGGCCACCAGCCAGTTCCAGTCCACCGGATGGCTGCCCAGGGTGGCGGCGGCGATGCCGGCGAGGATCGACGGCTCCGAACGCATCTGTGGCGACAGCGGCTGCAATTGGCCGTTGGAGGCGTGGACCATGCTGAAGGAGTCTTCCACGGTCACCGCTTGAGCGCCTTCGCTCTGCAGGTCGATGTCGGTGCGGCCCAGGCACGGCAGGATCAGTGCCTCCTTGCCATGGGCCAGGTGGCTGCGGTTGAGCTTGGTGCTGATCTGCACGGTCAGGTCGCAGTTGCGCAGGGCCTGGAAGGTCCGCGGGCTGTCGGGGGTGGCCTGGGCGAAGTTGCCGCCCAGGCCGATGAAGACTGTCGAACGGCCTTCGAGCATGGCGTGGATCGCCTCGACCACGTTATGGCCGCTCTCGCGTGGCACCTTGAACTGGAAGCGCCGCTCCAGGGCGTCGAGGAAGGCCACCGGCGGCTGTTCGTTGATGCCCATGGTGCGGTCGCCCTGCACGTTGCTGTGGCCGCGCACCGGGCACAGGCCGGCGCCCGGACGGCCGATATTGCCGCGCAGCAGCATCAGGTTGGCGATTTCCTGGATGGTCGGCACCGAGTGGCGATGCTGGGTGATACCCATGGCCCAGCACATGATCACGTTCTTGCCCTTGGCGTACATGCGCGCCGCGCGCTCGATCTCTACCAGGGTCAGGCCGGACTGCTCGACGATGTCATCCCATGGGGTGTCGTCGATGACGCTCAGGTAATCCAGCACGGCGGCGGTGTGTTCGTTGAGGAAGTCGTGATCGAACACCGCCGGCGCACCAGTCTTCTGGGCGTCGCGTTCCCATTGCAGGAGGAACTTGGCCATGCCGCGCACCACCGCCATGTCGCCGCCCAGGGCCGGGCGGAAGTAGGCGGTGTTGGTCGGCTTGTTGCCGTTGGTGAGCATTTCGATCGGGTGCTGCGGATGCTGGAAGCGTTCCAGGCCGCGTTCTTTCAGCGGGTTGATGCACACCACCTGGGCCCCGCGTTTCACTGCTTCGCGCAGTGGCTCGAGCATCCGAGGGTGGTTGGTGCCGGGGTTCTGGCCCCAGACGAAAATCGCATCGGCATGCTCGAAGTCGTCGAAGGTCACGGTGCCTTTGCCGACGCCGACGCTTTGCGCCAGGGCCACGCCGCTGGCTTCGTGGCACATGTTCGAGCAGTCGGGGAAGTTGTTGGTGCCATAGGCGCGCACGAACAGCTGGTACAGGTACGCCGCTTCGTTGCTGGCGCGGCCCGAGGTATAGAACTCGGCCATGTCCGGGCTGGGCAATGCTCGCAGGTGCTTGCCGATCAGGGCGAAAGCCGCTTCCCAGCTGATGGGCTTATAACGATCGGTTTCGGCGTCGTAGCTCAGGGGCTCGGTCAGGCGGCCCTGGTATTCGAGCCAGTAGTCGCTCTGCTCCAGCAGCGAGCTGACGCTGTGTTTGGCGAAGAACTTGCCATCCACCCGGCGTTTGGTGGCCTCCCAGTTCACCGCCTTGGCGCCGTTCTCGCAGAACTTGACCATGCCGCTTTCCGGCGAATCGCCCCAGGCGCAGCCCGGGCAGTCGAAACCGCCGTTCTGGTTGGTCTTGAGCATCATGCGCAGGTTTTTCAGGGCGTTGTCACTCGTCAGCCAGGCCTGGGCGACGCTGATGAGCGCGCCCCAGCCGCCGGCCGGGCCCTTGTAGGGCTTGTAGCGCGGGGTGGGTGTCTGGTCGGCTTGGTGATGAGTGGTCACGCTTGTTTCTCCATCGCAGGGCTATAGACCCGTGGCGCACTTTTTTGCGGCAGGTGAATGAGATTGAGGTTGTGCCGGCGTGCCCATTGCAGGGCCAGGCCGGTGGGCGCCGACAGACTGACCAGGGTCTGGATGCCGGCACGCAGGACTTTCTGGATCAGTTCCAGGCTGCAACGGCTGGTGACGATGGCCACGCCGCCGGCAGTAGGTATGTTCTGGCGGATCAACGCACCGATCAGCTTGTCCAGGGCGTTGTGCCGGCCGATATCTTCACGGCCCAGCAGCAACTCGCCCTGGGCGTTCATGAACACCGCCGCATGCACCGCGCCGGAGTGCTGGCCCAGGGGCTGGAAGGCGCTGATGCGCTGGCGCAGGCCATCGAGCCATTGGGCGGGCGGCAACGGCGCGCCGGGCAGCACCTTGAGGTCCGGCAGGGCCTGTTCCACGGCTTCCACGCCGCACAGGCCGCAACCGCTGGTGCCGGCCAGTTGCCGGCGTTGCTGCTTGAGGTTCCAGAAGGCGCGGCTGGAGATCTGCACCTGGGCGTACTGGGCCGAACCGCTGCCGCTCAGTTGCAGGTCGTAGATGTCCGAGGCGTCGCCGATGATGCCGCTGCCGAGGCTGAAGCCGACGATGAAGTCTTCCAGGTCGCTGGGGGTGACCAGCATCACGGCCTGGCTGATGCCGTTATAGGCGATCGCCAGCGCAACTTCCTCGGCGAGCGCGGTGCTGGCCGATTCCGTGTGGTCGAGGTTGCTGTAGCAATAGTTCTGACTGGCGGCGGGCGCGGGCGTTTTCGCAGTGGGCGTCGCGCAAGCCGGGCGCTGGGGTTTCATGGGGCATCACCGGCGGAATATCCAGCCCTAAGACTAAGCGCGTCAAAGTGTCGCGTCTAATTGCTAGTACTGATGTGCCGATAGACGCCGTCGATCAAGACTCGCTCGGTGATTTCTGCTGCAGGGCGAAGCACGCCTCGGCCAGGGCCGAGCGCGGTGCGCTGCGGCGCATGATCAGGCCCAGGTGCGCCAGGGTGTTGGCGTCCGCTATGGGCTGCAGGCGCAGGTGTTCGGTGAGGGCTTCCAGGCCGCCGTCCAGCGGCATGATCGCGCAGCACAGGCCGCCATGTACGGCTTGCAGCAATTGATGCACGGCATCGGTCTGCAGCAGCGGTTGAGGGGTGAGGCCGCGACTGTGGAAGTTATGGTCGATGGACTGGCGAAAATGCATGCCGCTGGTCAGCATGCCCAGCGGCAGTTCGATCACCGCCTCCCAGCTCAGGGGCTGCTCGCCGAAGCTGAAGAAGCGTTGGTCGTAGAGCAGGCCCATGCGGGTTTCGCCCAGGGCCAGGGATTCGAAGCGTTCGCTGTCCAGGCGCTCCAGATAGGAAACGCCGATATCCAGGCGATTGCTCGCTAGCTGTTCGAGGATCTGCTCGGAACTGAGCGCCGACAACTCGAAGCGCACGTTCGGGTGCGCCTGGTGCAGGCGCTGCATCAGTGGCAGCGGGTCGAAGCTCGACAGCGGTACCACCCCCAGGCGCAGGGTGCCGACCAGATTGCCGCGACAGGCGGCCGCCTCGGCCTGCAACCCGTCGTAGGCGGCCAGCACGCTGCGGGCCCAGGCCAGCACCCGTTCCCCCGGAGCGGTGAAGCCCTCGAAACGCTGGCCGCGGTTGACCAGCGGCAGCTCGAGTTCTTCCTCGAGGTTGCGCAGGCGCATGGACAGGGTCGGCTGGGTGATGTGGCAGCGCGCGGCGGCCTGGCCGAAATGGCGGGTTTCGTCGAGAGCGATGAGGAATTTCAGCTGCTTGATGTCCATCTTCGCTTCCTGGGCGCGGGGGGAGGCGATTCTAGCGTGCTTGCCGTGCACAGCGTCATCGGTCGATTTTGAACCTCGTCTCTCAAGGCTGGTCTAGTCTTTCGCGTCTGGACCTATTAAACCCAAGGAGTGTGCACCATGAGTATTTTTAGCTTTGTGAAAGAAGCGGGCGAAAAGCTTATCGATTTGTTGACGCCGGGTAACGCCAATGCGAGCGAACAGCTGAAGGAGCACATCGCCAAGGTCGGCCTGGGTAACCCCAACGTCCAGGCTACCGTGGAAGGCGACAAGGTCGTCGTGACCGGCGAAGTGGCCAGCCAGGAAGAGAAGGAAAAGATTCTGCTGGCCGTGGGCAACATCGAAGGTGTCGGCAGCGTCGACGACCAGATCACCGTCACCGGCCCTGTGGCGGCTGCCGCGCGTTTCGTCACCGTGAAAAAAGGCGACACCCTCAGCGCCATTTCCAAGGCCGTGTACGGCGACGCCAACAAGTACAACAAGATCTTCGAGGCCAACAAGCCGCTGCTGTCACACCCGGACAAGATCTATCCGGGCCAGGTACTGCGCATTCCCGAGTAATGCTCGGTCTGTAGCCGCTGCCGAAGGCTGCGATAAGGTCCGAAGGACCTTTGGCGATCAACATCGCTACGACCGTTTCACGGTCGATCGCAGCCTGCGGCAGCGGCTACAGGATTGCTCTACAACCCTTCGATCAATGCTCGATAGTCCCCCAGCGCGGCAAACTCCGCCGTGTCCTTCGGCCCCTTGCGGCTGTCCGGTTCACTCACCGCCAACAGATGAGCCACGCCAAAATCCCGCGCGCTGCGCAGGATCGGCAGGGTGTCGTCGATAAACAGGCTGCGTGCCGGATCGAAGCCGATATCCGCTTGCAACGCATCCCAGAACTGCGGGTTCTCCTTGGCGAAGCCGTAATCGTGGGAACTGATCAAACGCTCGAAATAGGGCGCCAGCTCGACTTTTTCCAACTTCAATGACAACGAATCGCGGTGCGCATTGGTGATCAGCACCACGCGTTTGCCAGCCTGCTTGATCGCCGCGAGAAAGGTATCGGCGTCCGGACGCAGGGCGATCAGGTGGGCGGTCTCCAGCTTCAGTTCGCGCACCGGCAATTTCAGTTCGGCGCTCCAGAAGTCCAGGCAATACCACTGCAACTGTCCGGCGTTACGCTCGAACAGCGGCTGCAGTTCCATTTCCGCCATGGCGCGGCTGACGCCATGCAGCTCGGCATAGCGCTGGGGCAGGTGCTCCATCCAGAAGTGGTTGTCGTAGTGCAGGTCCAGCAAGGTACCGTCCATATCCAGCAGAACGGTATCGATGTCGCGCCAGGGCAGTGAAGGCATGGAAAACGTCTCGAACGGTAGAAAGATATCCGACACAAACAATCGGGAAAGCCGCGTTATAGTAGCGCGTTCACGCCAAGGAGCCTTTTATGCGCCAGAAACCCACCGTACTCGCCCGCGAGATCGTCGCCACCAGCCGTCTGTTTTGCGTCGAAGCGGTGCAGTTGCGCTTTTCCAACGGTGTGGAGCGCACCTACGAGCGCCTGGTGGGCAAGGGCGCGGGCTATGGCGCGGTGATGATCGTGGCGATGCTCGATGCCGATCACGCGGTGCTGGTCGAGGAATATTGCGGCGGCACCGACGCCTACGAGCTGTCGCTGCCCAAGGGCCTGATCGAGCCTGGCGAGGATGTGCTGGCCGCCGCCGAGCGTGAGCTCAAGGAGGAGGCCGGTTTTGGCGCGCGGCAACTGGAACACCTGACCGAGCTGTCGTTGTCCCCCGGCTACATGAGCCAGAAGATCCAGGTGGTGCTGGCCACCGACCTCTACGAAGAGCGGCTGGAGGGCGACGAGCCCGAGCCGATGCGCGTGGACAAGATCAACCTGCGCGAGCTGTCGAGCCTGGCGCAGAACCCGCAATTCACCGAGGGCCGCGCCCTGGCCGCGCTGTATCTGGCCCGCGACCTGCTGACCCAGCGCGGCGCCTTCCAAGCATGAGTGAACCATCGATGAATTTTCCCCATCCGTTGCTGGCGCCGGTGATCGACCTGGCCTTGCAGGCGGGCGAAGCGATCCTGCCGTTCTGGCGCGCCAACGTCGCCGTCACCAGCAAGGCCGACGAGTCGCCGGTGACCGCCGCCGACCTGGCGGCCCACCACCTGATCGTGCAAGGCCTGACCGCGCTGGACCCGAGCATCCCGGTGCTCTCCGAAGAAGACGCCGACATTCCCCAGGACGTGCGTGCCGGCTGGCAGCGCTGGTGGCTGGTGGACCCGCTGGACGGCACCAAGGAGTTCATCTCCGGCAGCGAAGAGTTCACCGTCAATATCGCCCTGATCGAAGACGGGCGGGTGGTGTTCGGCGTGGTATCGATGCCGACCAGCGGTCGCTGCTACTTCGGCGGCGCCGGCCTTGGGGCCTGGCGCGCGGACAAGGGCCAGGCGCCGGTGGCGATCCACGTGCGTGACAGCCTGACGGCGGGCGAAGCCTTCACCGTGGTCGCCAGCCGTCGGCATACCAGCCCCGAGCAGGAGCGTCTGCTGGCCGGGTTGAGCGCGACCCTGGGCGAGTTGCAGCTGGCGAACATCGGCAGCTCGTTGAAGTTCTGCCTGCTGGCCGAAGGCGCGGCGGATTGTTATCCGCGACTGGCGCCGACCTCGCAGTGGGACACCGCGGCGGCCCAAGGCGTGCTGGAGGGCGCTGGAGGCGAGGTGCTGGATCTGAGTGGCGCGCCGTTCTGCTACCCGGCGCGGGAGTCGCTGCTCAATGGCTTCTTCCTGGCGCTACCGGCCAAGGCCGCATGGCGTGGGCGCCTGCTGGAGCTGGCGCGCGGCTGATCCTTGTAGCCGCTGGCGCAGCCTGCGCGCGAAGCGGCTGTGAATCGACTGGCGATATTCCGTCTGACACACCGCGCTGGCCGTTTACGACTGCTGCGCAGCCGATCGCAGGCTGCGCCAGCGGCTACAGGTTCAGCGGTGCAGCACGTACTGCCCGGTAAAGCGCACCGCATCTTCATCGCTGTCGGCATTCACCACCCGGGTGTGCAGGATCAGCCGCGCGCGGCCGTAGCGCTCATACATGGTCAGGAACCTGTGCCACACCTCTTCGCTCGGCGCGGCGCAGATGGCCGTGGCGTCGCTGGTCACCGGTAGCGGGTAATTGATCTGCCCTTCCTGAATCACGATGTGCCCGTCGTCGATCCCCGCTTCTTTCAGCCGCAGATGCAGCCAGCCCCAGCCGGCCAGCACCGCGCCGCAATACAGGCTGCCGCCGAACATGGTGCTCTTGTGATTGACGTTGGCTTCCAGCGGCAGTTGCAGGCGCAGCTCATGCGCGTGCCAGTCGAGCACTTTCAGGCCCATGTCCCGCGTCAGGGGAATGTCGTGGTGGAGGATGGATTCCAGGTGACGACTGTCGCGGTTCATGCAGGGCCTCGGTGGTGAAATGGTGCATTAACAAGATTAGTCGGCATCGCTCACTCGCTATCGTCGCCGCCCGAACTGGCGCCGCTGTCGCCGAAGCTCAGGCCGTGTTTGCGCAGTTTGTCATGCAGGGTCTTGCGTGGAATACCCAGGGCTTCGGCGAGGCTGCGCAGCGAGTTGTGGGAGCGGGCCAGCTCGGCGGCGATCAGGCTCTTTTCGAAGTTCTCCACCTGCTCGCTCAGGCCGCCCTCGACCACCGTCGGCGCCGGTTGTGGGCTGCCGTCCGGCGTGCTGTTGTCCAGGGCCAGTTCCAGGCCGAGGGCGAAGCGTTCGGCGGCGTTCTGCAGTTCGCGCACGTTGCCCGGCCAGCTGTGGCGCAGCAGCAGGGCGCGCTGTCCCGGTTGCAGTTCGTGGGGCGGCAGGCCGTGGCGGGCGCTGGCCTCGTCGGCGAAATGCTGGAACAGCAACAGGGCGTCTTCGCCACGCTCGCGCAACGGAGGAATACGCAGCGGCGCGACATTCAGGCGGTAATACAGGTCGGCGCGAAAGCGCCCCTGGTCGGCCGCCTGGCGCAGGTCTTCCTTGGTCGCGGCGATGATGCGGATGTCCAGCGGGATCAGTTGATTGCCGCCCAGGCGCTCCACCACCCGTTCTTGCAGCATGCGCAGCAGCTTGACCTGCACATCCAGGCTCATGCTTTCGATTTCATCGAGGAACAGCGTGCCGCCGTTGGCGAATTCGAACTTGCCGATGCGGCGTTTCTGCGCGCCGGTAAAGGCCCCCGGCTCGTGGCCGAACAGTTCGCTTTCGACCACCGATTCGGCCAGGGCGCCGGCGTTGATCGCCACGAACGGGCCATTGCGCCGGCTCGACAGGTCGTGCAGCGCCCGCGCCACCACTTCCTTGCCGGCGCCGGTCTCGCCGAGGATCAGCACGTCGGCCTTGGTCGCTGCCAGGGCGCCGATCTGTTCACGTAAACGCAGGATCGGCGCCGAGAGCCCGACCAGCCGCGCGCTGAGCTCCTGGCGATCGCTCAGGGCCAGGCGCAGGCTGCGGTTGTCCAGCACCAGGCGGCGCAGGGCCAGGGCGCGGCGCACGCTGTCGAGCAGGGCATCGCTGGCGAAGGGTTTCTCCAGGAAGTCATAGGCCCCGGCGCGCATCGCCTGCACCGCCAGCGGCACATCGCCGTGGCCGGTGATCAGCAGCACCGGCAGCTCCGGGTCCTGGCCGTGCAGTTCGCCGAGCAGTTCGAGGCCGTCCATGCCGGGCATGCGGATGTCGCTGACCACTACCCCCGGCCAGTCGCGCTCCAGGCGCGCGGCCAGGCCCTGGGCTTCGCCCAGCGGCAGGATCTTCAGCCCGGCCAGGTCCAGGGTCTGGCTCAGGGCCTGGCGCAGGTGCGGATCGTCGTCGATCAACACCACCTGCACGTCGCTGGTGATCGGTGTACTCATACGCTGCGGTCCTCGGACGGTTGCAGGCTCACTCCCGGCGCGCCGGCGCGCAGCCGCAGGGTAATCAGGGCGCCGCCTTCGCGGTGGTTGGAGAACGACAGTTCACCGCCAAAGGCGCGCATCAGGGTGTCGCAGATCGCCAGGCCCAGGCCAAGGCCCTGGGTGCGGGTCTTGGTGGTGTAGAAAGGCTCGCCGGCGCGGCCCAGGGCCTCCATGCAGAAGCCCGGGCCGTTGTCGCGAATGTACAGATTGACGCCCGTGGCGGTGGATTCGGCACTCAGCCAGAGTTTGCGCGGCGGGCCTTTTTCGGTCAGCGCATCCAGGGCGTTGGCCAGCAGGTTGCCGAGCACCTGGCGCAACCGCGTCTCCCCGGCCTCGACCCACAGGGTGGCCGCCGGCAGGTCGCGGATCAGCTCCACTTCCATCGCCCGTCGGCGCTTGGCCAGCAGCGCCAGGGCATCGTCCAGCGCCGGTTGCAGGGCGACGCTTTCCGGCGCGTGGCGGTCGCGGCGGGCAAAGGCGCGCAGGTGGGCGATGATCGAGGCCATGCGCCCGGTCAGTTCGCTGATCAGCTTGAGGTTGCCGCGGGCGTCCTCGGTGCGCTGGTGGTCCAGCAGCACCTCGGCGTTTTCCGCGTAGCTGCGGATCGCCGCCAGCGGCTGGTTGAGTTCATGGCTGATGCTCGCCGACATGGTGCCCAGGGCCGAGAGCTTGCCGGCCTGCACCAGGTCGTCCTGGGCGCGCACCAGTTCCTGCTGGGCGTGTTCGCGCTCCAGCACCTCCTGCCTGAGGCGGCGGTTCAGGCCTTCCAGGTCGCTGGTGCGTTCGGCCACGCGCATTTCCAATTCGCGCCGGGCCTTGGCTTCGAAGGCTATGCGCTCCAGGTAGTGGCGACGACGCTGCATCATCAAGCCGAGCAGCAGCATCAAGACCAGCAGCGTGGCGCCGCCCACCGCCACCACGGTGCGTACCGGGCGGTCGATCAGGGTACGCGGGGCGAGGATGCTTACGCTCCAGCCGGTTTCGTCGATCTGCCGGGTCTGGGTCAGCCAGGCGTTGGAGTCGAGGTTCAACGGCCGTGGATCGCGGGTCGGGTAGGGCTGGATGGCGACGATGGCCTGGCTTTCGTCTTCAGTCAGCGGGCGGGTCGAGCGGAAACGCCATTCCGCGCGCGAAGTGAGGATCACCACGCCATTGTGATCGGTGACCACCAGTTGCTCGGGGGTCTTGCCCCAGAGACTTTCGGTATGGTCCAGGTCGACCTTGACCACCAGCACGCCGATGATTTTCTCGCCGTTGCGCACGGCGGCGGCGAAGAAATAACCGCGCTTGGCCGAGGTGGTGCCCAGGCCGAAGAAACGCCCCAGGCGCCCGGCCATGGCTTCGCTGAAATAGGGGCGGAAGGAGAAATTGCGGCCGACGAAACTGTCGTGCTTGTCCCAGTTGGATGCCGCCAGGGTGTTGCCGGAGGTGTCCATCAGGTACATCACTTCGGCCCCGGTCTGGGCACTGATGTTTTTCAGCAGGCGGTTGGCGTTGCCCTGGGTCACACCGTCGTCCGGCGCGCCGAGGACCGCACGCAACGCCGGCAGCTCGCCGAGAATCTGCGGCAGCACCTCATAGCGGTGCAGGGTGCCCAGCAGGTTGGCGACGTAGAGGTCGAGGGTCTGACGGTTCTGGCCCGCCAGTTCGCTGCGGTAATAACGCTCGGCCAGGTGCTCCAGCGGCCACAGCAGCGGCGCCAGGCACAGGGCCAGCAAAGCCAGGCTACGCCAGCGGGGGCGTCGGGGGAGAGGTGGAGTCATGGGGACGATGCGCCTGTGGGTACAGGCGCATTATGCCTAGCCCTGCCCGGCAAGACACTCGTGCAATGCGCTGCGCCACTCAGGTTGGCGCACGCCCCACTCGCGCTCCAGGCGGTGGCAATCGAGGCGTGAGTTCAGCGGCCGTGGCGCGGGTGTCGGATAGGCGCTGGAGGGGATCGCCTCCAGGGTCGCGCAGGCTTTGCCTTGGGCCAGCAGGTGCTCGCCAATGGCTTGGGCGAAGCCGAACCAGGAGGTCTCGCCAGCAGCGGTCAGGTGGTAGGTCCCCCAGGCTCCTGGCTGGCCGGCCTGCCAGCGCTCGATCAGGGCGGCGGTGCTGGCGGCGATGGTGCCGGCCCAGGTAGGCGCGCCGATCTGGTCGGCGACCACGCGCAAGTGCGGTTTTTCCTGCAGCAGGCGTTGCATGGTCAGCAGGAAGTTCTTGCCGGTGTTCGAATACACCCAACTGGTGCGCAGGATCAGGTGTTCACCACCTGCCGCGCCGATGGCCCGTTCGCCGGCGAGTTTGCTCTGGCCGTAGACGCTCAGCGGGTTGGGTTCATCGTCTTCGGTGTAGGGGGCCTGCTTGCTGCCGTCGAAGACATAATCGGTGGAGTAGTGAATCAGTGGGATACCCAGTTCCCGTGCTTCCTCGGCGAACACACCGGGGGCGCTGGCATTGATCGCGAAGGCCAGCTCCGGCTCGCTCTGGGCTTGATCGACGGCGGTGTGGGCGGCCGCGTTGATGATCAACTGCGGGCGCAGGCTGCGCACTTGCTGGCGAATGGCGTCCGGGCGTGTCAGGTCGAGCAGGCCGCGCCCGGGCACGATCAATTCATGCTGGTTTCCCAGGCGCTGTTGCAGGGCCTGGGAGACCTGGCCGTGCTGGCCGCTGATCAGGATCTTCAACCGGCCACTCATGGGAACAGCTCGGCTTCACTGAGCAATTTGCCGGCCTGATCCTTGGCCGAGAGCTGCGCCGGGCCTGTGAGTTGCCAGTCGATAGCCAGGGTCGGATCGTCCCAGCGAATGCAGCGTTCGGACGCCGGGGTGTAGTAGTCGGTGGTCTTGTAGAGAAACTCGGCGTACTCGCTCAGCACCACGAAACCATGGGCGAAGCCTTCCGGTACCCACAGCTGGCGATGGTTGTCCGCGGACAACCGCACCCCGACCCACTTACCGAAGTGCGGCGAGCTGCGGCGGATATCCACCGTCACGTCGAGCACTTCGCCGGCGACTACCCGCACCAGTTTTCCCTGGGTGTTTTCGATCTGGTAGTGCAGGCCGCGCAGTACGCCCTTTTGCGAGCGCGAATGGTTGTCCTGGACGAACTGGGTGCGCACTCCGGTTGCTTCTTCGAACGCCTTGGCATTGAAGCTCTCGTAGAAAAAACCGCGTTCGTCGCCAAAGACCTTGGGTTCGATGATCAGCACGCCGGGCAGTTCGGTGGCTAGGACCTTCATTGGGTTTCTCCCGCCAGGCTGTAGAGGTATTGGCCGTAGCCGGTCTTGCCGAAATACTTGGCGTGTTCGAGCAGATGCTCGCGGTTGATCCAGCCCTGGTTGTAGGCGATTTCCTCGAGGCAGGCGACTTTCAGGCCCTGGCGGTGCTCGATGGTCTGCACGTACTGCGAGGCTTCCAGCAGGCTGTCGTGGGTGCCGGTGTCGAGCCAGGCGAAGCCGCGGCCGAAACGTTCGACACTGAGGTCGCCGCGTTGCAGGTAGGCATTATTGACGTCGGTGATTTCCAGTTCACCGCGCGCCGAAGGCTTGACCGCCTTGGCGATCTCGACCACTGAGTTGTCGTAGAAGTACAGCCCGGTCACGGCGTAGCTGGACTTGGGGTGCTGGGGCTTTTCCTCGATCGAAAGGGCGTTGCCCTGTGCGTCGAAGTCGATCACGCCAAAGCGCTGCGGGTCCTTGACCCAGTAGCCGAAGACCGTCGCTCCGGACGGTTTCGCCGCGGCGTTCTGCAGCTTCTCGGTGAAATGCTGACCGTGGAAGATGTTGTCGCCGAGGATCAGGCACACAGGGTCGTCGCCAATGAATTGCTCGCCGATCAGGAACGCCTGCGCCAGGCCGTCCGGCGACGGTTGTTCGGCGTAGCTGAAGCGCACCCCGAACTGGCTGCCGTCGCCCAGCAGGTTGCGGTACTGCGGCAGGTCCTGGGGGGTGGAGATCAGCAGGATGTCCTTGATGCCGGCCAGCATCAGCACCGAGATCGGGTAATAGATCATCGGTTTGTCGTAGACCGGCAGCAGTTGCTTGGACACACCCAGGGTGATCGGGTGCAGGCGGGTGCCCGAGCCACCCGCCAGAACGATACCTTTCATCATGCGATCAGATCCTTGAAGTCAGTGAAGCCGAGGCGTTGCCCTTGGTAGCTGCCGTCCTGCACGTGCTGGCACCATTCCTGGTTGTCCAGGTACCACTGCACGGTCTTGCGCAGGCCGCTGGCGAAGGTTTCTTGCGGCACCCAGCCCAGTTCGCGCTCGATCTTGCCGGCGTCGATGGCGTAGCGCAGGTCGTGGCCGGGGCGGTCCTGGACGAGGGTGATCAGGTCGGCGTAGTGCTGCACGCCTTCGGGCTTGCGTGGCGCCAGTTCTTCCAGCAGTTGGCAGATGCCGCGCACCACGTCGATGTTTGTCTGTTCGTTGTGGCCGCCGATGTTGTAGGTCTCGCCGACCACGCCTTCGGTCACCACCTTGAGCAAGGCGCGGGCGTGGTCTTCGACGAACAGCCAGTCGCGCACTTGCAGGCCGTTGCCGTATACCGGCAGCGGTTTTCCGGCCAGGGCGTTGAGGATCACCAGCGGGATGAGCTTTTCCGGGAAGTGGAACGGCCCGTAGTTGTTCGAGCAGTTGGTGACCAGTACCGGCAGGCCGTAGGTGCGCTGCCAGGCGCGGACCAGGTGGTCGGACGCGGCCTTGCTGGCGGAGTAGGGCGAACTGGGGGCGTAGGGCGTGGTTTCGGTGAACAGGTCGTCGACGCCGTGCAGGTCGCCGTACACCTCGTCGGTGGAAATGTGGTGGAAGCGGAAGGCGCTTTTTTCCGTCGGCGGCAGGGCCTGCCAGTAGGCGCGGGTGGCTTCCAGCAGGCTGTAGGTGCCGACGATGTTGGTCTGGATGAAGTCCGACGGACCGTCGATGGAGCGGTCGACGTGGGACTCGGCGGCCAGGTGCATGATCGCCTGGGGCTGGAAGCGCGCGAGCAGGGCGCTGACGCTGGCCTGGTCGACGATATCGGCCTGGACGAACTCGTAGCGGGTGTCGGCGGCGATACTCGAAAGCGACTCCAGGTTGCCTGCGTAGGTCAGCTTGTCGAGGTTGAGCACCTCGTGTTCGGTGTTGCGGATCAGGTGGCGAATCAGCGCCGATCCAATAAAACCGGCACCGCCGGTAACGAGAATGCGCATATGGGTAGGCCTTCTTCCCTAAGACATGGAGTCGCGAATGGAGCATAGCTTGTCGGCAGCCAGCGGCCGCTGCAAGGGCCGCCGATGTCTGGCCCGGGTATTGGCATCCTGTTTGCCTTCCCGGCGGCGGTGCAGCCCTTGTCGGCTGCCCGGGCCAGGGGGTTGCGTAACGCCTGGCGCAGTGGCGATATACGCATCTGACAATAATTCCAGGGGTCGTTCCATGTTGCTCGCCACGTTGATTCACCGCGCCAGTCTGCCCGGTCCGCAAGTCACCCCGCAGCAGGCGCTGGACCTGCTCGAAGTGCACTACGGTCTTGGCGGCACGCTGCAATCGTTGGGCAGCCAGCAGGATCTCAACTACCGGCTCGACAGTCCCCAGGGGCGTTTTGTCCTGAAGATCTGCCGTGGCGACTACGCCGCCCTGGAACTGCAGGCGCAACATGCGGCGCTCAAGCACCTGGGCAGCCACCCCGAGCTGCACGTACCTCGGGTGATCCCGGCGAAGAACGGCGCCGACCTGTTGTCCCTTGAAGTCGACGGCCAGGCGCTGCATGTGCGCCTGCTCGACTACATCGAAGGCCAGCCGCTGACCTACCTCAAGCACCTGGGCCCCGAGCTGGCAGCCGGCTTCGGCCGGTTGTGCGGGCAGATGGACCTGGCCCTGGCGGACTTCCAGCACCCGGGCCTGGAACGCACCCTGCAATGGGACGCGCGCCATGCCCATAGCCTGATCAATCACCTGTTGCCGGTGATCGCCGACGAACAGCAACGCCGCCTGATCGCCGAAGTAGCCGAGCAGGCCGAGCGTCGTGTGCAGCGCCTGGCCGAGCAGTTGCCGGTGCAGGCGATCCACCTGGACATCACCGACGACAACGTGGTCTGGCAGCGTGACGCCCAGCGCCACTGGCAGGTACAGGGGGTGATCGATTTCGGCGACCTGATCCGCACCTGGCGCATCACTGACCTGTCGGTGACCTGCGCGGCGCTGCTGCACCATGCCGAGGGCGATCCGTTCTGCATCCTGCCGGCGGTCCGCGCCTATCACGCGGTCAACCCACTGCAGCAGGCCGAGCTGCTGGCGCTGTGGCCGCTGATCGTGGCCCGCGCCGCGGTGCTGGTGCTCAGTGGCGAACAGCAGGTGAGCATCGACCCGGGCAACCAATACAGCCGCGACAACTTGAGCCACGAATGGGAGATCTTCCGCGTCGCCACCTCGGTGCCGTTCGAATTGATGGAAGCGGCGATCCTCGGAGCGGTAGGGCAGACGCTGCCGGCCATCGCCGGCGAAGGTTTCGCCCCCTTGCTGCCGGGCCTGGTGGGGCGTGAGTTCGCCCTGATCGACCTGGGTGTGCTCAGCCCGCATTTCGAGGCCGGCAACTGGGAGCAGCCGGAGATTGATACCCTGCTGTTGCAGCAGGCCGCGGCGGCCCATGGATTGGCGGCCAGTCGCTACGGGCAGTACCGCCTGTCCCGGACCTGCCCGGACAGTGCCGTCGAGCCGGACACCTTCCCGTTGCACGTGCAGTTGCAGGTACCGTCGGGCACGGCGGTCGAAGCGCCTTTTGCCGGGGTGCTGCACCGCGCCACCGACGGTGCGTTGCGCCTCGATGGCCCGCAATTGAGTGTGCGGCTGTGGGGCGTCACGCCCTCGGTGCATGCCGGCGCGGCACTGGTCAAAGGCCAGGTGCTGGGGGCAGTGGATGGCGGGCTCAAGGTCCAGCTGTGCCGTGGCGCGCAGCTCGATCCGCCGCTGTTCTGCACGCCCTCGCGGGCCGCGGCATGGCAGGCGCTGTGCCCGTCGCCGGCGGCGCTGCTGGGCCTGGCCTGCGACGCCGAGCCGGAGCTCGACTCGCAAGCCTTGCTGGCGCGCCGCGATGCCAGTTTCGCCCGTTCGCAGAAGCACTATTACGTCGACCCGCCACGCATCGAGCGCGGCTGGCGCAACCACCTGATCGACATGCAGGGCCGTTCCTACCTGGACATGCTCAACAACGTCGCGGTGCTCGGTCACGGCCACCCACGGATGGCCACCGAGGCCGCGCGCCAATGGTCGCTGCTCAACACCAACTCGCGTTTCCACTACGCGGCGATTGCCGAGTTCTCCGAGCGCTTGCTGGAGCTGGCGCCGGACTCCATGGACCGGGTGTTCCTGGTCAACAGTGGCAGCGAGGCCAACGACCTGGCGATCCGCCTGGCCTGGGCCTACAGCGGCGGGCGCGACCTGCTCAGCGTGCTGGAGGCCTATCACGGCTGGACGGTGGGCGCGGATGCGGTGTCCACCTCGATCGCCGACAACCCCCAGGCCCTGAGCAGCCGCCCGGACTGGGTGCATCCGGTGACCGCGCCCAATACCTATCGCGGCGAGTTCCGCGGCCAGGACAGCACCGCGGACTACGTGCGCAGCGTCGAACACAACCTGGCCAAACTGGCGGAGCAGAATCGCCAATTGGCCGGTTTCATCTGCGAGCCGGTGTATGGCAACGCCGGCGGCATCGCCCTGCCGCCGGGTTACCTGAAGCAGGTCTATGCGCTGGTCCGCGCCCAGGGTGGGGTGTGCATCGCCGACGAAGTGCAGGTCGGTTACGGGCGCATGGGCACGTTCTTCTGGGGCTTCGAAGAGCAGGGCGTGGTGCCGGACATCATCACCATGGCCAAAGGCATGGGCAACGGCCAGCCGCTGGGGGCGGTGATCACCCGCCGGGAGATCGCCGAAGCGCTGGAGGCCGAAGGTTATTTCTTCTCCTCGGCCGGCGGCAGCCCGGTGAGTTGCCGGATCGGCATGGCGGTGCTGGACGTGATGCAGGAAGAAAAACTCTGGGAAAACGCCCAGGTGGTGGGTGGCCACTTCAAGCAGCGCCTCGAAGCCCTGATCGAGCGTTATCCACTGGTGGGCGCGGTGCATGGCTCGGGGTTCTACCTGGGCCTGGAGCTGATTCGCGATCGCCAGACCCTGGAGCCGGCCACGCAGGAGACCGCCCTGCTGTGCGATCGCCTGCGCGAGCTGGGGATCTTCATGCAGCCCACTGGCGATGACCTGAACATTCTCAAGATCAAGCCGCCGATGGTCACCACGCGCCAGAGCGTCGATTTCTTTGTCGACATGTTGGCCAAGGTGCTGGAGGAGGGGCTCTAGGCCCCACTCGAATGCCCTGCATTCGGATCGCGAGCATGCTCGCTCCTACCTAGAAAGGCATGCCCCTGTAGGGGCGAGCTTGCTCGCGATAGCGTCCGCACTGACACCCCTGAACCCCTATAAATATCGATAATAATCGATTTTTATAGGGGTTAATTTTTTTATGAGTTGTTTTTAGGCTTTTAAAGTCGATTTTTATCGGATATAAAGTCATCCCTATCAGGACAGGCTCAAGCCGCGCCTGACCATTCCCTTTTTTGTCATCGACCGATGCCACCCTCGGTCCTTTGCTGCTGCCCAGGAGATGATCCATGAGCCGTATCGTTACCGTCGCCGCAACCCAGATGGCCTGTTCCTGGGACCTCGAAGCCAATATCGAGACCGCGGAAAAGCTGGTCCGCGAGGCCGCCGCCAAAGGCGCGCAGATCATCCTGATCCAGGAACTGTTCGAGGCCCCGTACTTCTGCCAGAAGCCGAACCCGGACTACCTGCAGCTGGCGACCCCAGTGGAAAGCAATGCGGCCATCGCGCATTTCCAGAAAGTCGCCAAGGAGCTGCAGGTGGTGCTGCCGATCAGCTTCTATGAACTGGCCGGGCGGGCGCGTTTCAACAGCATCGCGATCATCGACGCCGACGGCAGCAACCTCGGGATTTATCGTAAAAGCCACATCCCGGACGGCCCCGGCTATCACGAAAAGTACTACTTCAATCCGGGCGACACCGGCTTCAAGGTGTGGAGCACCCGCTACGCGAAAATCGGCGTGGGCATCTGCTGGGACCAGTGGTTCCCCGAGTGCGCCCGCAGCATGGCGCTGCAAGGCGCACAGATTCTGTTCTACCCGACCGCCATCGGCAGCGAGCCGCACGACAAGAGCATCTCGTCCCGCGACCATTGGCAGCGCGTGCAACAAGGCCACGCCGGCGCCAACCTGATGCCGCTGATCGCCAGCAACCGCATCGGCAACGAAGAGCAGGACGGCTACGACATCACCTTCTACGGCTCGTCGTTCATCGCCAACCAGTTCGGCGAGAAGGTTGAAGAACTGAACGAGACTGAAGAAGGTATTCTTGTCCACAGTTTCGACCTCGACGAGCTGGAACACATTCGCAGCGCCTGGGGTTCGTTCCGCGACCGTCGGCCGAACCTGTACAGCGCGATCAAAACCCTCGACGGTTCCCTGGAGTCCTGAACCCATGACCACTTTGCACAGCACCCCTCGCGCCGACGGCTTCTACATGCCCGCCGAGTGGGCGACGCAGACCCAGACCTGGATGATCTGGCCCGAGCGCCCGGACAACTGGCGCCTGGGCGGCAAGCCGGCGCAAGCCGCACACGTAGCGGTGGCCAAGGCCATCGCCCGCTTCGAACCGGTGACCGTGGCAGTGTCCGCGGCCCAGTATGAAAACGCCCGGGCCCGCCTGGACGTGCCGAATATCCGCCTGGTGGAGATGTCCAGCGACGACGCCTGGGTCCGCGATACCGGCCCGACCTTCGTCATCAACGACCAGGGCGAAGTCCGTGGCGTGAACTGGGATTTCAACGCCTGGGGCGGTTTCGACGGCGGCCTGTATGCGCCGTGGAACCGTGACTCGCAGGTGGGCGGCAAGATCCTCGAGATCGAGCGCAGTCCGCGTTACCGTACCGAGGGCTTCGTGCTCGAAGGCGGCTCGATTCACGTCGACGGCGAAGGCACGGTGATCACCACCGAGGAATGCCTGCTCAACCGCAATCGCAACCCGCACATGAACCGTGCCGAGATCGAAGCGGTGCTCAGCGCCAACCTGGCTGTGGATAAAGTCATCTGGCTGCCGGATGGCCTGTACAACGACGAAACCGACGGCCATGTGGATAACTTCTGCTGCTACGTGCGTCCGGGCGAAGTACTGCTGGCCTGGACCGACGACCCGCAGGACCCGAACTACCCGCGCTGCCAGGCGGCGCTGAAAGTGCTGCAAGACAGCACCGACGCCAAGGGTCGCCCGTTCACGGTGCACAAGATGCCGATTCCCGGACCGCTGTACGCCACCGAAGAAGAGTGCGCGGGCGTCGACCCGGTGGATGGCACCCAGGAGCGTAATCCGTCGGTGCGCCTGGCCGGTTCCTATGTGAACTTCCTGATCGTCAACGGCGGCATCATTGCTCCGAGTTTCGACGATCCGCTGGATGCCCAGGCCAAGGAAATCCTGCAGAACCTGTTTCCGCAACACGAAGTGGTGATGGTGCCGGGTCGCGAGTTGTTACTGGGGGGCGGAAATATCCATTGCCTTACCCAGCAGCAACCGGCGCCGCACAAGGTTTGAGTGTTGTTGTAACAGCCCGTGACGCCTGATTGACGGGCGGTTACATGGATCCAATCCGACGTCGCCCGGCAAGCCCGCAGCCCTGATGGACTGCGGGTTTTTTTGGATCCGGAAGCTGGCAATTACGGGACCTTGGCATAGCTCTTGTATCTCTCGCGAGGTCAATCCGAGGCCGGTGGAACTGCGATGTTCTGTCATAAACCTTGGATAAGTTAGCCGCTTACAAACCGGGAGAGAGCGCTGGAAATGAATAGGGTCAGCGAGCGGACTTCCGCAATAAATAGCGAGTCGCTTCAGGTTCTGGCGCAATGGTTGAAGTGCAATGGAACGCGACAGGTCCGGGAAACCGACCCGCGCCGGATGATCCTCGATCGTTACCCTGCTGGTTTGTTCAGCGAGGCCGAACTCGAAGCACTATGGGATGTGCTGGAAGGATAAGCAAACAACGGATTGGTAAAAGCGCTGCCCGGATGGCAGCGCTTTTTTTGCGTAGGTTTTGTCGCAGGCGCTCGGTTGGCCCTCGCTTGCCGGTGATGGGAGCGTCGCGGTTTGCCTGATGCACCGCGTTATCGTTCATCGCGAGCAAGCTTCGCTCCTACAGGATTGGGAGGCTTTTGTAGGAGCGAGGCTTGCCCGCGATAAGCACAAAGCGGTCTGGCCGAGGCGCCGCGTATCCGCTTAAAAGCTGTAGGTGCCGGTTACCACCAGGCTGCGTGGATCGCCGAACTGGATCTGCCCGGCGCTGGTGGCCGAGGAGTAATAGGTGCGGTCGCTGATGTTGTTCAGCGCGGCCCGCAGGTCCCAGTCCTTCTGCCGGAAACCGGCCAGGGCGTCCCAGCGGCCGTAGCCCGGAAGCATCACGGTGTTGGCGTTGTCGGCATAACGATCGCCGACCAGGGTCAGGCCGGTCTCGGCGTACCAGCCCATTTCCGGCTTCCAGGTCACGAACAGGCTGCCATTGCGCTTGGCCACGTTGTTCACCCGGTTGCCCTCGTCACCGTTGTTGCTCTTGACCACCGTCGCGTCCTGCAGGCCGATGCCGCCGCGGATCGACCAGTTGCCGACGATCTTGCCGGCGGCGGTCAGTTCCACGCCGCGGGAGCGCTGCAGGCCGGTCAGCAGGATCACGTTCGGGTCTTCCACGCTGCGGCTGCGACGGTTGTAGAGTTCCAGCTCATAGACCGCGAGCGTGGTGCTGAAGCGGTCGTCGAGCCAGTCGCTCTTGACCCCGATTTCCTTCTGCCGGGTGCGCTCGGGGCTCAGGTCGTTGCTGTTGCCGTTGGCATTGGGGGTGATGCCGATCAGGCCACCGCCGACCGGCGAGAAGCTCTTGCTCCAGGAGGCGTAGAAGGAGTGGTTCTCCAGCGGGGTCCAGACCACGCCCAGGCGCGGGCTGGTGCTGTGGCTGTCGCGGTCGTCCTTGATATCCAGCAGTTTGTTGTGGGTCTCGACGTTGAAGTTGTCGTAGCGCAGGCCCGCGAGCACTTGCCACTGATCGTTCAGGCGCAACTGGTCCTGGACATACACGGCGCGGCTTTCCACCTCGCTGTGGTTGTAGCTGGACGCCACCATTTTCCCGGTATGCCGCATGTTTTTATCCGGGTTGAACGGGGCCAGGGACGGCACGGCCTGGCCACCGGCGCTGACCGCCGCTGCGGTATAGAGCTTCGGATCGCGTCGCTGGCTGCCCAGCTCGACACCCGTCAGCACCCGGTGCTCGAGGCCGAAGGTATCGAAGGTGCCTTCGACTTCGAGGTTGTTGTAGAGGTTGCGGGTGTTCAGGTCCTGCTGCCAGCGCTGGCGGTTCACCCGCTTGGTGCGGCTGTCGTAGCCGGTCTGGTAGGTGTTGTCGAAATCGCTGTTGAGCTTGAACAGGCTCAGGGTATGGCGCAGTTGCCAGTTGTCGTTCAGCTCGTAGCTGAGCTTGGAACGCAGCGACTGGGACTTGTCGTCGATGTAGTCGCGCTGGTCGCCGTACGTGGTGTCGCGACTTACGTCCGCCGGACGCCCGTCGATCCCCGGGATGCCGCGGTCCGGCGTGCGGTTGTAGCGACTGTACTCGTACTGCACCAGCCAGTTCAGGTCCGGCGTCAGTTGCCAGCTCATGGACGGCGCGAACAGCTGGCGACTGCCGCTGACGCCGTCGCGGAAGCTGTTGTTGTCCTGGTTGCCCATGTTCAGGCGCAGGCTGATGTTCTCGCTGGGGTCGGCGCTGAGGTCGGCATACAGGCTGCGCAGGTCTTCGCTGCCGCCTTTGACTTCGACGCTGGAGTGGCGGCCGAACTGCGGCAGCTTGCTCACCCGGTTGACGATCCCGCCCTGGCTGCCACGGCCGTAAAGCACCGCCGCCGGGCCCTTGAGCACCTCGATGCGCTCGATGTTGTGCAGGTCGCGCACGTACTGGCTGTCGTCACGGACGCCGTCGAGGTAGAAGTCGTTGCTGGCGTCGAAACCGCGAATACGCAGGCTGTCGAAGCGGGTGTCGGCGCCGCTGCTGACGTTGGGAATGCCGCTCAGGGCCGTGCCCAGGTCGTTGATGCCGTAGTCCAGCACGTTGCTGGTCTTCACCGAGTCGATGGCTTGCGGCACGTAGCGCACCGGCGTGGCGGTGCGGGTCGCGGTGCTGACTTCCTTGACCCGTGGGTCGTCGGCATCGACTTCCGCGCTGATGGCGGTAGCCGGCAGGGTGGTCGGGGCGGCGCAGGTGAAACCGGCCGTCAGCGAGGCGCAAAAGCCAAGGGTGAGGGGAGTCAGGCGGAAGGGGGCAGGCATGGAAAAACGCATCCAGAAGGGGAAAGAAACAGTCGGCGCGAATGGTAATGCTTGCTATTTACTTCCGTTAATTATTCTTGAAAAGTTCCCTGGGCGGATTGTTTCAATTTGTGTCTTGATTGAGATGAAGTGGATACACGGCCGATTCGACCGATTCCCGAAACAGACTAAAAGCCATTCCAGCGTTTTTCGCCGTGGGCCACAGGCATAGTCTGCCGCCATCGAATTTATCGGCCTTTGTCCCGGAGCCTTGCATGTCGGCAGCGACCCTTCATTACATCTACGATCCTTTGTGCGGCTGGTGCTACGGCGCCAAACCGCTGGTGCAGGCGGCCCAGGCAGTGCTGCCGGTGGTGGCCCATGGCGGCGGCATGATGACCGGGCGCAACTGCCAGCAGGTTTCGCCGCAACTGCGCGACTACGTCATGCCCCATGACCGGCGTATTGCCGAATACACCGGGCAGCCGTTCGGCGAGGCTTACTTCGAAGGTTTGCTGCGCGACTATTCGGCGTTGTTCGATTCGGCCCCGCCGATTGCCGCGGTACTGGCGGCGCAGGCGCTCGCCGGGCGCGGCCTGGAGTTGCTCGGGCGCTTGCAGACGGCCCACTACGTCGAAGGGCGCCGCATCGCCGATGTCGATGTTCTGTTGGAACTCGCCGAAGGCCTGGGCTTTGAGCGCGGCGAGTTCGAGGAAGCCTTCGAGTACGCCGCGGCGAACAGCTTGAACGAGCACATCAAGGCCAGCCGTGCCTTGTTGGCCCGGGTCGGTGGCCAGGGTTTTCCGACCCTGGTGCTGGAGCAGGACGGTCAGTTCAGGCTGCTCGATATCAGCCCCTGGCTGGGCAAGCCGCAGGCGTTCGCCGCCTGGCTGAGCGAAGCCTTCGGTTCGCCAGAGGTCGAGCTTTCACCTAGCCTGCAGGCCTGTGGCCTGAACGGTTGCGCCCTTTGAACCCCCACTTAATTTGCGGAGTCGCCCATGGATAACCTGGCACTGATCAAAAGCACCTACGAAGGCGCCAACTCCCAGGAGAACGCGAAAAACACCGCCGCCGCCCTGGCTGCGGATGCGCGCTGGACCGAAGCAGCAGGTTTTCCCTATGCCGGCACCTACGTCGGCTTCGATGCCGTGGTGGAGAATGTCTTCAAGCGCCTGGCCACCGAGTGGGAGGGGTTTGCCTTCACTGTCGAGAACTATGTGGCCCAGGGCGACAAGGTGTTCGCCTACGGCAACTACAGCGGCGTCTATAAAGCCACGGGCAAACCGCTGAATGCCCGCGTGGCCCATTTGTGGACGTTGAAAGATGGCAAGGTCACGCACTTCGAACAGTTCGTCGACAGCCATACCGTGCAACTGGCCATCAAGGATCGTTAAGTTCTTAGACGATTTTTGCCTATTTTCAGACGATTCTTGAAATTGACACACTGTTCAGGGCGCGGATAGGATTCGCGCCAACGCCTGTGGCCAACGGCCATGACCTTCCAATAATAAAAGGCCCACCGCGATTTTTCGTGGGTGGGTCTTTTTGTTCTGGCCTGAAAAAAGAGCGCTTAAGCGCCGTTTCCAAGGAGCACCACAGCGCGTCATCAACCCGTAATAAGGAAAATAAAATGTTGAACAAGCGGATCGGTCTGATCGCACTGGGGATTCTGAGCAGTACTCAAGTTATGGCTAACGACCAGGCTGAGTCCAAGGGTTTTGTCGAAGACAGCAGCCTGAAAATCCTGCTGCGCAACGCCTACATCAATCGCGACAAGAAAAACGGTAACGATGACCAGCGCGAGTGGGGTCAAGCGGCCATCGGTACCTTCTCGTCGGGCTTCACCCAAGGCACCGTGGGCGTGGGCGTCGATGCCTTCGGCCTGTACGGCCTGCGCCTGGATAAAGGCAGCCACAGCGGCGGCCAGGGCATCGACTTCTTCAAGCCAAGCGAAGGCGGTAACAAGAGCCCGGCAGGCGACCTGGCCAAGGCCGGCGCCGCGGTCAAATTCCGCCTGTCCAACACCGTCCTGACCTACGGTGACCAGATGCCGGCCCTGCCGGTACTGAGTTACGACAATGGTCGTCTGCTGCCGGAAAGCTACACCGGTACCCTGATCACCTCCAAAGAGATCAAGGGCCTGGAGCTGAACGCCGGTCGTTTCACCGCCGAGTCGCGTAAAAGCGCCGAAGGCCGTGACAGCGGTGGCCTGAAGTCGATCAACGTATTGGGCGGCAGCTACCAGTTCACCGAACAGTTCAAGGGCTCGCTGTACGCTTCCGACGTCGAAGACGTGCTGAAGAAGCAGTACGTGAACCTGAACTACGTGTTCCCGCTGGCCACCGACCAGTCCCTGACTTTCGACTTCAACGGCTACCGTACCAAGCTGGACAAGTCCTACGCTGAGCTCAAAGAAGCAGGCGGCCAGGACAACAAGATCTGGAGCCTGGCAGCCACCTACGCCACCGGCCCGCACTCGTTCACCCTGGCGCACCAGCGCAGCACCGGCGACAGCCACCTGGGCTATGCCTATGGCGGCTACCAGAAAGAGCAAAACCGCGTGGGCGATGGCGGCAACACCATCTACCTGGCGAACTCCTACTGGTCCGACTTCAACGCCGAAGACGAACGCAGCTGGCAGCTGGGCTACGGTCTGGACTTCGGCGCCTTCGGCGTACCGGGTCTGACCTACAACGTGGCTTACGTGCGTGGCGACAACATCACCACTGCCACCTCCTCCGGCGGCACCGAGCGCGAAATCTTCAACCAGTTCAAGTACGTGGTCCAGAGCGGCCCGGCCAAGGACCTGAGCGTCAAGGTGCGTAGCTCGATCCTGCGTGTATCGCAGAAATCCAGCGACTACAACGACAGCGGTAACGAACTGCGTGTGTTCGTCGACTACCCGATCAACGTGTTCTGATAAACACCTGATCGCAGCCTGATACTGGGCCGGCCATAGAAAAAGCCCCGACTGGTTCGGGGCTTTTTTGTGGGTGTTGCCCCGTCCAGCACCGCGGCTCCCTGTAGCCGCTGCCGCCGGGCTGCGATCGGGCGCGAAGCGCCCGTTGAGGATTTGGGGCCGCTTTGATTTGTCAGGTCACTCAGGGCTGTTGCGCCTGAAAGCTCTGCAGATAAGCCAGCAGATTATCGATCTTCTCCTGATCGCTCAGTCCCCAGAAAATCATCCGCGTACCGGGCACCACGGCCTTTGGGTCTTCCAGGTAGGCCACCAGCTTGTCGCGGGTCCAGACGATGCCGGAGGACTTCATCGCGTCGGAGTAGTGATAGTCCGCCACGCTCCCCGCGGTGCGCCCGAAAATGCCATTGAGCTGCGGTCCGAAAGAGCTGCGCACCGAAGGCCCGATATTGTGGCAGCCACCGCAGATGCGCTTGAACAGCTTGCCACCGGCCTCGGCATCGCCCAGCGCTTCTGCCTGGGCGTGGAGCGACGGCAGGCTGAGCATCAGGGTCAAGGTCAGGGCAAAGGTGTTTTTCATGTTCGGCTCCGGATCGGGTGTGGCTTGTGGCAAAAACGGGGGGCTATTTGAGCATGGCGGGCGGCCTTTCGGGAAAAGGGGGGTTACGAGTCCGAGGAAAGATTGGTTGCTGAAGCCATTTCGCCCGGTGTTTTGAGAAAAGCCTTAAATCCTTCTGAATACCCCGGTCGTTAGCATTCAGGCTCATTCCGCTTGCAGGAAATAGCCATGACTTTTGTGATCAGGGAGGGAGACCCGACCACGACGGGAGGTCGGGTTCTCGTAGGGTCGACGACTACGGTTGTGGAGTACCGTAAGGCCGCAAGAATCAGCGATCCGGTGTGGTGTCCTCAATGCAACAGCATGGGGTTTATCGCCGAAGGCAATCCGACTTTTATCGTCGAGGGTGTTGCAGTAGCGACCCATGGCCATGCTGTGCAATGCGGATGCCCTCCTGGCAGCAATCGGCTGATCGCCACTCAAAGTACGGTAATGGCTGCCGAGGAAGGTAGCGTGACCATCGCTCCTGAGTTTGCAGCAAAGGCGCAGGCGGCCACGCATGCCTGGGCACAGGCAATCAGCGATGGTTCTTACAAAAGCGAATTCACTCGGGATATTCCAAGTCAAGGACTGACCGGGTTGACCAGTGCTGAGCCGTTGTCAGCTGCGCCGACAACGCTTCAGGGTGTCGAGCCTGGGTTTCATATTGTGCAAAGCGTTATCCCTCGCTCAGAGCTTGAAGCGCTCCTGTTCGAACAGCCAAGTGCCGCTGTGCTTAACAAGTTCCGCACCTTGAACCCTCAGCTATCGAGCTACGCAAAACCGGGGCAACTGATTGTCTTGAGCGATCCAAAGAACCATCAGTGCACCCGAGAAGAGGCATTGCTGATGGAAGCTGCCAATAAGGTGAACAGCGCGCTTGGATCGATGAGTGATGATGAGGCGACCTTTATGGTCCGTCATCGAGCGGAAATCGAATCGTTCTTGACCGAAGGTTCGGGGGCGATCGGCATCGGCGAAGTCATGTTCTCCAAGCATCTGGAAAACGTGAAAAGCACCTTGGGGCAACTGGAGCAGTTGCACCAGCGTACGTTCCAGCAACATGGCAGGTTGCAGACCCCGGAGTTTTTTGCAGAACGAAAGCGTTTGATGTCTCAACTGGATAACAGCCTGGGCCCGCTTGTGCGTAAAGGCGTAGGTATACCTGAGCACCCAAAACTGAAAAATGCCCTGGGGATCTCCAGTCGTAGTCTGGTCCATCACTGGAGCAAAGCCGGAGTGCCTGGAAATATTCCGGGTTATGCGACCCACATTAATGGCGTAGCCAAGGCCAGCAAATACATCAAACTCGGGGGCTGGGTTGGTATTGGGCTTGGGGCATCTGCTTCGGCACTGAAAGTACGAGAGGCATGTCAAATTGGCAGGGAGCAGGACTGCCGCAAGGTTCGGTTTACCGAGGGTGGGAAATTCTCCGGCAGGCTCGCTGGTGGCGCTGTTGGTAGTCCGATAGGCGGTGCTGTATGTGTTGCCCTCAGCGCCACTGGTATTGGTGGCTTGCTGTGTGGTGTGGTCATGGTAGGTTTGGGCTCTGTTGCCGGAGGTGCTGTTGGCGAGAGCCTTGGAGAGGGAGCGGGAGAGAAAGTGTATGAATGGAGTGAATAGGGATGTTTGATGCTGAAGATGTTTTTTTCATCTTTGTGATTGCGAACTTCATCTTGGCATTTTTGTTTATCGGGATGCAGTTGTACTTCGCCTATTTCCGGATGAACGAAATACTCAGCAGCTTGAGCAACTCACGGGGGATCCAGTCGCGACGCTCTGTCATGGGGACAGATCCCTTTACTCGCTTCTTCATGCTGATCAGTGTCGGCGGCATGCTGACCTTCTACAAGCGTTCGCTGAAAGGCGGTGATCTGGATGCCGAGGACTACAAAAATTTCCCAGGCCCGCTGCGTCGAATGATAACGCTCTCGTACGTGGCTGCACTTTCTGGGGGAACGCTGCTGTTTGTTCTTTGGGGGATTGGTAAACACATGGGGTGGCTCAAATAGTTCGGCTGACATGCGCTGCTATCTAATCAGGCATTAGTCCGGCTGCTGGCTTGTCATGGGTACAGGAGAAGCGCTGAAAACATGCAGTAAGGGTTCAAAGCAAAACAGGGTATGGCCCGAAAACAACAAAGCCCTCGCATCGCCGCGAGGGCTTTTTTCTGAGTCGAAAACAGCCCCTGACCCGCCCGTCCTATATGTGGCCCGGCGGCGCAGGTCCGACGGGGCGCACTATACTTTTCAGAAGATTTGCCCCGGGGATAGAGGCAATGTTCCAGCAGGCTTGGGAGGAGGGTTAGGCATCGGTGTGGCGCTGCGGTTGGGCGACGTTGCGTTTGCATGGCCACAGAACAACCGGCACAGGAAGACGAGAAAATGGCGATAGCAATCATCCTGGTTCTAGTCGTTGTCGCTTCGGTGCTGTTTCACCTGCTTGCTCCCTGGCACATGACGCCGGCTGCCTCCAACTGGGGGTCGATAGACACCACGCTGCTGATCACCCTGGTCATCACCGGAATCTTTTTCATCGCCATCACGCTGTTCATGGCCATCGCCGTGATTCGCTTCCGTCATCGCGAAGGTGCCCGGGCGCACTACCAGCCGGAAAGCCGGAAGCTGGAAGGGTGGCTGGTCATCCTCACTTCATTGGGCATCATCGGCATGCTCGCGCCTGGCCTGGTGGTCTACAACGATTTTGTCCAGGTGCCGCAAGAGGCTACCCAGCTCGAAGTGGTTGCCCAGCAGTGGCAGTGGGCGTTTCGCTTTCCCGGGCGTGACGGAAAACTCGGCAAGGCGGATGTCAAATGGATCGATCCCGGCAATCCCTTCGGTCTTGATCGCAATGACCCTGCCGGGCAGGACGATGTACTGATCATGAACAATGAAGTACGCCTGCCCATCGATCGGCCGGTAAAAGTCCTGCTGCGGGCAAAGGATGTACTGCACGATTTCTATATTCCGCAGATGCGCGCGAAGATGGACATGGTGCCGGGCATGGTGTCCCACTTCTGGTTCACCCCGACCCGGCTCGGCAAGTTTGAAGTGCTGTGCGCCGAGTACTGTGGCCTGGGCCACTACAACATGCGCGGCCATCTGGTCGTCGAGGAGCAGGGCGCTTTCGACCAATGGTTCGCCAGCCAGCCGACCTTTGCCCAGACGCTGACGAACGTCGCCACGCCGAGCCGGGACAGCCTGCTGGAAAAAGGCCGCCAACTGGTGGAAAGCCATGGCTGCCGCGCCTGCCATAGCCAGGACGGCAGCACCAGCCTGGGCCCGGGCTGGAAGGACCTGTACGGCCGCTCGGAGCAGTTGGCCGATGGCACCCGCGTCCAGGTCGACGAAGCCTACCTCAAGGAGTCGATTCTCGAGCCGCAGGCCAGGCTGGTCCAGGGCTATCCGCCGGTCATGGTGGCCTATACTTTCAGTCAAGATGAACTGGCCGCCGTGGTGGCTTTCATCAAGTCGCTGAGTGCTGTGGGGCAGAAAGAACAAGGCCCTGCAGACGCACAGAATGAGCTGGCGGCGCAGGGACAGCGGCTGGCCGAATCGCTGGGTTGCCTGGCCTGCCACAGCGTCGATGGCAGCCAGGGTATCGGCCCGGGCTGGCAGGGTTTGTACGGCAAGACGGAAACCCTGGCCGATGGTTCTCAGATCAAGGTCGATGAGGGCTACCTGAAGGATTCCGTGCGCCAACCCGGCGCTGCGATCGTCAAGGGTTACGCCGCGGTGATGCCGACCTTTACCCCCAATGACAAGGAACTGGACGCCCTGATCGCCTTCATCAAGTCGAAAGCTGCTGTCGACGCGGATGCCGGCAAGGTGGAATCGGGCAAGTCGCCGTAACTAGCCGGAAATGCTCCGAAACTTACCGGAGGATGACCTGATGGCTTATGTCGAGCATGCAGAAACAGAAGTCCTGCACGAACCGAAGAGCTTCTTCACGCGCTATATCTGGAGCCAGGACCACAAGGTCATCGCCATCCAGTATTCCTTGACGGCGATTTCCGTGGGGCTCGTCGCCCTGGTGCTGTCCGGCCTGATGCGCATGCAGATCGGCTTTCCCGGCAGCCTCGAGTTCATGGACGCCAGCACCTATTACCAGGCGATGACCCTGCACGGCATGATCATGGTCATCTACCTGCTGACGGCCCTGTTCCTGGGCGGCTTCGGCAACTATCTGATTCCGCTGATGATTGGCGCCCGGGACATGGTCTTCCCCTACGTCAACATGCTGAGCTTCTGGTTCTACCTGCTCTCGGTCCTGGTGCTGCTTTCCAGCTTCTTCGTCCCGGGCGGGCCCACCGGGGCGGGCTGGACACTCTATCCGCCGCAATCCATCACCCAGGGCACCCCGGGGACCGAATGGGGCATCGTGTTGATGCTGGTATCGCTGGCGATCTTCATCGTCGCCGCCACCATGGGCGGGCTGAACTATGTGACCACGGTGCTGCAGGCACGCACCCGCGGCATGACGCTGTTTCGCATGCCGCTGTCCGTCTGGGGCATCTTCATGGCCTCGATCCTGGCCCTGCTGGCCTTTCCGGCCTTGTTCGTCAGCGCGGTGATGATGCTGTTCGACAGGCTGCTGGGCACAAGCTTCTTCATGCCGGCGGTGATCTCCATGGGGCAGCAGCTCGCGCATCAGGGTGGCAGCCCGATCCTGTTCCAGCATCTGTTCTGGTTCTTCGGCCATCCGGAGGTCTACATCGTCGCCCTGCCGGCGTTCGGCCTGGTCTCCGACCTGATCAGCACCCACGCGCGCAAGAACATCTTCGGTTACCGCATGATGGTGTGGGCCATCATTGCCATCGGCGTGCTGAGCTTCGTGGTCTGGGCGCACCATATGTACGTCAGCGGGATGAACCCGTACTTCGGCTTCTTTTTCGCCGCCACCACCTTGATCATCGCCGTGCCGACCGCGCTGAAAGTCTACAACTGGGTGCTGACCCTGTGGCATGGCGACATCCACCTGACGGTGCCGATGCTGTTCGCCCTGGCCTTTATCGTCACCTTCCTGGTCGGTGGCCTCACCGGGTTGTTTCTCGGCAACGTGATTGTGGATATCCCGCTGTCGGACACCTACTTCGTGGTGGCTCACTTCCATATGGTCATGGGGGTCGCACCGATACTGGTGATATTTGGCGCCATCTACCACTGGTTTCCGAAGATCACCGGGCGCCTGATGAACGACACCCTGGGCAAGCTGCATTTCTGGATAACTTTCCTGGGTACTTACTGCATCTACTTCCCCATGCACTACCTGGGGCTGTTGGGCATGCCTCGGCGCTATTACGCCTGGCAGAACTACGACTTCATCCCGCAATCGGCGCAGCAGCTGAATGCGTTCATCACCGTTGTCGCGCTGACGGTCGGGGTATGCCAGCTGTTGTTCCTCTTCAACCTGGCCTGGAGTGCCTTCAAAGGCAAGCCGGCAGGCCCGAACCCATGGGGGGCGGCCAGCCTGGAATGGCAGACGCCGGACACCCCGCCCGTACATGGCAACTGGGGGCCGGAGCTGCCGGTGGTGCACCGTTGGGCCTATGACTACAGCGTGCCCGGGATAGAGCAGGACTTCGTGCCACAGACGGTTTCTGCCCAGGAGCTGGAGCAGATGAGGCAGCACAGCACAGAAGCCAGGATCGCGGGCGAAAGACCATGAACGGGCCGCTATTGAAAAATACCGAAAGCGCCGGCGGCCGTTGGAGCCAGCCCCCCGACCACTCTCGGGGACCGGCAGGCCTGGACAGGGATAAAGCCGCAAAAGTGGGCCTGCGCATGTTCCTGGCGGTGGTGACCTCGCTGTTCCTGCTGTTCCTGCTGGCCTTCATCGCGCGTTCGCAAATGGCGGACTGGCAGCCTCTGACCGAGCCCCTGGCGCCGCTGGCCAGTACCCGGCAACTCTGGCTGAACACGCTCCTGCTGGTGCTGGGCAGTATCAGCCTGCAGTGGGCGCGGCTGGCCGCCCGGCGGGATGCATTGAACGGGGCCACCCTCGGCTTCGCCTTGGGCGGTGTCTTTGCGATCGCCTTTCTTGGGGGGCAACTTTGGGTCTGGAAGCAGTTCGTCGACTGGGGCTATTTCGTCTCCGCCAATCCGGCCAACAGCTTTTTCTATCTGCTGACCGGTGTACACGGGTTGCACCTGCTGGGAGGCCTGGTGGCCTGGGGCAGAGTCGGCGCCAGGTTCCTGCGACGCGTTCCGCTGTCGCAACTGGCGCCCAGCGTGGAGCTCTGCGCGATCTATTGGCACTACCTGCTGGGGCTGTGGATCGTCCTCTTCTTCCTGCTGACCAGCACGCCGGAAACCTATCAAGCCATCGCCGCATTCTGCGGCCTGAGGTGAAGCCATGGCATTGCCCTCAGCAACCCCTCCGGAAGATCCCGTCCCGCCCCCACCCGATACGCTGGTAGCGGGGTGGAAGAGCATCGCCACCGATTGGGCCTCGGATCAGGATGTGTTCAAGCGGGTGCCCTGGGGCAAGGCGATGATGTGGATCTTCCTGCTCAGCGACACCTTCATCTTCACCTGCTTCCTGACCGGCTACATGTCGGTGCGCATCAGTGCCACCGTCCCCTGGCCGAACCCCAGCGAAGTGTTCGCCCTGACCATCGGCGGCGTTGAAATCCCCCTGATCCTGATCGCCATCATGACCTTCGTGCTGATCAGCAGCAGCGGCACCATGGCCATGGCCGTGAACTTCGCCTATCGCCGTGTACGCGGCAAATGCGCGGCCCTGATGCTGGCGACCGCCGCTTTCGGTGCGACCTTCGTCAGCATGCAGGCGTTCGAGTGGAGCAAGCTCATCGCCGAAGGCGTGCGCCCCTGGTCGAATCCCATGGGCGCGGCGCAGTTCGGCGCCAGCTTTTTCATGATTACCGGTTTCCACGGGCTGCATGTATCGGTCGGCGTCATCTACCTGTGCATCGTCGCCTTCAAGGTATTGCGCGGAGACTACGAGCGCTCCGGCAACTATCAGATCGTCGAGATCGCCGGGTTGTACTGGCACTTCGTGGACCTGGTGTGGGTATTTATCTTCGCTTTCTTCTACTTATGGTGAGCCCGCAGAGGAGTACCGGCGATGGCACATGCACAAGGTCAACAGCATCCACTGAGCCTGTACCTGAAGATCTGGGGGCTGCTGTTCGTACTCAGTACCCTGTCCTACCTGGTCGACTACTTTCACTTCCAGGGCTACTTCAGGTGGTCGCTGATCCTGGTCCTCATGTTGTTGAAGGCCGGCCTGATCGTTTCCATCTTCATGCACATGGCCTGGGAGCGCCTGGCGATGGTCTACGCCATCCTCGTCCCGCCGTTGTGCCTGCTGGTGCTGGTTGGCCTGATGGCCGCCGAGGCGGACTACGTGTTTTCCACCCGGGGGATTTTCCTCGGGCAATGACCGGCTTCCGCCTCCGGCGTTCAAGCGCCGCAGCGTCCTATATCGTGCGCTTGAACTGATGCCATTTCTGCAGCCAGGCCACTATCCAGTGAGGCGCTGCTGCGCCGGTCCCGGCGACCTGCAGTTGTGGGTGATGGCTGATGACCTGATCCAGGATCGGCTCCTGAGCGGGTTCGACGTCCACGAAGAAAATGTGCTCGCCGTCCCTTACCGTCTTTTTCAAATTGCTGAAGTGGGCATTGGGCACCTGGATACCGAAGAAGCCGCCTTCCCAGATACAGAAGCCCAGGATCACGATCGCCAGGAAGATGAACGGCACCCAGCCTGCCGCGGACTCGGTCCAACCTGCCAGATAAGCACCGAGCAGTACCAATGCCGCGAGCGGTATGCCAATGACCGCGCCAATCTCGCCGGAGTGAACGACATCCTGCTTCATGAGTGAGTTCACATCATGCAGGTGATGCTGTTCCACATCCGCATCCCGGTCGCTGAGCACATGAATCTGCTCGGTACTGATGCCGCTGGCTTCCAGTTCGCTTTCAACGGTTTCCAGCTCGTCGAGATTATCGCTGATGTAAAAATGCCGGTTCATGAGTCACCTCCTACTTCATCGTCGCAGAGGCCCCCATTTTTTCTGCAGTCGTTATCTGAAATTCCAGAGCGTTTTCCTGTTGCTCTGGATAACACCGCACGCTGATCGCTAGCTAAAAAAGTATAGCATCGCCCCTGTCAACGCCTTGCTGGCCGGGGGCTGCGGGCACATAGGGCAATCTGAGGGGCGTGAGTCATTCTGTTCGAATTGGCCTGGTGAAGTGGGTATTAGCGGTTTGTTGCCCGTAGGAAATCTGGCAGCCCTTGTGCTTAAAGCCTGCCGAGCTTTTGTGCATGCCTTGTAGGGGACAAATGATTGGCCTTCCGGAGAAATTTCATCGGCATGGGGTTGTGTCGAAATACTGTATGTATATACAGTTATTTTGACTGGGATTCTATCCAGTCCAACTCAATGCAACATGTTTCCATGGAGAAAATTTATGAAGGGAAGCTTTATCCGTTTTGTGCTTTCGCTCGGCCTTGCTGCTGGGGCTGTTGGCGCAGCTCACGCTGATAGTTCGCCTGTTGGCTTATGGCGGATGTCGACGTTCACCATTCCAGGCGGAGCTGCGGCGACTGTTCAGACGGTTTGCTTAAAAGCCGATAACACGTGGTATTCCACAAGCGAGCCAAATTGGAACGGCAACTGGTTCAAGAACGAAAAAGATGTCCATTGGTATGGAAGTATTCCTATCTCCCAGATCGGTACCATTGCGAGCATGGCGATGGGTAAGCTGGACAGCCCTACCGCCATGACAGGCAATTATGCGGAGTGGACCGCCCCCGGTACTCCGCCCCTGTCTTTCGATAGGCATTTCACTTATTCGATGGTTTTTCTACAGGCTGACTGCCTGCCACCAAAGCAATGATCAGCAAGTTTGGGAGTAGCTAAAACTGGCGGCCTCTATAACTCTTTTGAATTGAGCTTTGGCGATAGAGCGCGATGCCTCATTTGGGCACGTTGATCAAGATGGATGCCGGCTTACTCGTATTGCAAGATCAGTTGTCCGCTCCCGGATAGCCGGACCGATGTGCGACGGAGCCACGATTATGTTTTGTATGAGCGGCAGGTGTGGATAACTCAAGAGCCGCTAGAACAATGTACGTCTGGTAGAAACAACAAAGCCCTCGCATCGTTGCGAGGGCTTTGTTCTGTAGAGTGCCACGCCGGGAGTCGAATCCAGACACTGCTTATGCAGTGTCTGCTTCAGCGCTCACCTGGCGATTTGTTACTTGCTCAGTTTGACCGCCAGCTGGGCCACGTACTGGCCTTGATGACGGGCGATCTCCAGTTCCCGGGCATCGGGCTGGCGCGAGCCGTCACCACCGGCAATGGTGGATGCGCCATAAGGCGTGCCACCGCCGACACTGGACGTATCGAACAAGGCTGGCGAGCTGTAACCGATGGGCACAATGATCATGCCGTGGTGAGCCAGGGTGGTCCACGTGGAGGTAATGGTCATCTCCTGGCCGCCGCCGGTACCTGTCGAGGTGAATACACTGGCGAGCTTGCCAACCAGGCCGCCCTTGGCCCACAACCCACCAGTCTGGTCGAGGAAGTTGCGCATCTGGCCCGACATATTGCCGAAGCGGGTCGGAGTACCCAGGATGATTGCGTCGTAGTCGCCCAGCTCACCTGGCGTGGCAACCGCAGCGCTCTGATCCACTTTGCCATGGGCAGCCTTGAAGGCTTCCGGGTCCATGGTCTCGGGTACGCGTTTGAGGGTGACTTCAACCCCGGGAACGCTCCGGGCACCTTCCGACACGCTCTGGGCCATTGTTTCGATATGACCGTACATCGAATGATAAAGAACCAATACCTTAGCCATGCGTACTTCCTCTTGAGGTGTGTCTTGAGCTGACTGACGGCCTGTTAAATAGGCGATCAGGTTAGTTATCCATCCCACTGTTTCACCCGCATCTGCGTGAGTCGTGGCGCATGATCGATCTAATTGGCTTCTGTGAATATGAGAAAATATCGAACGGGATGTTCGAAAAACCTGATCCTGGAAAGCAACAAAGGCCAACCCGAAGGTTGGCCTTTGACATACTGCGGATGGGTAGCAGAGAAAAACGTAATGACATGAAAGCCTCAGAATCGCCCACTGATCCCCAACAGTGGCCCCTTCTGGACAATGTCGTAGACAAAACCGTCATGGCGATAATTCACCCCCATGGCCCGGTAACCGGCCACCGCAGAAAAGCCCGGCCAGAACTCCCAGCCCGCCAGCGCGGCCAGGTCCCAGTCTTCCCGCGACTGGCCGGCGCCCGCCATGCCCCAGGATGACAACCAGAATCGCTCGTTCACGGCATAGTGCCCACGCAGCCCCGCCATGGCGTCGGCCCAGGTGGCCTTGTCGGACCCGGACAGGCCGCCAGCAGGTCCGCCGTGCAGGGTGATGGTGGTGCTGCTGTACCAGACCCGCACGCCGCCCGCGACGTCCAACCGATGATCGTCATCCCCCAACACCTGGTATCCGCCCCCCAGGAATCCCGAGGCCGTCTTGCTTTCCACCTCAAGCTTGGACGCCGGGGCGCCCGCTGGCAGACGGTTGCGGGTGTCGGTGTCGATGTACATCAGGTCGGCGAGTACGCTGTAGGGCCCGCGCCGCGCCTCGCCCATCAGCATCACCGACATATCGACGCTACGCGCGATGTCGGAGAAGTCGGATTTTATAAACTGGGTCCCGGTGCTGCGGTGGCCCACATGCCCACGGATACCGGCGCCCCATAGGTAAGGCCCGCCGTTGAACTGCCAGCCATCAGCGTCTGCCGCCATGGCCACCATCGGCAGACTGGAGCCCGCGGTCGTCAAGGCGCTGACCAGCAGCGCCAGGCGGGCCTGCTTGCACCGCAAAGGCGAGCGTGGGTTGTCACTGTGCATCATGGTGTTTCTCCGATCAGTGCTGGGTCAGCGAGAGCGCCACGCCCTCGGCCGCACAGTCCTCTGTAGGCTTCAGGCCCGCCTTTTGCGCAGCCTTGACCTCCTCCTTTGCGGCCGCCAGGTCCGCCAGGAACGTCGGATTGCCATGCAGGCTCGCCACCGTGGCGGCCCCCATGATGCGGCCTGCATCCACATCGCTCTGCCAGTGCGCATCGCAGATGACCCGGCTCTGGCCGTATGACAGGCCACGGGTCATCAATTCGGTGGCGCGTGCCGGATTGATCTCAGCCAATACCAGGCTCCAGGCCCAGCCCGCGGCAGAGTGGCCGGACGGCCAGGAACCATCCGTGCGCAGCAGTGGCTCCATGTCTTTGCGGCACGTGCTTTGGTTATGCACCACGAAAGGACGGGTACGGTTGTAGGCATTCTTCCCGGCGTAGGTGGAGCCGCCCGCATCGGTCAGGGTGCGCTGCATCAAGGTGTAAAGATGCGGTGTACTTTTCTCGGTGATCGGCGTGCCCAGCGCGCAGGAGAATGTTTTCGCCGGGCCAGGGAATGACAGCGCCGCATCCGCTGCCGCGAGTTTCTCCCGAACGGTGCCACGCAGCGCCAGCGCCGCACGCCGTGCTTCCTCATCCCGCGCCAGCGCCGCGGAGTCTGGTTTGGGCGGGGCACCGAGCAGCGCCAGGCGCACTGGCAGGTCAGCCGGGTCCAGATAGCCTGGAGCCAGCTTGAAGTGAGGGTCTGTGACCTGGGTGGCGGCATCTTCGGCGAGCAGCAGTCCCGAGCCGAATAGGCCGGCCAGGGACACGGTCATCCCCAACTGCTTAGGTAGTTTTTTCATCGATCATTCCCTTATCTGTATCGGATGGCGCCGGTGTTACCGGTTTATCAAAACCGGTATAGAGCGTTCAGATAGGCACCGGCACCGACCTTCTCACCCGTCAGCGGGCTGTCGCGGGCGTCGGCGACCAGGGCGTAGGTCTTGATGCCGCCTTCCAGTGCCAGCTGTGGCTGCCATTGCCAGGTGAGGCCCAGCTTCAAGGTCACGTCGCGCATCCCGCCACCCGGGCGGTATTCATCGAACCGGGTGCGCGCGGCTTGCTGGGCCGTGACGCCGAAGCGCGCCATCATGTCGTTCTCATTGCTCCAGGTGCCGTACAGCGTCGAGTCCAGGGTCAAGCTCGAAGACAGTGGGTATGCCGTGGCGACCCCGGCTTCCAGGTACGCCGTGCGCCCCAGGCTTTCGCCACCGTAATGGCGGTTCTGGCTCGATTGCAGGCCGCGCACGAACAGGCGGCCGGCCGGCAGGATCCAGTACGCTTCCGCCCCGACCAGGGCGGTGCTGTCCAGGTTGCCCATGCCCCGCAGGTAGTCATCACGGCCGTCCAGGGTATGAATGCGTTCCTTGCGTCCCGGGTCATAACCGATCAACAAGGCCACTCCGAAAGGAGCCAGCCCCGGCAAGTCCCAACGCAGCCCGTCCGGGAAGGCCGCGGTAAAGGTGCCCCAGTCCTGGGTAGGCAAGAGCGCCTTCAGTTTCAGCGACGGGAACGCGGCGTAGTGTGAAGAGCCTTGGTACAACGGGCCAACGGCAACTCCGCCGCCTACCGTCACGGATGGAGCGCCGTTTGAATCGTCAATGGCTGCATGGGCAGGCAACACCAGCGTCAATGCGAGGGCTGCACCCATGATGAACATCTGCGGGTGTCTAGAAGAATTTGAATGGTCTTTGCTTGTCATTGTTTAGTTCCTTTGGTGTGAACTCTGTAGTTCAGAGCCATCCCTGACTTAATAAGCCATATCAAACTTGGTAAACGTGCGTTTAACGCTACTAAGGCGTCTGCCAATTGATCTAAATAACCAGTCGTTATTTGAATGATTGAACTTATAGAACGACGGGCTGCGGCTGTGGAAAACGCCATTGGCCATTTAGTATTTCGTTGCTTGGCTGATAAAGCCTGACCGTATAGTTCCAACCAGGCATAACGGGCAGGCAATTAGTGATCTTTGCGTCACAACCACCGAACTGAATGACAATTGAGCCATCATCGCTTTTCTTGGCAGTGAGGTTATTCAACGAGTAAGTGTCATATGGGTTTTTCTGAAAGTATCCCTCTGCGTTGTAAACACTCACAGACCAGAAACTGCGGACCGGAACCTGTCCAACTTTGAGACGGTAAACGGTTTTCCCATCGTTCTGCGGCATCACACCGCCGAGGTAGATGGCGTCCTTGCTCGGATTTCCGCCCCACCCCGTCGCGGTTCCGATCAGGTGCTGGATCGGATCGACGCTACCTTTAGGGCCAAAGGACTGGTTGTAGTTGGGGATTGTCGAACCCAGGACAGCCAGGGCATCACGCATCTTTTTCTGGCTCGCCTGATCCCACTTCGGTACTACGAACTCCCCTGGCTTGGCCTGGCTGACCTTGATTGCGTCCTGCAACTCATGCACCTGCTCAAGGTCTTCGCGATCCGTGGGATCGAAGAAAATGCGCACAGCGACAAACACATAGCGTGTGCCGATATCCTCTTTCGTCAGCGTATGGCGACCGGCACCGTAAATGACGGCGGGTACGTAGTGATCTTCGTTGACCATTTGCATCGACATGAACCGCTCACCGGCCTCAGGCAATGTGATCGTGACTGGACCGGCATCGAGATCGAACACCGCTGATGAGTAGAGGGTGTCCCGATTCATTCGGACGACATTCTGAGCGTCGATAGGAACCGGTTCACGGTTATGAACAAACTGACCAAAGCCTCCACTCGTCACCGTTTTGCCCATGTACAGGTCGGACTCGGCACGAACAAAGTTATCGACACCCACCAGCGTCGCCGCGGCAGGGGATGACTGCGCGTTTGCACTGGCAAAAGTTGCCAGCGTCAGGGCGACGATGCAGGCCGTGGATGAGTAGGACATTTAAACCTCTTGATCTTATAAGAAGTGATTCCCTTCCCCGGCTTCAGGCTTTTCTTGTGCATGGATCGCTTGCTGCAGTGCTTGCTGGGGTTGGCATTACCTTTTAAAACTGTATAAGAACGCCTCGATGGAAACTTGCCATTTGATGCCAAAAGGCCAAGCCATTACTTACCGATCAGCTTGCCGGCGGCGCTCGTACAGAAATGGCTGCTCAGATCAGGACGGCAAGCCCTATCCTGATAGTTCGAGGCTATTGGAAGGCTTAGCCCGAAGTGGGCCGAAGG